>SXPJ01000073.1 GCA_005776395.1 Bdellovibrionales bacterium | reverse complement strand
TTCGACGAGTTCAGTCAAAAGTTTGCCCCAAAGGACGATCCTTTCGGGCTTAAACCTAACTATACAGGTGTGAACAGTGCAGAATAGTGTAAACCATGTGCCCGGTATAAAGTGTAAACCAGGTACCAAGAAGTACATTTAAAGGTTGTGATTCCAGAGTCTTAGGGGTCAAAAAACGCTTTCGTAACGCTAGCGCGGCCCCAGCGAAACTACCCACCAGGTCAAAATTGCATTGGTTAAAGCAACTAAAAAATAAGTGTAATTTCAAATAGATAATTTACATTGTTTATAAATGTTATTTATGTTATATTAGGCATATAAGTTAGCTATGAGAGCTAACATCGGAGAACGGATGGAAATTATTATTACTGAATGGGCTTTAGATGCTTATCTCGATTTAAAAAGTCGAGTGGCATTCACAGGTGAGCAATACAAGAAAACGATGCGCCCGGACGTCATGAGACTTAAGAATTATCCGAATGATACAAAATTCAGTGTTCAACAATTTTGGTCTATCGCTGAATGCCCTCCGGGGCAAAAAATTCAAGATGGCTTTAAAATGAAGTGGGACAAGATGGGAAATGGAAGAGTAGAAATCCGGCTCCCAGTGGGACTTTTAAAGCATGCGTTTCTTTGTGAGGCCTATGTTAAAGAAAATCCCAAATACGAGCAAAGAAGGCTTGCTCGCTTCAAGACACATCTTCAACTTATTCGCCAAGGTGTTTATACAGAAAGGGGACGATTATCATGAAAGCAGAAAAACTTGCACCAGATCATCAGATGGAACTCTTTGAGATCGCGACGAGTATGAAAGCTGCAAAATTGCCAACGAATTTTATTACCCAAGCGGTTCAAACAGCTATCGCTTTCGATGGGGTCTACGATCTTATGAAGATGTGGATCTCTGAAGGTGATGCCAAGGAAAAAAGTGAAATTGTCGCAGATATTCAAGATATGATTGATGACTGCGCTCAAACCGAGCGGGCAGAGGCTCCCTACGTTAAATTTAATGATCTAGACGAGATCGCCAAAAACATTCGTAAGTTTAAAGACTCGCTTATTATTGAAGTAAATCAGAAAGGGGGACTCACCAAGTTATCTGAGTTGACAGGCATCCCTCAGCCTTCACTATCCCGGTTTTTTAACTCTGGCTCAATGCCTCGGCGACTCACGTTACTTAAGATCGCAAAAGCACTTAAGCTTGATGCTGTAAAGATGGCAACCGAATGGTCAAGGTAGGTCTGGCACTGCAACCACTTGCAACCAATCAGAGTACATTTCTGTCGATCTCTGTAGATCTTGGTAGATATCGCTCCGTAGCAAGTTATTGATTTGCTTTGTTTCTACTTTTTGTTACAAATACTTAGGACGTCAGGATCAATTCGCCGCCCCGATTTCTACATTCAATTTTTTCAAATACTTAGAATCAAAAACAGCGTCTGATTGAGACGCGGTAGTCGCCTTTAATATTCCGAAAAGAAGTCATATCGGAGGTCCTATGGGTTACTATATTAGATCGCTGCCGCATCGCAAGAAGTCCCCAAATTGGAAAGTTCAGTTCGTATCGTATAAGCGCAAAGACATCGAAGGTGCCTACCGGCCCAGCCACAGGCGCACCTGGGATATTTCTAAAGATCGCTGGTCAAGCTTAGGTTTCCACGCCGGGATGAGTTACGAGGAAGCAAAGGTCCGAATGCGCCAACTGAATGCCGAACTTCATCTCAAGTACCAGGAAGAAAGGATTAGACGGCTTGAGAAAGAAAAAAGGGAATCAAAATTGAGGCGAGACTCGCTTCTTCCTGAGAAGTTTGTCGAGGAATTTGAAAAACTATTTTTACAAGTCCGTTATGAGAAGACGGTACGGGGACGAAGGAGTTTCCGGCGGGTATCTACAATCTGGAACGCGACTCAAAAAATGATCGAAACTATCCGAATCGATCCATGGGAGTGGTTTTTTCATATGAAAACCATCTACGACTATTTTCGTTCAAGGCAGTTAAGCCTCTATTATATCCATGCGATCTTAAGAACGGCGAACCTATGGGGGTTTTTCATCTCAAGGAAACTGGCCAAGCCATTTCTCCCTGTTGGGGTCCCCAGAGGTTACGAAAGACAACTGCTACTTGAAAGTTTTTATCAAAAATCCAAACGAAGAAGACCGTCGTTACCTCTGACCACGGAAATACTTGTGAGGGCGAAAGATAAAATGCGGCCCTCGCATTTCAATTTCCTATACTTAACAATGTGGTTTGGTCTAAGACCACAGGAAGTCGAGAATTTGAAAAAGATGAGCTCATGCACAGTTGAAAGGATAAATTCGGGAAGAAGGATTCTTAAGGTCTTTCAAACAAAACTGGTGGCACTCCCACCCGAAGATCGATGGAAGCCGATTCCAATACTCTATAGCGAACAGGAATTTGGACCTGGAATCATTTCCCCGGGAAACTTTAGAAGACCGCTTTCGAAAACAGTGCACCGGTACTTTGGCGCTGGCTATGATCTCTATGCAGGCAGAAAGGGATTTACAGATCTCATGCTTTCGAAGGGGCATTCTTTGGAAAATATCAGTATCTGGATGGGACATTCAAGCATCGATAGAACTTGGAGAAGCTACAAAAACAAACGCAGGTTCCACTTAGATCAATATTAAGAGAGAATTCCAACTTTAACTTTCCCCATAAATACGCTAAAAAAGAAGCAGAGAATTTTATGAGTGAATATCAGTAATATGAATTTCAGGCGATCGATCAACCGCTGACGTCTGCTCAGATGCAGACGGTCCGAAAGTTATCGACACGGGCGGAAATTACGCCGACGAGCTTTACCAATGAATACCATTTTGGTGGTTTCAAGGGTAACCCGACAGCCATGATGGAACGCTACTACGATGTATTTCAATATTATGCCAACTGGGGGACGCGTTTGTTCATGTGCCGAATTCCCAGTAAATTGGTCCATCTTAAGGTCATCTCTAAATACGAGTGCGAAAGCCTCTCGGTTCATGCCAAAGGCGATAATGTGATTCTCGAATTCAGAACTGAAAATGATAGTTATACTTGGGTGCAGCCTCCTCACCTTGAGTCCTTGATACCAGTCCGAGAAGAGTTAACAGTGGGTGAACTTCTTAGACAGAATTGACCTACTAAAATCTAAAACCGCTTATCTTTTGGCACATCAAATTGTTTTATATAATTTGTAAGTATTTAAAATAATTAATCTACACACTTGCATAATTTTTGGTTATTTTATGGTTATAATATGGTATTAATTTGGCAAATAGAGGTTTTATAGGAGATCCCATATGCGTTCATCCTCATCTGCACAGGTTTTTAGCAATGTGCCCAACCATGATTATTTAAAGTTCTTTGAAAAATCCAAGCTAGAACCCAAACGGGTAGTGGATTTTTTGAAGTTCGATCAAACTGACGTGGCCAAAGCCACAACTCTTCCCAAATCATCGATCCGTTATGATGAAAGAATTCCCCAAGAGCTAGAACAACGACTTACCGAAATTGCCGTGATTTGCGAATTGGTGGCAGGTTACTTCAAAGGAGACGTTCAAAAAACGGCACTTTGGTTTCAATTACCCAATCCGTTGCTTGGCAATATTGCTCCTAGAGAAATGATCCGTTACGGGCGGTATAAAAAACTTTTGAAATTTGTTCAATCCGCTCTAGCTGGGATCTCGCCCTAGTGAAATTTTTTCGATGAAAAAGAAAATAAACAAATCTCCACTCTACCTTCTGGACAAATTTTCTGTCCATGACATCAAACAGTGGGAGAACATCAAGAACCAAGTGCTGGAGTATTATTGGAATGTCTATTCCGTTCTTGCACACCAAAGAGCGCAAGTTTTCGACGACCTCAAAAAACTTTTCATTCTAAACTCTCAACCCTACGAATTTGAGGATTGGCAACGGGTTGTAACATACGCATTTACACTTAATCCTTTATCAGCAATCGGGAGTATTGCCAGCCCACCAGGGGGACGATTTAACATCGGTGACATCGATGAGAGCAAGTTCTCAAAGTTCCCTGCGCTTTATTTGGCGGAGGATAGAAAAACAGCGTACATGGAAAAATTTGGTCTTTCTGAAGATCAAAAACTGCGGGGGGTCACAGCTCCTGAGCTTACTTTATCGGAGACAGAGCCGATCTCTATCGTTAGTATTTCTGGAAAGCTAGATGCCATCTTTGATGTTGAGAATAAAAAGGCCCTTATGGAGTTTGTCAGTATCACCAAGGGTTTCAAGATCCCAAAAAAAATTTCTGAAATGGCGAAGCATTATAAGATCGAGGCCCAATCGGTAATTACAAATGTGGATGCCCTTTATAATTCCCTATTGGATCCTAATTGGAGACGTTTCCCTCAACAAGCAGATACTCCATCCAACTCTCAAATCTTTGGGCAAATCATAGAATCCGCTGGCTTACAGGGAATTCTGTATAAATCCAAGAAAACTGGGAAGAAATGTCTAGCTATTTTTCCTAAAAACTTCGAAGGTTCTCAATGCGCGATTGAACTGCAGGGCGTTATTCCACCCGAAGTTACCAACAGGCGAATGGACTCTGCGAGCTGGATGAGATTTATTCAATGAGTTCTGAAAATACACTCGAATCCCTGGAACGAAGACTCGCTGCTCTAGATACAGAACGCCAATCCTTATTATCTCAAATTAAAACTATCAAAGTGAAACAGCATTCAACTCCCTTGCCTTCCGAACTGCCACCGTTGTTAGGACGGGGGGTGCTAGACATTGTCCCTATTAGCTCAGAGGAAAAGATTTCCCTTTTTCTCAAACTCTTTCGTTGCAGGGAGGGTATCTTTCCCAAGCGTTGGGAAAGTAAAAAAACGAGCAAGCAAGGTTACTCGCCGGTCTGCGAAAATGAATGGGTTAAACCCATTTGCAAAAAGCCCGAGATTAAATGTGCAGATTGCAAACACCAGAAATTTTCGCATCTCGATGAACTGGCGGTTGAATCCCATTTAAAGGGCGTATCTACCATCGGAACCTATGCAATTCGTGAAGATGACACCTGTGTTTTTCTGGCCTCTGATTTTGATGAAGCTGGTTGGGAAGGTGATGCGTTAGCATATAAGCAAACTGCGCGAGAGCTAGGAATAGACGTGGCTATTGAGCGATCGCGGTCAGGAAATGGAGCTCACGCTTGGATTTTTTTTCAAGATCCCATTCCCGCTAGAATGGCCCGTTCTATTGGCACTATCATTTTAGCAAAATGCTCAGAGTCTAATATTCGTTTGAGCCTTGATTCTTACGATCGATTTTTTCCTGCTCAAGATTATCTACCGAAAGGAGGGTTTGGAAATCTTATTGCCTTGCCATTACAAAAAATTCCCCGCCAATCCGGTAACAGTTGTTTCTTGGATGATACTCTCACCCCAATCCAAGACCAGTGGCGATATTTGAGTCAAATTCGAACCCTTTCATTTGCCGATGCGCGCGAAATACTCGATAAATGGTTACCGAAAGTACAGCCTAGTTCTAAAGCAGATGCCTTCGATGATATCGCCTGGATTACAGATAAAGCGATTTTGGAAACTAGTATTGCTGCACCCAGTGAACGTCATCTACTAGATGGAATGACGATTGAAATTACTTTTGGACCTATGCTTTCAATCCCATTGGCCAATCTGCCTGGGAAAGTGGTTTCTAAACTTAAAAAAACTGCCAGCTTTCCCAACCCTGAATTCTATAAAAAACAACGAATGAGAATGCAAACCTACCCTCATCCGCGCTTTATTTTTTCGGGTGAAATGCGCACGGACGACATGCTACTACCCAGAGGAGTTCTCGATGCAGTCACAGGAGTATTGACCTTGGCCGGTGCCAAAATGATTATCAGAGATGAACGCGTTGCTCGGCGCAAGATTAAGGTTGAATTCACAGGCCAACTTACGGACCTTCAGCGAACAGCCATCAAAAATTGCAAGTCGTCTGATATCGGTATCCTTTCGGCGCCCCCTGGCGCAGGAAAGACCGTGATGGCTTGCGCTTTGATCGCAGAACGAAAGGTATCAACGCTTGTATTAGTAAACCGCAGACAAATATTTGATCAATGGAAAGAAAAAATTTCCTCTTTCCTTGCAATCCCTCAAAAGGAGATAGGAACCCTAAACAACAATGCAAAGAAAGCTACCGGGCGAATTGATTTAGGAACATTGCAATCTCTGACTCGAATCGAAGACTTGAACGAGATTAGCCAGCGATACTCTCAAATTATCGTTGATGAGTGCCATCACATTCCGGCTACCTCATTTGAAGCCATCCTGAAACAGATCCCGGCAAGGTATGTTCTAGGCCTTACTGCCACGCCGTATCGCAAAGATGGCCTAGAAAAGATTCTCTTCCATCAGTGCGGTCCCATCAGGCATGAGATTAAGTCAGCTGACGGGGGTATTCTTAAAAAAACCGTTACCATTTATGAAACGGGTTTTCAGCTTCCGGAAGACGCCGGGCAGGCGCCACCCTATCACGTCTTAATCCACCATCTCACTAATAATTCTACAAGGAATACACTTGTGGCAAAGAAAGCCATTGCTGAAGTCAGCAAGAATGGATTTCCTTTGCTTATATCCGATAGGAAGGAACACCTAGATGCACTTGCCTTGGATTTAAAGAGGGAATTTGAATTTGCCTGCCCAGCCACGTCCCTTGAAATAGTTAGACTCGATGGCAGTTTGAGTAACAAGAAAAGACAAAGCGCAATAAGCCAAGTGAAGGAATTTCGCCATCAACAAAAGCCAGTGGTTTTGATGTCCACTGCTTCCCTCGTTGGTGAAGGCTTTGATCTGCCTGAACTTGACACATTGATCTTAGCAACACCTCTTTCTTTCGAAGGCCGAATGATTCAATATGCGGGTCGAATTCACCGGTTAGTTGAAGGCAAATCTAGAGTGCAAATTATTGATTTTGTCGATTCTTGGAATGCGATGTTGCTTAAAATGTATAGGAATCGGATCAAAACCTATCGAAAGATGGGTTATGAGATAGAGGAACCCTCAAATCTAATGGGAGTCCAGAAAGTACGCACTAATTTGATGGCCCTTTCCACGGAAGTTGGTGTTAGGTGATTGCTCTCCCCCCATCCAAAGTGAGGAACGAGTATTGGATTCACACGGTAAACTCAAATCCACCACATCCATGGACGGAACGTTCGGGAAAGTGGCTACTTTTTGTGCCCTTCCAAAAACTTGATCAAACTTGGAAGCTTATCGCAGAGGAAACCGTAGCTGGACAGTTGGGCATTGAATCTAAGGCAGCAACAGCAAAGCCAAATCCAATAGCAAAAAATTCTTGGATCAAAGTTGTTTGCGTTTATACGTATGATTTGAGCGATGTAGAAGATGTGATGAGAGTTCGAAAGCGACTAAGGACGATTGGCTTCGAGAAAAAACTTTCTTACAAAACCGATCAAGCTACAGAACAACGAATTTATTCAACTGGTAATAATCGTGTTTCACTATTTTTCGAATAGGAGGTATTAAAATTATGAGGATTTTGCTTTTATTTGTTGCTTTAGTTTGTCACGGAGCGGTATTTTCGAATTTGAAACAAGATATTTATCTATTTGATCCCACTACTACCACAATGAAAGGTGTATTACACAAGAAAGTTTTCCCAGGGGCACCCAATTATGAAAGTATCAAAAATGGGGATAAGGCGGAGAAAGCCTGGTTACTAACATTACCTAAGCCAATAACTGTCTTTTATGATGGTAAGGATGGCGATCCTACTTCTGTAAATGAAACTGAAAGTGGAGTCAGAGTGATTCAACTAGTAACGGGCAAAGATAGAGACTTCAAATTATTAAGAAGGTCTCTTGGAAGAGAAATTTCATGTACAGGCACTTTGTTTCATCAACATACCGGGCACCACCACGCCAGAATCTTGATGGATCTCAAAGTTTGTAAGACATTGGATCAGTGAGGGCTAGAAGATGTTTGTCCGGGCAATTCAAGGCAAGAAGAACTCTGTCATTTATATTACAGAAAATGGAACCAGAATGATCCGAAGCGGTGGGAAATGGACCTGGAGGAATAACAATCCAGGAAACATGAGGAAAGGAACCAAGTCTCGATCATTGGGCTCTATCGGAGTTGCAGGAGGCTTTGCGGTCTTTCCAGATTATCAAACAGGCAGGGCGGCATTAAAGGGACTTTTACAAAGCACATATTTGCACTGGAGTCTGTTTCGCTTAGTTGAAAAATACGCTCCTCCTCAAGAAAATGACACTGAAAACTATCGTAAGCTTTTAAAAAAGCTCACCGGGTTCGATCTAAAAAGGGCTGTGCATAGCCTGAATTCAAAAGAAATGGAAAAGCTGTTGGATGCCATTCAGCGGATAGAAGGTTTTGAACTCGGGACAGAGGAATTCTTGGAAGTTGCCAAAAAAATCATTGATGTCCAACGAGATAAGAAAAATCGCATCATAGGCTATTTAGTCGAGGGTATTGGTCTGCTTACGCCACTTCAAACGGTAAATGGTATATTGTCCGGGGAAATAGACGGGGTTGTCGCACAGAAAGCAGCTTCAAGGTGCAGCTCGTGAGCTGATCCAACAGAACATCAAAAATCGGAATGGCAACGTTTGGTGGGATCACTCAATGGTCAGGGGCATTCTTCAAGCGTTGGAACGGAAAGGTCTAACCCCATGCCCCGGATTTGCCTTCAGAAAAGCAGGGATAGCCCACCACGTAGGTTATAAATACAGTTGATTCAATATGTTAGATAGTTTATAGGGAAGTTACGATAGTTACGATTTTTTTCGTAACAACCGTAACTTTAGATTTTGAAAAATTTTGGGGAGCGATGTTTAGAAATAATTGGTTCGTTGGCTGCTCTACAGCCGAATTAAAAGATAAGCCACTTGGAACCGAAATTCTCAATGAAAAAATTGTTCTTTTTCGCGATGGGAATGGTAGATCGCAAGCTCTTAAGGATCGTTGCTGCCATCGTGGTTTCCCTCTCTCAAAAGGCCAAGTTTGTGAAGGCAATATTGCCTGCGGCTATCACGGGTGGCAGTACGATGGAGCCGGTCAATGTGTAAAGATACCCTCGCAAACTCCAGACAAGCAGATATCAAAAGTTTACCATGTCCCCAATTTTTCTTGTGAAGAGAAGGATGGCTATATCTGGGTCTGGTTAGGAGATACGGAGAAAAAGCAAATACCGGCAATTCCCGAATTTGCTGAAGGCAAATGGATTCAAGGTTCGCGACGTGTAAAGTGCAATTTTTTGCGCGCTCTTGAAATCACTTTCGATGGAGCCCACGTATATTTTGCTCACCCCAAACATCCAGCGACTATTGCAGCTCAGAAATTTGGGCTCATATCTGACAAAAGTGAAGTGCGGATGACGGAGTTGGGATGTGTAGTTTTTTCTCCACCGGCAACATCGGATGAGCAACCAATTCCCCAAGGCGCCAGCACGATGGCGTTTAACCTACCTGGGCACATTCGATTTGTTTGGCCCATGCCAAATGGAGTCTATTACATGAATTTTTTTGTTACTCCTATTGGTGAAGAAGAATGCCGCATCGACTACTTGGTCCAGAATTTCGATCCCAATGGCCCCCACCTGAGATGGTCGAGTGGCCCATCTGACATCATAGAAGAAGACGCCTTTGTTCTTGAGGCAATTCAACCAGCGTACATGCAGGAGGGTGAGGAGTTTGAAAAGAGTGTTGAAGCTGACCTTCCTCACTTAACTCTCCGACGAATCGTAAGAATGGCGATGGACAACAAATGGAATGGCTTAAAAACAGATTTGCCACCAAGACGAACTTTCACGGCCATGAGACCCTCACAGTGGAACTAAGTTTGCGAGATTTGATTTCTATGAGAATGCAGCAATTCATTATTTTTAGGTTTGGAGAAGAACGATGAAAAAAACTATCTTACTGGGATTTTCTTTAATATTTTCAGGAGTCGCCATGGCCGATCAGCTTCCGCAAAGAGAGGTTCAGTATTTTGAAGGAAATATAGTTACGAGCTCTCTCGACGGTTCGACAGTTTATGGCCCTCCGGTTTCTGCGCTCGTGTACCGCGTGGTCGATCCCCAAAAGGATCGAGTTATTGAAATCGTTCACCAGCGTTGGATAAAATCGGGGCGGCGCCATAGTGGTCGAACCAATGACCGTGGCGCAAGAGCATCGGGTTATGTGGGCTAGATCAGAGATCAATTTGAGCGAGCTGGCAAGACTTCGCTGGGTTGAGGGATGGTCTATAAAGGAGCTCTAGACTCATTTTGGGTGGGGGAGGACCAAGATAAAGGAACAATTGCGTTGCACTAAGACCCACCCACAGGTAAAGTAAGAATGTAAGACTATCTTACATATGGAGGTCCCATGAAGAAAGTTCTCATGACAAACATGTCCTCAAAGGGACAGGTGGTGATTCCCAATGAATTCAGAAAGAGTTTGGGGTTGACTACTGGAACCCCACTTGCCGTATACACCGATGGCAATACGCTATTACTCAAGCCGGTGGAAGTCCCTGCAGCCGACACGTTTGAAAGGCTTCTTAAAAAGAGTCGAACGGCGGCAAGAGCAGCGGGCTTGAAGAGATCTGATATATCGAAGGCTATCAAGAAGGTCCGTAATGAAAGTCGTTCTTGATACCAACGTCCTCGCCTCTGGCATTTTCTGGGGTGGAACGCCGCTAAAAATCCTTACGCTTTGGGAGAAACAGAAAATTGTTCTTCTTGTTTCGGACTCGATTTTGGATGAATATCTGAGAACGATTCGCTCCAAAACCGCTGTTTTGGAAATGCCTATGTCCTGTTAACAACTACGGAAAAGTTTGATGGCCATTCCAGCCGAAACGGGTGCCGTTTGATTACCCTTTCTCCATCGAAAATGAGAAATCAGTATTGGGTCCATGCTGTCAATCCAAGATTGGATCGCGCCTGGACAGAACGCTCGGGTAAATGGCTTCTATTCGTCCCATTTCAAAAGCTCGATCAGACATGGAATCTCATAGCAGAAGAAACAGTATCGGGCCTGCTAGGAATTGCGTCAAAGGCCGCCACCGCCAAAACAAATGGCTTGGCTAGGAATGCTTGGATAAAGGTAATCTGCATTTATACCTATGACTTTGATGATATGGAAGATGTGATGCGGGTAAGAGCAAGACTTCGGGAGTTGGGATTCATAAAAAAGCTTTCATATAAATCAGACCAGGCTACTGAAAATGGGGTATATGCGAGCAATACGAAGAGCCGAGTATCGGTCTTCTACGAATAAATGGGGAATGTATGAAGACGGTAAAGGTATTGAAAGTAAATCTACAAATCAGGTCAATTATTTTTCTTCTAATCAGCCTCGTTCCAATATTCGCTACAGCAGCAGCCAAGCCAGCTCTATTTTATTATGGACCTGCTAACACGACGCTCGATGGAATTTTGCAAACCCGCGTCTACCCCGGACCACCTAATTACGAGAGCGTGAAACGAGGAGATCTGGCAGAAACCATATGGCTGATTCAACTAAAGCGTCCTGTTACAGTGCTAGATGATAAGGATCCCACTTCCAATAATGAAACGGAAACCAATGTGCGAGAAATCCAGTTAGTGATTCACAGTGGTCGGGACCAACAAATATTGGAAAACTATATTGGACGACCTATAAAATTAACTGGAATTCTATTTCACGCGTGGAGTGGGCATCATCATCTAAAGATTCTAATGGATGTAAAAAGCTATCGAGTAAAAAAGTGAATCACTGGTAGGAGTTGACAGTGTTTATTGGGGCAATCGAAGGAAAAAAAAGTTCTGTTATTTATATTGATTCAAATGGTAACAGAATGATTCGCCGAAATGGAACGTGGGCTTGGCGTAACAATAACCCTGGAAATATAGTAAGCGGAGGAAAAGCTCGCTCATTTGGCTCGATTGGCCGAACTGGAGGATTTGCTGTATTTCCTGACCTTAGAACTGGACGAAATGCATTAAAGAAAGTTCTCCAAACAAGTTACCCTACCACTACTTTATTCCGCCTTGTGGCATTCTATGCTCCCAAAAAGGAAAATGACGTCAAACGATATCGGAAACTTCTAAAAGATTTCACTGGTATTGATTTGCAGAGAACTGTGAGCGATTTGAGTTCCCAAGAATTGGAACGTCTGATGGACGCTATTCAACGCATTGAAGGATTTCGCCATGGTGAGGAGGAATTTCTCGGACCTGCAAAGAAAATTATCGATGTTGAACGTGATAAGAAACAAAGAATAATTGCTTACCTAGTTGAAGATCTCGGATGGCTATCACCATCTGAAACTATAAAGGGAACTTTATCCTTGGAAATAGACGGTGTAGTCGCTGAAAAAGGGGGAAGGACTTATATTCGAACACGACCAGATTCAATCTTTCCAAACAATCTTGAAGGCAAGGGCAGAAAATGACTTTGATGCACAGGGTGTGGTGTCGTACACCGCTGCCGGTTTTGCAGGCACTTGCAGGCAGTCTCACCGGATTTCGGTGGATATCAGCGGATCTTGGCAGAGGTCATAGCCCAGCAAGTTGTTGTTATGATTTACTTCACTAAATGATCCCGAATACTTGCGAAGCGGTGAACAATTCCCGCCACCCCGACCATTTAAAGGTTGTGATTCCAGGCTCTACGCCATTGACGGGGGAATCGCCCCTTGGTGAGGTTGATTTCTGATAGCAAATACCCCATTCCAACCACAATGTGCAAGTACCCTTAATCGATAATTTGAAAACTCCGCTTTTCAAGATCCAATGGTATTACCGAAGGTTTCCATAGCAAAATGGAAATGCTCTCAAGACGAATTTTCGGATTTAGAAACTTTACGACCAATCTCCTCTTTCCACTTATCTAATGTTTCTCCCAAAGTCTGCAGGGGTTCAAGCGTGGTTTGACGAAGCTGACCGATCATCTCGATAAGGTCATGAACCACAGGCCTAAGATAAGTTTTGTTTTTAGATTTTAATCCCAGAAGTGCACAGAGTTTTTATTTAAAATCATAAAGTTCTTTTAGTACCGGATTAAGACTGAGGTAACCTTCTAATTTTACTTTTTGTTCGGGTTTCAAACATTTCTCATGCCGTCGCATTAGTGAAAGAAGTCCACGATTTTTTTTCAGTAGAGTCCAATAATCCCTAAGCTTTTAAAAAATGTTGATTCACTAGCCTGATAACGTGGAATCTATCAGCTGTGTTATTTTTAGAATGTTTACATTCTAAAAATAGAATGTTAACATTCTAAAAATGAAACATCATCAACGGGCCTTTGAAATAATTCTTGCAAGCAGATTGAAGGAAAATCCTCGTTTCATTCACCTTGTGATGGGTCCCCGTCAAGTGGGTAAAACGACGGGGGTACAAGCTGTTTTAGAGAAAAGGTTTTCAGGACGGTATCTTTATCACGAATGTGAGGATGCTATTCACACTTCGGACTGGTTTCTGACTCAAGTTCAAAGGGCTGAAGAGCAGAAGATTAAGATTCTTGTTTTTGATGAAATACAAAAGATCGATGGGTGGAGTGAACTTGTAAAGTTAGCCTGGGACAAGCAAAAGCGTCTAAAAAAACAAATGCATTGGATTCTTCTGGGGTCCAGTTCCCTGAAACTCACACAAGGAGTTAATGAATCTCTGGCTGGGAGGTTTGAAATCATTCCTGTTCGACACTGGGGTTTTCTTGAATCTAAAGCGGCGTTTGGTTTGAATTTTGAACAATTCCTTAATTATGGCGGATATCCTGCTTCATATGCGCTATTAAAAGAGCCAGAGAGATTGAGACGATATCTCATGGATTCGGTTTTTGATTCCGTGGTCAACCGAGATATTTTTCGCTTTGTTACTATTAAGAAACCAGCTCTATTTAGGCAAACATTCTATTTGGCCTGTCAGTACCCAGCTCAGGAGATGAGTTATAATAAGTTTTTAGGGCAACTCCAGGAGGCAGGTAATGTTGATCAGATCAAACATTATCTTGAACTTTGCGCTCAGGCCTACCTTATAAGGCTCGTATTTAAATATACTCATAAACGTTCACGGACATCTTCTCCTAAATTAATTCCTTCTGCTCCTGCGTTTACCCGTCTTTTTCTGAATCGAGAACTTACTCCAGAGGAACAAGGTTTTGTGTTTGAAGCTGTTGTCGGAAAGTGTCTTATTGATTCGTTTGAAGAGGTTTTTTATTGGCGCGATGGAAATAAAGAAATTGATTATGTCGTTATCGTTGAGGGTTGCCCTATCGGAATCGAGATTAAATCAAAAAAGAGAGTTGCTAGCGGAATAGGGTTTTTTAGAGAGAGATTTAAAAAAGCTAAGACGATCGTTATTGATTTTGTTAATTATCCGGATTTCGAAAAAGACCCTAAATCTTTTTTACTGGAATTTTCTGTTTGAAAAATTCCATATGCGAGTCTCCCCCCTTGACATCTTAGAACTGGCAATGAGTTCAATCTGCGCGGTCCGTACAGCAGAGATGATTAATCCGATATTTTGAGAGGTGAGAGCGAGCATCGTTAGAGGGACTGCCATTTTGATTAAATTGGCTATGTCTTCTTCAGAGACGGCAGACCATTGCCACCCACACAGATACTTGTTGCCAACCCACCAGATACCTATTTTCAAAATACGCGGACCTTTCTCACGTCAGAAATAGGCGGACAGAAGGGATCTCAAAGAAAAATTATCCGAGAAGGAACATACGCCATAAACTTGGTTCAATTTGCGATTATCGTAAATCGTCTAGGCAACTGCTGGTAATGAGAGGTTTACGTCGTCGAGCGCCGTGTTGGTTCCGAAGCGTTTGCCAACACCTCTAAAGTTAATAGTTGTCTCACTCATCAGTTTACTCAATCAGTTATAATGCTTGGGTGACTATGCCTCTTTCGCCTGTTTCGCCGTATTCATCTGCTTGATTAGTTGACGGCGAATCTCGGCGGCTTCTTCAGTTATCGGAGTTTGTTCAAATTTATCCGTATTCGCGATCTTATCGGACATGAGCATGGCCAAGAGAGCCTCAACGAGACCACTTCCGCCACCCCCAAAATTATCTTTGGAGGTAGCACCAGTGCTGCCCTGAGCCTGAATATGGATCTTTGGAAGAACATCAATTTCGGGCGGGACTGCGGTACTCTGGGGTTCCTTTTTCCAAAGTAAAAAATGGGCCAGCGCAGGAGGAAAGGGTATAGTGCCTCCCTATAAAGGGGTTACACCATAATCCGGAGACTAACTAGATCCCGAACCCTAGATTCTGGTATGAAAGGAAGTCTATGGCACTTTGTTTTGAAGAGTAGGGGGCTATTTTGAAAGCTAAAACTGGTATATAGTGCTCGTCCAATGGGAATTGAAGGAAAAATTTACTTATCAAATCATGTGAGCCGCTTTTTTTGGGTTCCCGAGGGAGTGATCTTCCAAGGGAAAAGAACTCCCGAGGCTCCTGCTAAAATCGTGGAACTTGAACCTAATGAAGCTCTCCGACCTTACATTTGCTCTTATTGGGATATGAGTTGGGACTTAGGGGGAAAACAAGTTCCAATTCAAGTTGTGCCAAGTGGATGTGTAAATTTGGTATTTGAGGCAAACCCTACTCAAGGAAGCTTAGGTTCAAAAGTAGTTGGAGTTAGAGAAAATGCCTTCTCTTTTCCTATTACAGGCAAAAATCGAAACTTGGGAGTGCAATTTACTCCTGGAGGATTTTTTCCTTTTTACAAAAAAAATGGTTCAGAGCTAGTAGATAAGGTTTTACCGCTTTCCGATATTTTTCCTGATAGCCATCACCAGTTTGAAGAGATAGCCCTCTCTTCTCTTTCCTTTTTAGAAAAAACAAAACAATGGGATGAAGTTTTTCTTCGTTATATTCCTAAACATCCACCAGAAGAATTACAGCTGGTGCATGAAATCTTAGCTTTTACTGTCCAAGAAGAAGGAATAAAAAATTGTAACGATCTTTTAAAATCTTTCCCCAGTATGAATGAAAGGAAGATTCAAAGGCTCTTTCAGAAGTGTGTAGGAGTAAGTCCAAGAATGTGGATTCGTATCCAACGTTTTCAAGATACAGCGAAAAGTATTTTGGAAGGCCAAGCTATCGATTGGTCAAATCTGGCGCTTGAAATGGGGTATTACGATCAGGCGCACCTCATCAATGACTTTAGGGCCCTTACTGGTAAATGCCCCACGGAAATATTATCGCCAAGGGCCTAAACTGTCGGAATCTTCCAATACGGGTCGGAATCTCCAGTCTACTTTAGTGCATTATTAAGGAGATAGTATATGTTCCGCTTTATTTTAATATTGGCCATTTTAGTCTCCCCAGCCGTCAAAGCATCTTCGACCCTATATTATTCAGGAACCGCAAGGGTCATTGATTTGAAAACGGGGAAAGAGTCACAGGAAGAAATGGTAGTTGAGAAGACGATAAATCCCAAAAATAATCTCATCACAGAGATTGCCTGCGTAAAACGCAATGGATCAGCAGCAAGTGTATATCCAGTTTATATGAAGGTTCAGGGAAATAAGATTTTGCAAATTTCAAACGCTCCGAACTTTAAAGGCACACTATCAGGAACTGGGAAGCTTCAAGGCAAAGCCTGGAAATGGAATTATCTTACGTTCTCTATGTTGTTTGATACTGGAAAAGGTAATATCAGAATAGAAGATGATAACTTTGTAGTGAACTCTACTCTCATTGCTAGAAAACGAATCTTTTATCGCGAAATTCCCGTTCAGCTTTGGGAGGAGGAGGCAAAGGAGATAAACCTAGAAGAATTTTCTCTTCAAAAGAAGCACTTAGATTGTCCTGCATTTTAGGGACGAGTATGTTTAGTGAAAACTGGTTTGCTGGGCGGAGAACCTCATTTCTTTTGTAGGCTAGGAAACTGTAAGTAAAAGACCGTGAGTGGAATAAAAGAGGCGGCAGTTAATAGATGCCAAACCACGTGCCCATTCAACCAGTGATATTCAGGGTTGCAAAAACTACTTTGATCGAGCATCCAAAAAACAAATGCGATACTTATTATTCCCCAACTTAACCCATACGCTTTATATCGTGTCGGGAATTTTTTACGAAGCCAAAGAACGATTTCTAACAAGCAGCATGGACTACCCAAGGCGAAAAGAACTCTTGCAGCATGGGGAAATAAACAGGCTAGAGCATGCAGTGCAACAGTGATTATAAAAACAATAGAATATGTGAGGCGCCAAGAGATTCCAAACAGCCTTCGACAATTCAGGCCAGTGAGAAGCCCTGTGACTAGAAACATTCCCAAATAATCTAACTCTCCCCCTAGGCACGTGCCGGTTGCATGGTAAATAAAGGATCCCAGTCCTAGAATTATCGAAGTGAAGCCGAAGTGCTTTCCACTTAGTGTGCCTTGTATGTGGGAATTTCGAAGGAGTAAGATGCCTACGATAATATAAGCAAGACTCGAATAGGTATTTCCTGGTTGTCTAATCCACGAGCAAAGAACCGCTTCACAAAAAGATAGCGTTGCCTGACAAAAACCTTCCCAAGGACACATTGCGCTTTAATCGCGACAAAGCGGAACGGGTTGGCTATTCTGAACAAGTTGCTTAACGACGTCGAGTGTCGCTTCTTCCTCTCCCACTTTCGCTCTTAGTACATCTTCTTCGGCTAAGCTTTTCTTGTAATCAGCTTCAATGCGTTCAAACTCTTGCTGTGTTATAGCGTTCTTCTCTACGAGGTAGCGCGCTCGAGCCAAACTTGCCAATTGATAGGAGGTTTCAGCTTCCTGTTTCTTTACATCGGCTTTCGCAAACTCAACTCTTTTTTCATAAAGTCTTATATAGACATTTGTATCGTCAGCGAATGCAAAAGGGGTAGCAACAAAAATTCCGGTAAGTACCATTAGTATTAAATTGGTTTTGCTCATTGTTTTATACCTCGTGTTTTTAAGTTAAGTAATTTCAATCCAGGTGTGCATTCCACCCATGTCCATTCCAGCATGAGTGGCATGTCCCCCCATTCCAGGAATAGAGATGCGGTGCATGTCGTTCATAGTATGATGCATGAAATGGCAGTGAAAGAGCCACTTTCCTTTACGTTCAGCCGTAAACTCAAATGTACGCTCCTCAGCAGCGCTAATATTTTCTGTGTTTGCAAGAATATGTTGGTGGGGAGGCAAGAAACCCGCACCATGTTCTGTGATTTTATAGCTATGGCCATGGAGATGGATTGGATGGGTCATCATGCTTAAATTCGCCACTCTGATTCTAACTTTTTCTCCAAGTTTAGCCGTCATTGGAACGATATCTGGTCCCGGGGTTCCATTCATCGTAAAATAATTAAACTCGGTCATCTCCATTGTATCTGGAATTGGGCTTCCCGGATGAATCATCCAAACTTGCAAAAAGTAAGCATAGTCCCTATCGACAATTTGGTAAGGTTTGGGATCCTTAGGATGGATAATAAAAAAACCACTCATCCCAAGTCCAACTTGCTTAGCCCCCATAAAGTGCGGATGATAAAAATAGGTTCCATGCTGAATGAGCGGAAACTCGTATGTGAAAGTTTGTCCAGGCTCAATCGGCTGTTGGGAAAAACCAGGAACTCCATCCATCTCAATGGGAAGGTGAATTCCGTGCCAATGAACGGTTGTAGGTTCCTTTAGACGATTTTCTACATGAATTCGAACAACATCTCCTTCTACAGCTTCAATGGTAGGCCCTATAATAGATCCATTGTAACCCCATCCCATGATGGGTCTTCGCTTCATTCCATGAGGATCACTCATGTCCTGAAACTGAGTAATGACAGGTTCAGCGATGAGTCGAAAGACTTTTACTCCTCCATCCATGGTGTAGGGGAGTGTCTTAATTCCGGGAGTTGCTACTGGAAGATAACTTTCGTTTCTGCTGAGTGGGGTCTCATCGACGGCGGCCTCATTTCCATGGGCTTTTCCTGTTTGAGCCTTGAGCAATGGAATGGAAAGCGCCCCAAGGCCTGAGAGAAAAGATCGTCGCGATACTTTATTAATCACTTGAAACCTCTATTGAAATCCAAATCAGATAACTTTTGCATAGGCATCTCATTTTCGCCTGAATGTTTCGGTCTCATAGTCGTTCATGTAAGCTCCAAATACACCGGGTGCCGGCGGCCAATACATTTGAGCATTGCCATTCTTATCCATCGAACCATTTGAAAATGTGGCAGCACCATCTTTTTCAATAATCCAACCCAAGACCCCGGTGAAAGGATCGAAGGTACCGCGATCAATAGTATGCACAGGAGCGAGCCCAAGGACGGGGGTGTAAGAGCCAGAAAATCGAATGAGATGATCGGTTAAATCATTGGGCTGTACTGGAAACAAAAATCGAAACCATCTTAGCTTTGCAGAGACTCCACTGCTATCAAGAGGCCCCTCGAACTCTCCTACAAAAGAGCGTACGATTTCTGCCTCCTCAGGGGCTGCCGGGGGTGTTCCTTTAATGAGTTGAACGGTACCTACTCGACCAAAAGCATGAGAGTAAAGATCTCCACGAATAAAGCCTTTTTTCCACTGAGAAATATTAATGAAAGTATCCGTATTAGGACCGTTAAGAGTAAAGCCTGGACGAATGTAAAAGGATCGCGGCTCAAACATTTGTGTAATGAATGGGCTCGAAATATCTTTTCCTAGATGAAGGGTCGCAGTGCTCGAAATCATCATTTGGTTCGGATTGTGAGGATTTTCAGTAAATGAAAACGGTATTACATTAAGCTGTATATACTGGTAGGAATTCGTTATTTCATTATGAACATAACCCGCAAATATTCCTCGGACGGCGTTGGAAAGTTCTGAGTTTTCGGGGGGCTTGGCTAAAGGAAGATCTTTCAACTGTTCCGTGGTGGGACTCAAATGAAATCTACGAGTATAAAATTTAGCATCTTTAATTTGAGGGGCTGTTTTTTTAAATGTGCAGTCTTTATTCCAATCTCTTCGACGAATTTGGCACTTTAGCGTGTCTCCCTGAACTGTACATTCGTCGGTTGCTGAAGGGCCTTTTAATTGTAATTTTCCCTGATAGGCGTTGTATGATCCTCCACCATAAGTGAAGTAGGTGCACCACATACCCTTGGGTAGATCGCCACACATGATGGAATTTTCAAGTCCTAATCGCCCACTTATTCCATAATATTGGCTTAAAGAACTGGCCTCCTCTTCTGCTTGCCAAACAGTTTTGAGACCTCTGACAGTCTGCAGTTGGAGTACAGCACGTTCGCCCTGGCAATTCCCTTCGTATTGTCCGTCTAGAAGAGGAATGAAGGAGCTAGCGTCAAGGTTACGTTCCATTCGATCTCCCTCTGGCTCATCCGTTTCGTAAGCTAAAGAAAGTTTTCCAAAGACAGCTGAAGATCTTAAGAAGATATCTCCTTCAATATTCGGGTTGCCGTTTATCGATTTAACTTCGGCTGTGATTACGATGTCGTTTTTGGGATCGTTTAATGCGAGGATGCCATTTTCGAAGTCATATCGAACGGTATTAAAAGTCTCCGTTATATACTCATGGGTATTAAAGCCACCTAGGGTCAGCTTGAGGGTGGCATGAAGAGCTGGAAATAACTTTAGATCCTCTGGAGATTGTAGATAAAAATCCGACACAACGGCAATTTTATCCTTTGTAGGTCCAAGTTCTATAAAACCAAAATAACGCCCCTGTTTTAGTTCAGCTGAGAATGCTTGGCTTTGTATGAAAAATCCAATCAAAATTAATAAAATAAAAAAATCACATCCCTCTTTTTTTTCTTTTCTTATTATGTTCATACTTCCTACATTCGTCACATCTATATCTCGTACGGAGATCAATCGCAACCTACCCTTTTTAAAATATTCTATCGATTTAACACCGTTACCAACCTCTTAACTTTTCGATAATGAGGGTCTCAACTGCTTTAAGCGCAGAGGTAATCGTCCCCTGCTGGGGTATATTGCCATCCAATATTTGGAGTGTTAGTTTGCAAGGTGTGTAGTCTTTTTAATTGCTTTTGCATAGAGCACAAGCGATTAAAAAATAGTCTCTAGCAGAATTTAACTAGGAGTTATCAAAATGAAAAAATATTTACTTTTTCTTCTCTCAGCTTTTTCATTCGTTGCGAATAGCCAGGTTGCGTGGGCGGCCTTTTCCATTGATGAGCTGCATGCGGCCACTAAAATTGCGGTCGATAACTTTAGAAGGGCAAATACGGGGCATGTAGAACACTTTATGGGTTATAAATCTTGGAAGTCCGGAGAAGACTCTAAAGTTAAGATCTACGTTAATCATGAAGGCATGACGATGGAGTTTAATTATCTCTGCCATAAACATGATGCGGCTATCGAGTGCCATGATCAATAAAAGGTCTTTTGTAATTCTTAAGGGATTCGGTGTTCTTGCCGTTTCCCTTTTATTTATTCTTATTGGGTGCAATCGAACAGAGATCAAAGCAATAGACAGGAGGAAGTTAGAAGCAACTACCCAGAGTATTCAACGCAATTTTGTAAATGTTAGTTGTGTGAGGTGCCATGCTCAAGCCGCTACAGTCAACCGTAATGTCGCATTAGGAGACATCAGCAAAATTATTGAGGCAGACGGACATGTTCATGAACATGGAAGTATGCGTCTTCTCATTAAACCCGGTTGCCCAAAACAAAGCTTTTTTCTGTCTATTATGAAAGAAGGAAAAATGCCCCCTTCGCCAGAGGCGAAGGTTTCCACCGAAACACTTAAAGTCATAGAAGACTGGATAGTAAGTCTCAAGCCAAATGCAGGAAATGCTTGCAATGATGATGAGCCAGGAGGAAGCAGGGAGTCTGGCGAACCAGGGGAACCGAACTGAGATAGCCTTTTTTATTTAGTACGTAGTCTACTAACCAAAGCGTAGCCTACATTCCTATATAATTTATTAACGAGCGAAGAAAAATCTTACGATCAAATTTCAAATTTTAAAGATAGCTCCCAGGGTTCTTTCAAGATACACTTAATTAAAAAAGCGGGTTATTTTTTTAGGAGATCTAAATGAAAAATATTTTAGCTGTTTTAGCTTTCACGTTTTTTAGTCTCTCAGTTCACGCTAAGTCGTTACCTGATAAGATAACTTGTACCGCTCGAATAGCTTTAAATCGAACCCTTAAGGCTGAACTAGATCGAACCACGCGTGAGTTGAAAGTAATGTCGGACAATGGTGCCACCTGGGAAGGTATTGCAAGTAAATATATTTCGGCCTCTACCTCCAGAGAGAGCTATAATGTAAGTTTCCTTAACTGGCCTCAAAATCAACCCTCTAATATGGCCTTAAATCTTAGTCCCGATGGAGATTTTTCGCTCTGCCTGACTCCTAGCGAGTGCTTTCTCTGTCGATAAGATAAATTAAACTCCTAAAGAGCTAATAAAATCCCCTCCGAACTCCCATTGCGTTATGATAGAACTTGGAAGTTTATAGAGCTTGGAGACTTCTGGTGGCCATTTTTAGACCCCGCATCAAATTGAGTCGTGTGTTATCCCCAGTCGATATTTTTTTGTTTTTCGGAATTTTACTTTTTATTTACGGAATGTTGGGGGTAACCCATGAATGGGTTCAGCCCTATCATCCCAAAACGGAAATTCAACTAGGATTAAAAAATCTCCTTCGGTACTCCTTTTTTTCTCTGGTTAGGGTTTTTGCTGCCTATTTTCTATCCCTACTTTTTACTTTTACTTATGGTTATGTGGCAGCCAAATCTCGTCGTCTAGAGCCGATTCTCATTTCATTACTCGATATTTTACAAAGCATACCGGTACTGGGTTTTATGCCTGGGTTTGTATTGGCTCTAGTTAGATTATTCCCAAACAGCAATTTAGGACTGGAACTCGCTGCAGTTTTAATGATCTTTACCGGGGAAGGCTGGAACTTAGTTTTTAGTTTCTATTCTTCGGTTCGAGGCGTACCTCAGGATGTGCGGGACATGACCTCAATGTTTCGTTTAAATAAGTGGCAAGTTTTTAGAACGGTTGAGATTCCTTATGGGATGAATGGATTACTATGGAATAGTATGCTTTCAATGGCAGGTGGCTGGTTCTTTTTGATGGTGATTGAATCTTTCACTTTGGGGGATCAAGATTTTAGATTACCGGGAATCGGTTCTTATATGGCGGTGGCCTACGACAAACATGACTATAGTGCCGTAGCACTCGGTATTTTTGTCATGTTTACTCTTATTTTTATAGTGGATAGGGTTCTTTGGGCGCCTTTGGTAGTATGGTCTGAAAAGTTTCAACATGATAAAAAAACAAGAACCTCCCAAGAGGGAGCAGGATCTATGGTCCTAGAGCTGATGGAGAAGTCTCATCTTCTCGAGAAGTATTTTGAGTTAAGAGCCTCGATGCAGAAAAATATAGAGCAAAGATTTAGAAAGAACAAAAATTCTAAAAAATTGATTAAACGCTTTACCCAGAAGAATAAGTTTAACCTATTCTTGCTTCATTTTTTAAGATGGGCATTTGTTATTTTAGGGCTAGTCTTTTGTATTTGGGCTGGAAAGCATATGTACTATCTTATTTCGGAAACCAAGTTATCAGATTGGTTATTTCAACTCAAAAATACAATGTTTACTTTCTTGCGGGTCACGACTGCAGTGGTAGTCGGGAGTCTCTGGACCATTCCAGCAGGGGTTTTTATTGGAACTCATCCTGTGTGGACGCGAAGACTTCAACCTTTGGTTCAGATAGTTGCTTCATTTCCTGCACCTATGATCTTTCCTATTTTAACTCTTGTTATGGTTCGTTTAGGTGTTAACTTTGAGTGGGGCAGCATTGCTCTCATGTTACTAGCTTCGCAGTGGTACATTCTTTTTAATGTAATTAGCGGGGCTACGTTGATTCCTAGAGAACTTATTGATTTGGGATTACTGTTTAGATTAACTGGATTTCAACAATGGAAAGCCATTATTATTCCATCTGTTTTTCCATCTCTAGTTAACGGATGGATTACTGCAGCAGGAGGAGCTTGGAATGCAAGTATTGTAGCTGAATTAGTACAGCAAGGGGACCAGAAGTTGGTAGCTACTGGTGTTGGGGCCTCTATTACTGAGGCGGCCCGTCTGGGTAATTTCCCTCAGTTAGCGACGGGTATTGTTGTTATGATATCAGTAGTTGTTTTACTGAATCGTCTTCTTTGGGGTAGTCTATATAAATTAGCTGAGACTAAATATCGGTTGGAGTAGTTCATGGGTAACGTACAAAAAGAGCAGCTGTTGGTTTTAGAAAGGGTTTCTCATACCTTTCAAACTGCCATGAAAAGCGAACTCCAGGTTTTAAAAAATATTAACGTCTCAATTAATAACGGAGAAATTATTGCATTCCTTGGTCCTTCGGGTTGTGGAAAAACAACCACACTAAAAATTATGTCGGGTCTTATCACACCAACCGAAGGAACTGTTTACACTCACGGCAAGACTCTTAAGGGTATTAATGAAAAAATTGCCATGGTATTTCAGAGCTTTGTTCTATTACCATGGTACACAGTAAAGCAAAATGTGGCTCTAGGACTTCACTCTCTCGAACTTACTCGTCGACAAATTAATAATCGTGTTAATGAGGCTGTCGATTTAGTGGGGCTTGGGGGGTTCGAAGAGGCTTATCCCAGGGAGCTTTCAGGTGGAATGAGACAAAGAGTTGGGATTGCGCGTGCTTTGGCTGTTCGTCCTGAAGTTCTGTGTTTGGATGAGCCCTTTAGTGCTCTCGATGTTTTGACTGCCGAGAACTTAAGGGCTGAGGTTATTGATATTTGGAGCGAAAAATCTAAAGCTATTAAAAGCGTTCTTTTGGTGACTCATAATATTTATGAAGCCGTAGTAATGGCCCAAAGAATTGTGGTTTTTGGAACAGATCCGGGGCACATTAGAACCGTCCTCAATAACCCATTGGCCTACCCCAGGGATCCGAAAGATCCCAAACTCCAAGAGCTGGTTGATGTGATTCATGCCGTAATTACAGAGGCTCTTATTCCCGAAGAGATGGATAGACCAGCCTTGATTCAACCCGCGTGGTATCAAGGGCTTGAAAACATCCCTCATGTGGGGCCTAGTGAGATCATAGGGCTTCTTGAGGTTCTTGATAATGCCGGTGGAAAAATGGATATTTTTAAACTTTCTACTGAGACAGCTAGTGAGTTTGGCCATTGTTTAGCAGTCACTAAAACAGCTGAGCTTTTAGATTTTGTGGATACTCCTAAACAAACGGTCACATTTACTGAGTTTGGAAAAAGATTTATGAGAGCCGATACCGCTTTACGAAAAGAGCTTTTTTCAAATCAAGTAAAATCTTTGCGTATATTTCAAACTTTAATGTCTTGGCTTGAGGAGACCTCTGAAAAGTCGATTGAACGGGAAACTGTTATTGCTAAGCTTCAGACCTACTTTCCCAATGAGAAGCTTGATAATCTTTTTGATACATTGGTGGCATTTGGCCGTTATGCAGAAATTCTATCTTATAACGCAAAGCTCGGGCTTTTAACCTTCCCGATGCCAGAACCTGAGGAAGAGGTTATCGAATCTACCTAAAATAAGTCTAAAACTGAGTTGTTAAGCCTTGTATAATTATAAGTATACTTGCTATGCCATCTTTTCTAACAAGAGAGTCTATCTCAGACAACGAATCGGAATTTAATTTGCGATTCGAATCTTCGCTAAAATTTTTCAAAAAGAGATCCCCGGTTATTTTTGTTAGCCAGCATTATCGTTTTTGGGATAGTCATGGTTTTGTTCAGCAGAGTTTAGCTAAGGTTTTGACCGACTCTGGGATCCCAGTTTATTGGCTTGATGGAGCTCATTGGAAAAGGAATCCCCCTGTTAAGACATGGAACTCTCCAATATTAAACCTTTCACAGCTTCCTTGTTTGCCGTTGAGACGAGTTCCATTTATTGAGGCCTTAAATCCTAACTTTCAACTTAGGGCATTGAAAAAAAAGTTAAAGTTGGGAACTGAGCCCTTTCTTTGGGTTCAAAGTGGCCTAGATGAGAGAGTGGTAGCTAAATTACCCTATGTGGATGTTTTCTCTGTGTTTGATGATCCCTATCTCCATTCTCCTGACGGACAATTAAGTAGTAAAGCCAAAGTGATTGCAACTCAAAATGATTTTACAAAAAAACTTTTTGAAAAGAGCCATTCAAGTAAAACTATAATTTTGTTTCCTCCTGTGGATATGACACTTCCTAGTTTTTGTGAGAATAGTGAGTTCTATTTTCCAGATAATTTTCCAAAAAAAACAATGGGGTATATCGGTTCATTTTTTAGTCAGGGCTTTGATCTACTTATGTTTGAAGATTTTATTCGTTCTCTTCCTGATTGGGGGTTTGTGCTTTGCGGACGAACCGATTCGTTTGGGCTGAAAAAAATTGAAACTTGGAAAAGGTATAAAAATTTTATCTATTTTCCATGGGTTCCAAGGGCACAATTAGGGGCTCTATGGAAAAAAATAAATTTAAACTTAATGCTCTATCGACCTGAGTCAACCTCTCATGGAGCTTTTCCTGTTAAGTTTTTAGAGGCCCTTTATTATCGAGTTCCCAGTATAACAACCTGTGTTCCCAAAACCTCGAGCCTTGAGGGGGCTATTCCTCGATTTCTATTTCCTGAACAATTGAAATCTGAGGCTGTCAAAGAGGCTCTAAACTCGAGTCAGCTTTTAGATTTTCTCTATGAGAGGTTTTCCTTTGAGATGAACCCTAAGATTCATCTCATTCGAATTGCGGAGGCAGCTCAAAAGTGAGTTCTTTTTCAGAAGAAAATGGAGAGCTTTACTGTGAGGGAATTCCTTTAAGGGATTTGGCTAGAAAATTTGGAACGCCACTTTACGTTTACTCAAAATCAGTTATTCAAGAGAACTGCAGACAATTTATTAGTTCTTTCTCAGAACATTCGACCGAGATCTGTTATGCGGTTAAAGCCAATTATAATCTAACAATTCTTAAGACAATTTTTGAGCTTGGTTTGGGGGCCGATGTGGTCTCTCAAGGAGAGTTTGAACGTTCTCTGAAAGCTGGAGTTTCTCCAACTAAAATAGTTTTTTCAGGCGTCGGGAAAAATAAAGGTGAAATCGAGCGCGCGGTAGATGTGGGAATTGCGGCTATTAATGTGGAGTCTCTGAGCGAACTACTACTTATAAAAAAAATAGCTGAAGAAAAAAGAAAAATAGTTTCTATAAATTTAAGGGTGAATCCTAATATTAATGTTAAAACCAATCCCTATATTGCTACCGGTTTGTATCAAACTAAATTTGGAATCGCAGATGAATTAATAACTGAAATGCTTCACCATTTGAAAGCACACCCGCTAATTCAAATACACGGGCTGGCTTGTCATATTGGAAGTCAGATCACTGAACTTCATAGCTTTGAGAAGGCTGCGGTTCGATTAAAAGAGCTAGCTTTTCAACTTAAAGAATTAGGGTATCCAATCTCTCGTGTCGATATGGGAGGAGGTCTTGGAATCTCGTATAAGAAAGATGAACTTGCCCCCTCAATTGCTCAATATGGAGAAACACTGCTGAAAATTTGGAGGGGAAGTCCATTTAAACTTTATTTAGAGCCAGGAAGGGCCATTGTGGGGGCGGCAGGTGGGTTACTTACTGAAGTTATTCATTGCAAACAGAATCGGGAGCGCCATTTTACAATAGTGGATGCCGCGATGAATGATTTGATCCGTCCATGTTTGTATGAAGCCTATCATGATATTGTTCCGGTAATAGCAAAGAAAGGAACTCCCTTAGTTACTGATATTGTGGGCCCTGTTTGTGAGACCGGCGATTTCCTAGGATTAAGAAGATCCTTAACCCCTTTAGAAACTGGGGATTTGCTTTTTGTCAAAACTGCCGGAGCTTATGGTTCTACTATGTCATCTAATTACAATACTCGGGTTCGCAGTGCCGAAGTATTGGTTTCAGGAAAAGGGGTTGAAGTTATTCGCCGCCGTGAAACCTTAAGTGAGTTGTGGCAACAAGAGATCTAATGACTGAACTTAGCTTTTTAAAACTAAATTAAATGTGACGAACTTTTGTAGGGGTGTCTAACAATTTGACAATTGTCCAAAGTCTAAACGATTAAGCCCCCCATCCCATAGGTAACTCAAAAAAATATAATTAGTTCAGTGGGTTAAGAATTTTATTCATTGTAGCTTTGTAAGTCACTCTCTTATGGCACAGGCTTGCTAATAGGATTTGAGATAGAGAGCAGAGGGGATTCCTCAAGGGGGACAAGCATTGTGATTTATCAGCATCGGAGTCATAACATAAAAGTTGCTCAGATTTTGGAACTCATTTTTTTCTCCATTATCATTGGAGCTTTTATTCTATTAATTCCGATGAGGGCAAGGGCTGGAGAATCTAAATTTAGAGGGCAACGGGAGGCCGATTCACTGGTTTTTCAGCAGGCAGCTACTGGGGAAAAAATGGATTACAAGGACTCCTTGAGTTCGGATAAGTTAAGCCAGGTTTTAGAATGGTCGGATCAGTTTGCAACTGAAACAGATCGGAGCCAAGGGGAAAAAGAATAGATCCGATGAGAGAATAAGAAGGGAAAATCGGATGTGCTTTGCTGGAGATAAAGTCTCTAGCAGCCGACTGCCGTAGGGCAGCACGAAGGGGTTTTACAGAGACTCTTTCGTGGTACCACTACTCCTCTCTCATCCGCTATTTTCAGGGTGAAAATAGCGGCTTTTTTGTGGGGGGATTTCAAACGAAAGTTTGGAGTCCCCCATTTAAATATCTATTTTAGGTAAAGGATGAGTTGATTGAAAACTCGTGATAGCATTAATTATTAATTTGCACCACGAGAACAACTTCAATTGATGGATACACAAGAGCAAAAAACAAACACGATATCTTCTACAGATATTTTTTCGCCAGAAGAAAAAGTGGCACGGCTTCGTGGAGTTTTAGACGAAGTCAAAAAAATTGCTTCTGGGGGAATGGCTCACATATTTCAAGCTCGTCAACCGTCATTGGGGCGGTATATTGTCGTTAAAAAATTAAAAGAAGAACTTTTTACCAATCCCGAAACTTTAGAGCGATTTCGTCGTGAGGCAAAGGCGTTGGCTTCAGTGCTTCATCAAAATATCGCCCACGTTTATGACTTTGTTGAATCGGGCAAAGATTCTTTTTTATTAATGGA
Source organism: Bdellovibrionales bacterium (assembly GCA_005776395.1). GTDB lineage: Bacteria > Bdellovibrionota > FAC87 > UBA2466 > UBA2466 > UBA2466. Next base: position 28,707 of record SXPJ01000073.1, on the reverse strand, counting down.
ATACATTGAAGGCATCGATCTCTCTACGGTGACTCAAAAAGTGGGTAATTTACCCCCTGAAATTGCGGCCTCTATTCTTTTAAATGTAGCTCGTGGAGTGAGTTATATTCATGCTTATCATTTGATTCATCGAGATATAAAACCGGCCAATATCAGATTGACTACTCGGGGTGAGGTCAAACTGATGGATTTTGGTATTGTAATGGACATTGAAAACACTTCGTTAACTCGACCTGGAATGATGGTGGGTTCTCCGAGTTATCTTTCCCCTGAGCAAGTTTTAGGAGATCCTATTACTCCTGCTGCGGATATATTTTTATTGGGAATTACACTTTATGAAATGCTTACGGGAACCCGTCCATTTAAAGAGGCTGAAAAAGAGACAGTATTTCAGAGAATAAGAGAAACTAAATATATTCCAGCTCGAAAGATGAATTCTGCTATACCTAAAAAATTGGACAAAATTATTGAGAAGTGTTTGCAAAAGCATCCTGAAGATAGGTACTCCGATGTGAAAAAGGTAATTTCGGAACTAGAGCAATTTTTAGGAGCTGAAAAAAACACACGTACTTCTGATGTGATTCTGAAGTATCTGGATCAAGAAGCGTTGATCAGTCCGGCTATTCAATATTCGGAGTGGGTTCAAGAGCGTAGTTTTTTTAAAAGAATACCCTGGGCTCTTCTTGTGACTGCGCTTATATCGTTGATTTTAGGGGGATCGGTTGGCTATTTCCTAAGGATCTCGAATACTGCTGAAATCAAATTTTATCCAAAAGCTAAACCCATCATTCAAAAAAACAGTTCATCTATCAAAGCAAAATAGGTCTCATCTCAATTGAATCATTAAGGGTTTATTTGTTCGCTAATCTGAAGATTAGTCACAGTTGCTTTATCTTTGGCTGTAAACTTCCATTTGACTCCAAGGTCTAAAATCTCAATAACGTCACCAGGAGTCGCGTAATTATTTAGTTCATAAGCTCTTAAATAGAGTTGATTTACTTTGTCTTGAAGTTCTTTTTCAGTGTAGGCCAAGACAACATTCTGGTAGGTCTTTCCTTCCACTTCGTAAGTTAGTTGTACCAACTTATCTCCAACTGAAAGCCTCTTTAGATTTGTTGCCCCTTTTTCAAGAATCTTTTTTTCAAAGAACTCTTGAGTAAGAGGCCCGGTGGAGCCAGATTTTGTAGGGGCCCATCCTTTATCAAGGAGAGTTTGCTGTATTTTTAGTGTTTTTGGGGCTTCAGAGTCACTTTTGAGAAGCAGCTCGGTCTTCTGTTTCTCATCCCCCTTCAAGTAAGCCAAAAAATCTTTCTGGAGTTTAACACCCACTCCATCTAAGGAGGGATCCAAAAGCTTGGCTCTAGCTGTTGCTAGAGCTACAGAGTAACCTCTGGCCTTTGTAAATTCCGGATAATCTTGAGGCATACGTTCCAAAATCTTTTTCCAGGCAGCTAATTTGCTATTTTCCCAATCTTTCAATACTCCTGCGGTTCGTATGGGATTGTTAAAAGAGTGAGGATATTTACTTCCAAGCCAATCTCTGAAAACCGGAGAGGTTTGATAGAGCAGGGCCACTTTTTCGGCGGGACTTATAGGAATTCCAGGAGCGTTTCGATCTTTTTCGGGGATGCCTATTAAGTCTAGAATTGTTTTCCTTACAATATTTTCTCCCTCTTTTGTCTTGGCTTCGAAGAGCATATGTCCTGTATTCGGAATAGTTGTAATCTGCATTTTTGGGTATTTACTTTGAAAATATTTTAAGGGCTCTTCAAACTCATAGGGTTGTTTGACTCCTACTTTAGCTGCAAGTTCTTTGTTTCCGGGCCACCACTCGTCTTTTTCCCCAATTAACATTCGACCAGGCATTCGGTCGAAGGGCTTTTTTTTGTGCCATGTAAATTGCCCTTCTAATCCACCTGCCCATTCCCCTCCAGGTGCATTTTCAATAACAGGTTCCCCCTCTAGATATTTTTCTCCTGGAGTTGTGATCTTTTCATAGGTGTATTTAAGCGCTGGATGAAAATCTCCAGCGGGAGACATTAAAAGAAAGTCGGTGATATCTTTAGGATAACGTTCAACGTATTCCTGTATTACGCTCGGACCGAAGCTGTGTCCCATCATGTAGATAGGAGTTTTTTTACCTGTCTCATCTGCTTCTGTTTTTACTTTTTTAACAAATTGGTGAATCCAGTCCATGAACTGATCCATGTTCTTTAATTTTTCACTGCCTTTGTTGTCTCCATGAAATGGCAAATCCAAGGAGACTCCGGCAATTCCCAGAGGTCTTAGAATGTTTTGATTTTCAGCAAAGTTTTTTCCACTTGCTTTTGCGGTTCCAGATCCATGGAAAAATATAAGCACTGCTTTTGCATCTTTAGGAACTAAGGGGACTGAACCATCTTTTCTCGGCTCTGCTATCGTAGAGTAGATACTAGTCTGAAGATCATTATCCCATCTTTTGTAGATGGGACCACTTTTAACCAGATTTTCTTCTGCAGTTATCAGCCCCACGGGATCTTTTGAGAGGTCTCTCTGACTTTTTGGGGATGTAAGTTTTGAGATTGTCTTCCTACACTCTAGAGAATTTGCGTGGGTAGTTGAAAATAGAGTTAGACTGAGAGCTAAAACGAGAAGGAATAAATGATTTTTCATATGGATTTATTTTATCGTGTCTCTAGTAGGTTAAGTAGTTGAATATTTAACTGTTTTGACGCGAAGCGCTCAGTTGAATTTGTATTTTTCTATCCCCTAAAGGCGCTTTTCTTTTAGTTAAATTCAGGCTACAAACAGGCGTGTTTTTCAAGAATAAAGAATTTAATCAGGTTTCTGAAGCAGCGGTTCTCAAAGTATTGGGAGAGGTAAATGATCCCGATTTACATCGAGATATCGTTTCTTTAGGTTTTGTTAAAAATTTAAAGATCAATTCGGGGAAGATCTCCTTCGATGTTGAACTTACAACTCCAGCCTGTCCTGTTAAAGACCAGCTTAAGGCTCAGTGTCTGGAAAAGGTGAAGGCTATTCCAGGGGTTACTGAAGTTGATGTGAAAATGACGGCCAATGTGAGATCGACCGCGACTCAAGGTAACAGAGTTATTATCCCCGGAGTTAGAAATGTTATTGCAGTTGCTAGTGGAAAAGGTGGAGTTGGAAAAAGCACTGTGACTTTAAACTTAGCTGTAGCTCTTTCTGAAACGGGGGCTAGGGTTGGGTTATTAGATGCCGACATTTACGGTCCTAGCATCCCCCTCATGATAGGAACCAAAGAAAAACCTATCACTGAAGCAGGGCGTATTGAGCCTGTAGTTAAAAACGGGATTAAAGTGATGTCGATGGGATTTTTAGTTCCTGAGAATCAACCTGTGATCTGGCGCGGGCCTATGATTCATGGAGCTTTGACTCAGTTTTTGACTCAAGTTAATTGGGGTGAACTCGACTATTTGTTGATTGATATGCCTCCAGGAACTGGGGATGCCCAGTTATCGATCTCTCAAAGTGCACCTCTATCAGGAGCATTGATTGTAACGACTCCTCAGGAAGTTAGTTTATTAGATGCTCGTAAAGGGCTACGGATGTTCCAAAACGTTAAAGTGCCTATTCTTGGAGTGGTTGAGAATATGGCAGGTTTTGTTTGTGGCCATTGCAGCGAAGTGACTCCTATTTTTCGAAGAGGAGGAGGGGATAAGATTGCACAAGAGATGGGTGTTTCATTATTAGGTTCTATTCCCCTTGATCCTCGAGTGGCTGAGGGAGGAGATAAAGGAACTCCAATCGTTTCGGCTCACCCAGAATCAGAGGTTTCTAAATTATATAAAAAACTTGCAGGAGATGTGGCGGCCCAGCTTTCAGTTTATCAAGCTCAAAGCGTGGGGCAGTTTAAGCCCTTAACTCTAGAATGGCAGTAAATACAATGAAAATTCCATTGGCTCCGACAGCACTCAATCAATTAGCTCCTCAAACTCTAGGAATCACTTGGAATGATGGCCATGAGTCTAAATATTTTGTTAGAAACATCAGGTTAAGTTGTCGTTGTGCCAACTGTATCGATGAATGGACTCGAGAAAAGATTCTAAAAGATGAAACTGTGCCCCAAGATATTCGGCCTAAAAAAATGGAAACGGTTGGACGTTACGCTCTTCAGATTAACTGGTCAGATGGGCACAACACTGGGATTTTTACTTTTGAGCAACTTCGCTCCCAATGTGAGTGTGATCCATGTCTAAAACAGAAAAACAATCACTAACGCTAGTTAAAGGTCTTTGTTCACCGAAAAAAAAAGCCTTTTTTAATGGCATGAGTGTTCCTTGGGAAGTGAATGGGTATTTAGAAGATTTTGCTATCGCGAAATCTTCTGGTGGAATTTTTGATCTTTCAGATCATGTTGTTATTCAGATCGAAGGCAAAGAGGCTCAAGATTATCTCCAGAGAATGACCACGGTTCAATTTAAGAGTTTAAATTTTAATACTACTGTTCATGGGGCATTTCTTACCGGACGGGGTGGAGTTATTGCTCTGGGTGTTTTTAGAAAGGTAAGAGCCGAAACGTTTCAATTCTTGATTTTAGAAAGCCTTAAAGAACGTGTTCTAGAACATATCGAACAGTTCCATTTCGCTGAACAATTTTTAGTTAAAGATTTATCGGATGAAATTACTATTTTTGGTTGTTGGAGCGAAAATGGAGTTTTAGCTTTGGAATTGGGTGTAGATTCAACTCTTCCATCGCTTCAAGTTCAATCGGTGATTTGGCAAGGGTGCAATTTTTATTCATGGAAAGATGTCCGAAGAGACTCTCTTTTTTGGGTTGAAATAAAGTCATCCGAGGCAACAGAGTTTATTGAAAAAGGGCTAAAAAAGGGGCATCAGCTTCTAGGCCGTCGACTTTTTGAGTTTTTTAGACTTCAGGCCGCCGTACCCTCTGCGGGAATTGAATTAAATGAAAAGGATATCATTTTAGAGGGGGATTTTAACGAAGCTGTGGCTCGAAACAAGGGATGCTATCCGGGGCAAGAGGTGGTTGAAAGAATTTTTACATATGGACAGGTGAACCGTAAGCTTCAACGTGTTACCCTATGGGGTGAAGCATTAAAAACTAGCCTTCTTCCGTTATCTTTTTTATTAAATGGAAAAGAGGTAGGAGAACTGGTCTCTTTTGAAAAGAGCCCTTCTGAACCGGAAATGGCTGTGGGTTTAATGTTTGTTCGAAAAGAGTTCTGGGAGTCCAAGGATATTTGGACAACACCCGAGGGATTGCAAGCTAAACTCGCAGTCTAGATTTTTTTTAAATAAAGAGACAACTATGATGAAATTCCCCCTATTTAAGTTTTTTTCATCCCTCAAGTTGGCGGTTATTTCTATTTTGCTGTTAGCTCTTGTTTTGACAGTTGCGACCTGTCTCGAATCACTTTATGGAACTCGGGCGGTTTATGTGTTGGTTTATGGAACCCCCTGGTTCGGAGGGGTTCTCTTTTTATTGGGCTTAAATGTATTATGCGCGGCTCTGGCGCGATTTCCCTGGAAAAAGAGTCAGACCGGTTTTGTTTTAACTCATCTGGGAATTATTACTCTTTTGATAGGTTCATTTTTAACTCAAAAATGGGGTGTTGATGCCAATATGCCGGTCACTGAAGCCAGTCAGGAAAATGAAATTACGCTGAATAATTTAGTGCTATCTGTGACTGATGAGGCAAAGAATGTAAAAAAAGAGTTTACTATCACAGAAAACTATCGGGAAAATATTTCCAAAATTCTTTCTGTTAATTTCGGAGATGATAGCCAAATTACTGTGGATAGGTTTGTGCCAAGAGCAGTAGCTGAGAGAAAATTAGGAGAAAGCCCCATTTCCGGTCTTGGATCTCCTGCTGTTCGATTTGAGTTATTTAACTCAAAATTTCGCTTAGAAGAGGCTATTTTTGCTCAGCATCCCTCAAAGCCTACAGAAATTAATTTAGGCCCCGCACTTGTAACATTTCAGACTCTTCATTCGGGTGAAGACTTAAAGAAATTTCTAGCTCCCAAGGTTAGTAAATCTCTACCCCCCTCTCCGGGATTTTTAATTGCTAACTTAAAAGGAAAAGAATATCGATTTACAATATCAGAAGTTCAACGTGGCTTTGTTCCATTTGCTGGTGGGCAATACGAGGTGCGAGTCGATGAGTATCTCCCTCATGCTGTGGTTGAGAATAATCGATTGCTTAATCGTTCGAACGACCCTATTAATCCAGCACTGCATTTAACGATCCGAGAAGCAAATAGCTCTGATTCCGAAGCTGTAGAAAAACACACGATTTTTGCCAATTTTCCTGAGTTCTCCACCTTGCATGGAGCTCACAGTAAAAAGAAAGCTCTAGGGTTTAAGTTTAGAATGGAGATAGCTAAGAATAATAATCCCTCTCTCGCAATTGTGGGAAATCAGCGTGGACAGCTTGCCTTCGCCCAAACAGTAGAGGGTTCAAAGCTCTATTATCGAACCCAGGGTAAAGAGGGTTGGGTTAAGGCTAAGGGGGAGATTTTACCTGGGGTAATTACGCCAACGGGATGGATGGATTTGCAATTTAAAATTCAGGAGTGGCTGCCTAATGCAGTTGAGCAAACGATTCCACGTTCAATCGAGTTTATCTCCGGAAGTGGAGATAATTATTTAAGTGCTATTCACATAGTTGAGTCAAATAGAAATCTTGCCTCTATCCAGTCAGATGAATCCTCGGGCTGGTGGCTATTTGAAGGGCAAGGAAAGCTTATCAACATAGCAGGAAGAGAACTTTTTATTCAGTTTATTAGAAAAAAACTTAACCTCCCTTTTTCTATTTTTCTTGAAAAATTTAAAATCGGCACTGATCCTGGAACGACAAAGGCCGCAAGTTATGAAAGTGATGTGGTAGTTAAGGATCCTTCTAATGGAACTGAGCAAAAAGCTAATATTAGTATGAATGAGCCTCTCAAGTATGGGGGCTATACCTTCTATCAGGCCAGTTACTCTATAGAGGAGGGGCGTCCTCCAGTTTCAGTTTTTTCGGTAAATTTTGATCCCGGTAGAATGATCAAGTATTTGGGGTCGCTCATTATGTGCCTTGGAATTTTAACCATGTTTTATATGAATCCTCACTATCTCTCTCTTATTTTTAAGAGAAAGGAGCAATCTCGATGAGTAAAATACTATTATTTTCCTTCTTTTTCTTTTCACTAGCTGGGAATGCAACTCCTGAAAATAGACCGGGATTTGACTTCCAACCTTTGGCTGAAATTGCGATCCAACATCGTGGCCGAATTAAACCTTTAGATACTTTTGCTTCTGAGTCTCTTCAGTTTGTAACTGGAAAAAGAGAGTGGAAAGGCAAGGGGCCGGTTGAATGTTTAGTGGGGTGGTTGTTTAACTTCGATCGCGAATGGGAAAATGAAGAGATAGTTCGAATTAATCATCAGATCTTAAAAAAAGAGATGGGACTTGATCCTGAAAAGTCTTTTTTTTCGTTTAATGAGCTTCAAGGCAATGAAGGATTAAGACGAGTTTTAAAAGAGGCTAGCGCCAAATCAAGAAATAAAGAGAGACTTTCAGAAAACGAAAAAAAAGCTGTAATAGTTGAAAATCAATTGGAACTTATCGGGGATGTTTTTACGGGACAATCCTTTACTATTCTTCCTAATCCTGAAGGCGGAGCCGCAAGTTGGTTTCCTATTACTAGTTTGAATATTCAAGGGGGATTGCCCTATGCCTCTGATGTCACTGAAAGGTTTGCCATCACGCTGAAGAGCATGGTCGAAGGGTTTTTAAATAAAGACGTTAGCCTTTGGAATAGCTCCAGCCAAAAGCTTGCAGTAATGTTGTCAGAAGATTTGGCTAGGGGGGTATATCCTGAGAAAAAAATATTAAGAAGAGAGATGCATTACAATTGTCTGCGCCCTTTTCGCTTGTCGTGGATTATTTATGTAATGGGTTTTATTAGCCTCATGCTTTATTGGATCGGACGTAAAAGTATTTTTCAAACAGTCGGTCTTCTAGCTATGGTGACTGGATTAGCTGTTCATGCTTATGGCTTTATTCTTCGGTGTTTAATTGCTGGGAGACCTCCAGTTACCAATATGTACGAATCGGTGATCTGGGTCACTTGGGGATGTGTCTTCTTCGCTATGCTGATTTGGTGGGCCTACCGAAACAGTGTAATCCCGACTGCAGCTTCAGTTTTTGCTATTGTCGGTCTTATTTTAGCTGACAATATTCCCTTAGTTTTAGATCCAAGCATTAACCCTCTTGAACCTGTATTAAGGAGTAACTATTGGCTTACGATTCATGTTTTAACTATTACCCTTAGCTATGCAGCTTTTGCATTGTCGCTATGTTTGGGCAATGTGGTGATGGGTTATTATGTATTTCGCCCCACTCATACCGCCCATATCCAAAATTATTCACTCTATATGTATAGGGCTATGCAGATAGGTGTCATTCTTCTTGCGGCTGGGAATATTCTTGGGGGGTTTTGGGCCGATTACTCTTGGGGGCGATTCTGGGGATGGGATCCTAAAGAGGTTTGGGCGTTGATTGCTTTGCTTCTTTATTTGGCTGTTCTCCATGGAAGATTTACCGGATGGCTGAAGGGATTTGGATTCGCAGCTACTACAGTTGTCTCTTTTTTGGGCGTTTTAATGGCCTGGTATGGTGTTAACTTTGTTCTCGGGGTGGGCTTACATTCCTACGGATTTGGTTCTGGGGGCATGGGCTGGGTCATGGGCTATGTGGGTATCCAGGTCGCCTTCATAGTTGTGGGATATTTAAACTACAAGAAGGCTAAATCGACTCACAATTTGGACAGCACTATTTTTCCAAAGGCATAGCTACAGCGGGAAGAGTCTTACTTGATGGCTGAATTTGGCTATTAGGAGAAATCCAGGCCCTTTCCACTATGGATTTATCCAGTTCCTCTGGGTGAACAACTGAAAGAGTTGCATGTTCAGGTTTTAAAAATCTTTGTGCTGCTTTTTGAATCTGTTCTCGTGTCACCGAACGAATTTTTTCAGATACCTTAAGGGCATGATCGTAACCCAGTCCATACATTTCATCGAGTCCATAAACGATAGCCTGAGATGAAAAACGTTGAAGATCGAGTTCAAATCTGCCAATCCAGAATTGTTTCGCACGTTCTAGCTCTTTCGAGCTTATGGTTTCGTTTAAGACTTTATCGAGTTCTCGGCGCATACCTTGAATAGCAGTGAAAAGTTTTTCAGGTGAACAGCCGATGTAAAATCCAAAAAAGCCTTTTTCAGGTGTGTCACTATTCATGGGGGAAACAGTATAGGCAAGGCTCTGTTTGTCCCTTAATTCTAGAAAAAGTCTACCTCCCTGGCCCGCTAGGCAAGATGAGAGAATCTTCATTGCGTACCGATCTGGATCGTGAATATCATTTGTTAGAAAACCGATTAGAAGATGAGATTGAAAAAGAGGTGTTTTCTTTTCTGTCACAATCTGTAGTTTATTTTTAGATTCGATGGTTAATTTTGTTTGGGGGGCATGGCCATTTTCAGGCAGCTTCTCCAGAATGTTTTGAATTTCAGATTCCCATACATTTTTTTGGAAGGCTCCTACCGTGGATATAATCGCATTTTGCTTATGTACAAATCGCAGGTAGTAATCCTTCAGATCCTTAGGGGTTAGCTTAGAAATAGACTGTTCTGTTCCCAGTGAGGAGCGTCCATAGGGGTGGGAACCGTAAATAGATTTCATTAGATTTAATTGGCATACGGCTCCTGGAAAATCTCGTTCTGCCTTAATTTCCCTAAGTAGAATATTTTTCTCAGTTTCAAATTCATGTTTTGGAAAGGTTGGGTTTAAAAGAATATCGGTGAGAAGCGGCTTGACGATGGGCCAGTGCTTGCTCAAGAACTCTACGCTTAATCCCAAGGTGTGTTTTCCCGAAAAAGCATCTATTGAGGCTCCGAGTGATTCTAAAGTATGGGCGATTTGAACGCTTGAGAACGAAGGAGTTCCTGAAGCCCAAAGTCTCTGAAAAAGTTGGCCAACTCCTAAGTTGTCTTTGTTTTCTTCTCTTGAACCCCCAGGGAAAATAATTTTCATCGAAACAATAGGCAACGAAGTCACAATCTTTTCTACAAAACGAATACTGTTCTTTTTCTTGAGTTCTAATTTTACTTGCTCAGAGACTCTGGAACCTATTTTCTTTCGTTTTCTATCTAAGATAGATCTTAATGTTTTCGTCTCCACACTTTGATCTTTAGGATGAATCATCGATAGAATAGGTTTTGAATTTAAAATCTGATTTAGCGTTTGGGTGGCCTGATCTTTATCTACAGCTAGAACCGCTTCCAGATATTTTCGTTCGTAATCAGGATCTCCGAACTGGATAAAATAGTATCCTAGTCGTCTAGCATAGCCTTCTACGGTCTCTTTTCCACTTACAACCTCAGCTTCGAGCGAGCTTTTAACTCTCTCCAATTCGGAATCCTCTATCCCCTCGGAGGCGGTTTTTTCTAAGAAATCTAAGGTTTCTATGAGTGCCGATTCCAGATTCTCAGGTATTACCGATAACCCAGTAGTAGCAAGTCCACCTTTAGCTGTCGCAACGAGTCCCATAGAGCAATCAAGGGCTATTTTTTTATTTTTTACGAGGTGTTGGTACAAGCGACTGCTTTCCCCTTGGCCGATTGAGGTACACATAACATCGAAAGCAGGTACCCTTAAATCTGTAACTGAGGGTGCAAGCCAAGCCAATTGAAGATGAGATTCTTGAACATCTTTTCCTACTGCAACAACTTTAGGGGATCGGAAAGGTTTAGGAACTAGATTCGGAATATTACGTGGTTTCTGGGCTTTGAGTTTTGAGAATTGAGATTTTACCAATTCAAAAGCTTTTTCTTTTGCTATGTCTCCTACAATAAAAAGACTTAGGGTACCCGCGTGATAATGTTTGTCGAAATAGGCCTTTAAGCTTTTGTGGTTGATATTTTTTACCGTGGATTCATAGCCTAATACGGGGCGACTGTAAGGGGTTCCTGCAAAGCTTTCCTTCCAAAGGTTCATTGAAAGAACTTTATAAGGGGAGTCATAAGCTCGTTTGATCTCCTCTAAAATGACCTCTTTCTCTCTAGCCATCTCCTCAGCATCAAACAACGGGTTCTGAACCGCATCCGCAATAATATCGACCCCTTCGGCAAAATATCTGCTCGCAATGGTGGTGTAGTAGCATGTCTCTTCAAAAGAGGTAAAAGCATTGATGTCCCCACCTCGGCTCTCAATTTCTGAGGCAATTTGACCTACCCCTCGTTTCTTTGTGCCTTTAAAAAGAGCATGTTCCAAGAAGTGAGAGATTCCGGCCTCTTTCTCACTTTCATAAACACTGCCTCGATTCACCCAGGCTTGAATGCTAACGACAGGTGAGGCGTGGGTTTCTACGATAAAGACTGGAATTCCGTTTTTTAATGTGTATTTTGCAATCATGAGTATTGAACAATTTACCAGTAACTCCCCATTCTTGACAAACAGCTTCGGGATTTATGTTCATATTCCTTTTTGCGTTCACAAATGCTCATATTGTGATTTTTATTCCTTTACCAAATACCAGACTGAGGATTTTAAAAAATTTACTGAGATTTTATGCGCTGAGATAGGGCAGTCTCACAGATTTCTAAAAAAATGGGGAGTCGAGCCTGCTCCAATTAAAAGCCTTTTTTTTGGAGGGGGAACCCCTTCATTACTTCCCGTAAATTTTTTAGCTACCATTATTCAAGCCTTAGAAGATCAGTTCCAGTTTTCATCTGATATTGAGATTACGATAGAGGCTAATCCTGAGACTGTCTCAGAGAGTTTTTTAGAGTCCTTAAAGCTAAGAACTCCCGTTAATCGGATTAGTCTTGGAGCTCAGAGCTTTTCCGAACAAAACTTAAAAAACTTAGAAAGGTTAGGATCAAGAGAATCGATTTATCGGGCTGCTGCACTCTTAAAACAATGGGGTTATGTTAACTTTAATTTAGATCTCATTTTTGCGATTCCAGGTCAGAGCGAATCGCAAATGCTAGAGGATCTTGTTGAGGTGGCTTCTTTAGGGCCTACTCATGTCAGTAGTTATAATTTAACCTTAAAACCGGGCCATTCTCTTTTCTCTAAGCTTCCTAAGGATGATTTTGTTGCGGATTTATACGAAAAAATGGTTGAGCGATTGCAGTCATTAGGATTCGAACAGTATGAGATTTCTAATTTTGCCAAACCCTCTGCCTCTTGTGAACATAATCTCTTGTATTGGTCAGGAGGGGACTTTTTGGGGCTTGGCCCTTCTGCGGCTAGTCGCTTTTATAAAGAGGGGGTATTTCATCATCGAAAACAGTGGTCTGATTTCGGGAAATACCTAAAACAAACACACTTTGAAGAGGTTTCGTTTGAAAGCTCCACCCAGAGCCAAACTTGGTTGGAGGCCACATTTTTAGAGCTGAGGAAAAATTCAGGAATTGATTTAGAAAGGTTTTATAAAAGATATGGGTATGATCCCTCTTCGGCCAAACAGTTTTCTCTCTTTTTGAAAGAGGGGCTATTGACCCAAGAGGGCAATCTTTTAATGCTTACCCGCAAGGGTAGACTTCTTGCGGATTTAGTTACGGAACGACTAGTTGATGTTTAAAAGGGGACCTCATCGTCCGCCATTCCTCCAGCTGAATTTTGATCACTACCTAGAGCGTTATCTATTCCAGTGGATGGCGCAAAGTCATTACTTACCGATGAAGATGAAGCTCTTTCTCCTGGGCCACCTAAAAACTGAATGTTCTGGGCAATGATTTCAGTTGTGTAACGTTTGTTACCTTCTTTATCATTCCATTCTCGAGTTTGAAGTCGGCCTTCGACATAAGCTTGGCGCCCTTTTGAAAGGTACTGACCACAAAGCTCAGCCATTTTCCCCCAAATCACAACTCTGTGCCATTCAGTTCGCTCCTGTTTTTGGCCATTTTTATCTGTCCAATTTTCGTTAGTAGCTAAATTAAAATTAGCAACAGCGCCTCCGTTAGTTGTGTACCGGACCTCAGGATCTCCCCCAAGCCGACCAATTAGTAATACTTTATTGACACCACTAGCCATGTTTCCTCCAATGAATCTTTGTGTATTCACTCTTAAAGACAGGCTACACTTGAGTCAAGAAAGTTAAGGGAGCTTTATATGGAATCATTGAAAAATAGTCGTAAGAGTCGAATTCTTCTAGGGGAGCGAAGGGTTTCAAGTTTTCAGCGCATCGTGGCAAAGGGTATCGATCTGACTATTATTGCGATTCTATTTTTTATGGGAAAGGTCATTGGGTGGCCCTTAGGGTGGTTAGGAGCTTTGATTTACGCTGCGATTCAAGACTCTCTGGGAGAGGGGCAGAGTATTGGAAAAAAAATTATTGGACTTCAAGTTATTGAATATGACTCAGGGCTTCCTTGTTCTGTTTTGCACTCCACTCTTCGCAATGTTCCCTGTATTTTGAGCTTGTTTTGTTTACCATTTCCAGTGGTTGGGGTTTTAAGTCAGTTTATATTTGTTCCTGTATTTTGTTTGGAAATTTACTTATTGTTGACACTAGATTCTGGGGTTCGCTTAGGGGATGTGATGGGAAATACACAGGTTGTTGAACACTTTCAAGATGGAATCGACGCAATGCGGTAGTTAATTGAATTCCATAAGTAGAATCCGGATACAGTTCTTGATATAATTAATTAAGTAGTTCAAAGAGTTTCTCCCCTTTTTCAACAATCATTTTAAATCAGAAAGTAGAAAGAAAAAGCTTTCTACATCTCTGCGGGTAATTTGAAATGGACCTTTTAAAATCCATTTTTTCAAAAACTGTCGTTGGGCTTGATATCGGAGTTTCTGGTATCAAAGCTGTAGAGGTAAGTATTGGCAAAAAAGTTTCTTTAATCGCCTATAATAGAATTTCTCTCCCTTGGGGCACTATAACTCCAGAGGGCACTGTTAAAAATGATCTTGCCATTATTGGTGCACTCAAGAAGCTTTTTTCAGGTAAAAGTTTTAGCACTTCCAATGTGAGTGTAGGAATCTTTGGGAATTCTGTTTTAAGTAAGCCTATTCACATGCCTAAAATGGCGAAAAAAGACATTGAAGAACAGATTTATTGGGAGGCTGAACAATATATTCCCTTTAATATTGAAGAGTGTTCGATAGATTTTGCGGTCGTAGGGAATACCGTTCAAAAAGTTGTTGCGGGAACTGAATCGACAATTGAAGTATTATTGGTAGCTGTTAAAAAAGATTATATTCAGAGCTTTACGGGAATTATTGAGAGAGCTGGACTCAATCCGATCGTTGTTGATTATCAGGCCTTTGCTCTAGGTAATGCATTTGAGTTTAATTACACTTCCGAACTATCCGATTTAACTGCAGGTGAAACCAATGTGGTCATTGATTTCGGTGCAGGCTCAACAAAATTATCATTTATTGAAAGAGAAAGTACGGTGTTTACCACCAAGATAAGTTCTTGTGGAAGCGGGTATTCTCAATTAATTAGCGAACGACTTGGAGAAAATTTTGATCAGGCTGAGGTTATTAAACTGACAGAGTCAGACTCTGCGTTAGTTAGCCCCATCATTCAAGATTACAATGCCCATCTCAGTTCGGAAGTTCAGAAGAATATCGATGTTTTTTTAGCCCAGATGGGGGAGCGGTCTTTACGGAAAATATTTTATTGTGGGGGGGGCTCTAAAACACCGGGATTAATTGAAATGCTTCATGATAAATATCCTGAACAAATCGAGCCTTTAAACCCCATTAAGAATTTAATTGTTCCAAGGTCCAAATCTAACATGAAAATGTTAGAAGACCTTAGCTGTTTGGGCACTGTTGCAGTTGGATTAGCGCTGAGAAAGCCTGGGGATTAATCATGATTAGAATTAATCTGAAAAAAAGCGGAGGAATGCGCAAGGGCGAGGACCTAGGTAAGTTAGGCTTAAAAGAACTTCAAAAATTTAAACCATCTAAAATTAACCTGAATTTCAGTTCTCTTATCTTATCAGTGGCGTTTTTTGCAGTTGCGGCTCTGCCCCATCTATTTTTTTTGAAGTATCGAGATCATGTAGAGGCTCTGCATAAGGCTAATATAACAGCAATAAGTTCCGAGGTTAATGTCGTAAAGTCCGAAACAAGTAAATATGAAACCTATCAAGCTGAGATGAAAAGTATTGAGGAACAAGAAAATCGGGTGAGTCAGCGTTTGAATGTTGTGAAACAACTTCAATCTTCAAGGACAGGTCCTGTTAACATTTTAGATGCTATAGGACAGTTACTTCCTCAACGTGTTTGGTTGACCAATATTGACATGACGCTATCTCCAACAAATCAGCTTCAACTGACCGGCCTGGGATATTCAAGTGAAGATGTTGCAGAGTTTGTGGATAAACTTAATTCATCTATCTATCTTGAGAAGGTGATGCTGGATGGAGTATCAACTCAAAAAAATGGGGAACAATCCGGAACTGTTAAGTCCTTTTTAATTTACGCCACTCCAAAATCGAGTGTTGGAAACTAGAATAGTGACTAATGATTCTAAAGCTTCAAAGTAAGAGTTCCGTCTTTAAGTATTTAGGGGAAACTCTAAGCAGGTGACTTAATCATGAATGAAAAACTAAAATTAGCACTTTTAGTCTTATCTCTTGGGGTGTTGTGGGGGGGGTATGAGTTTTACGATTTTTATTCTGTGGATCAAGCCGGAATGGAACAAGAAATTATCACGAAAAAACAGGAGCTGGAGACGGCAAAGAACGAACTGAATAAATTTAAAGATTTCGCTGAAGGAATTACAGAAATAAAAAGCAAATTAAAAAAGACCAATGCTGAATTTGAAGAGGCTCTCGAATTTATCCCTAGAAATCTAGAGCTATCAAAATTATTAGCTAGGTTAAATGTATTAGCGAGAAACAGTGGAGTTGAAATAGAGTCATTTAAGCCTGCTAAGGATTCAAATGTTAAGTCAGAACAGGAAGAGGCAAAGAACTCTTTTTTTCAAACCACGACTATTGAGCTTCAGATGCAAGGGGGATTTTCTCAGACTGTTATGTTTTTTGACCAGATTTCAAGATTAAAAAGAATTTTAAATGTAGAAAGCCTTAAAATGTTAAGTCAATCTACCGAAGATAAAAGAACGCTCGCCTCTAATATTACAAAGGTAGATACGCAGGTTGTCCTTAAAACCTATAGGTTTTCCGAATGAAAAATCTAGCAAATACTATCAGGTTGTTAGTGATTATTTTAATAGCTACCGTGGCCTTTGGGGATTCGTCCGATAAAAAAGCAGCCATTGTTTACAACCCTGTAGGTAAAAGAGATCCATTTAAAGTTCTAAATATAACTTCAGCCGGCAGAAAAATATCAGCAATTTACCCCACTGAAAAGTATGATTTAGACCAGTTAAGTTTAAAGGCTATCATTCGTCTTTCAGGAAAAAGCAGAGCCATGGTTGAGGCCCCAGATGGACAGACCTTCATTATTTATGAAGGTGAGACCGTAGGACGTGAACGAGCTACTTTGAGCCGAATTTTAAAAACTGAAATTATATTTACACAGCAAACATTTAACTATTTAGGCAGTGTGAGTCTAGTTGAAAGAGTTTTGTCATTGCCCTCTGATAATTCAGGATTAGCCACGGACGTTCAAATAGAAGAGACTGAAAAAATAAAGGCTTCGACATCTTCAAAGAAAACAAGAAAAGGAAATGTAAGTGTAGACTCAGGGGCTGTTAAAGAATCTAAACAAGATGACATTTCTACTAATGTTCAAAAGATCTTAAACATGCCTAATGAACTAGAAAAAGAGTTAGATGAAGCAATGGGAAAGTTTGAAAAATAAAAATTCAGACCAAATATTAAAATATTGAAGGAGTGAATATGACCCACTCTAAATCGACTAAAATAAAAAAAATGAAAATATCAGTCGTTGCAATTCTGGTTTTGTGCTTGGGGGTACTGGTGTTTAGTAACCAGACTGTTTGGGCTGCAAATAAAAACAACAACAAAGCAAGTGCTCAAGTTGAATCTAGTAGAGACTTGGACTTAGAGTCATTGCAAGAGCTTGAGCAAAGTCTTGAGAGTGAAAAGGAGGTCGCAAAACCTCAGGACTCACTGAGTTCTAAAGAAAATAGTTCTGAATCTGAGTTTCCTGAATTGGATAGTTCTGAGTTTGAAATAAAAAAGCCCATTGAAAAATCACTTGTAGCTGAGGCTGTTCTATCCGAGAAGAGTCCCCAAGATAGAGCTGAAGTTAATACGGTCGATTCCAAAGAGAGTAAGATTAAGGAAATCTCCCCCTCAATGAATAGCTCAGTAAAGTCAGGTTTTGACTCTGGCTCGAAAATAAAAAATGAGATTATTAATTTGGAATTTAAGATGGAGGGGGATGTTTCTAGGGTCTTTATAAGCTCACGGGCAAAGCTACGCTATAAGGAATTTAAAAACAGATCTATGAAGCAAGTGGTCTACGTATTTGAGAATACCTCAGTCCCAGAGCGGCTTGAGCGGGCTTATGATACGAGTGAGTTTGCGAGCCCTATCGCCTTATTTACATTGTTGCAGGTTCCACAAAGTAAAGTTCCGACTGCAAAACTTATCATTCAGCTTCGTGAAGATAAGATTCCATCGATTACCAATACTGAAACGGGGATGTATGTTGATTTTCCATCTCCAGATAGTCTCGGTGAGTCTCGAGTGTCTTTAGGTGATGATAGGAGAAAGTTAATACCTGAAGAAAGTAACTATTCATCAAATCAGGAGTTTTTTGGTAAGCCTATTGAGAGACTTGAAATTAAAAATACCGATATTCAAGATGTCATTAGGTTAATTGGCAGAAGTAGCGGCTACAATATTGTTATTGGTGAGGATGTTACTGGAAAAGTGGGTTCAATTAGCCTTGAAAACATTCCTTGGGATCAGGCGTTTGCTATTGTTTTGCAGAGTAAAAAACTTGGCTATGTTCGACAGGGTAATGTTTTAAGAGTTGCAACTTTAGCTGCACTAAAAGCTGAAAAAGAGGAGTTTATCGGGGTTGAGCAATCTAAAATTAAAGCAGAAGCTCTCAGAACAGTATTGATTCCTGTGAGCTACGCAAAAGCACAGGAGCTTGCTCCTAAAGGTAAAACCCTATTGAGTGAAAGAGGAAGTCTTGAAGTTGATGAACGATCTAATAGTATTATTGTCCGAGATATTGATAAAGTTGTTGGAAAACTTCAAAAACTTTACGCTATATTAGATACTCAGCCCCCTATTGTTTCTGTCTCTGCAAAAGTGGTTGAAATGAAGTCGGATTTCTCGAGAGCTTTCGGTATGAATGCTCTCAGATTGGCTCAAAATACTACGGGGCTTAATATTCTAGATAATAATTTTGATTTTACGCCTAATAACACCACGATTAGTATTAAAAGTTCCGATTTTGCGAAGTTAGAAGCAAAAATAGGTCTAGCCGAGCTTGAGGGAGAAACTAGAGTTTTAGCTAATCCTTCAGTCTCAGTTAACCAGAATCAAAAAGCTACATTCACTCAGACCCTTTCGGCCTTTTATGAAGTGCAACAACAGGCAGTCGCAGGTCAGGTTCCTCAGAAAACTCTTCAGGGAATTGACACGACTCTGTCATTAGAAGCAACCCCCATTGTTTCAGGAGATGGATCAATCTCTATGACAGTTAATATTAAGAATGAGGTGCCCCAGAAGGCCGGTGGAGGAGCTAGTGTTTCTATTGATAAAAGAAGTATACAGACTCAAGTTCTCCTAGAGAACGGCGATACTGCAGTTATAGGAGGAGCCTTTTCCAGCACCGCAAGTACGAGTCATAACGGAGTCCCTGGTCTTATGAGGCTGCCGTTGATAGGAATGTTATTTTCAAGCAAAGAGATTAAAGAAACTAAAAATGAGATTTTAATTTTTTTAACAGCCAAGATTTTAAATGCAGAAGAATCTTTTAAACGAAATTTTTAATTTAGGTAAATCAAGGAAGGCAAATCCTCTATGATGGACATCGCTCAGTGGAGTCTTAATCTTGCTTTTGTAGGTGCTTTCATTTTCTTTGGGTGGGTTCAGAAAAGATCTTCGACTAAAACAGCTGACCGTGATTTTAAGGAGCTTGTTCGACAGCTTGAATCACGAATTCAGCAATTGGAAACAGAACTTCATAAGTTTCACGATGCTTTTCAGGAGAAAATAAAAGAGGTCGATTGCGTCGTTGAACAGGCTAATCGACTTTTAAAGAGTAGTAGAGCGATCGGGGGAGGATTCCCCTTAACTCAAGAGGAGAGTGAGTTAAAAGAGGCGATCTATTTTAGTTCGGAAAAGGAAGAGATTCCTTCCGTAGCCTATCTAGAGAACACCAAAATTAGGCTTCAAAAAGAATCTAATTTGGATCTTAAAACACTTCTCAAAGGGCAGTTATCATAGTAAGTCACTGTATATATAGTGGTTATTATATTTAAGGTTTGGGTCTGCTTCCAGCTTAGTAAAAGTCATCCCCAAAGAATAAGGTTGACAGGTTGGGTCACTCGGCCAAAAATACAATCTGAATCGGTAGTGTTTGGTAGTAGTTCAGAATCATTCCTGTTGTCTTAAGGAGACTCTGTCAACGAGCACATCCTGATAAACTTGGTTATTTCAATTTTTTAGTCAATTAGGAACCTTCTTCGGGGGGCGTATTGGTTTCTAGACTTGAAGTTGGAATTATCAAGAAAACAAATGGCTATAACACCTTTCAGGTTGGGGGTAAAAATGGAGAAGGCTAAAATTATTAAGCGTTATCAAAACCGAAAACTCTACGATACAGATGCGAGTTGCTATGTAACTCTCGATGAAATCGCAGAGATGATTCAACAGGGCGAAGAGGTAATGGTCGTTGATAACCGCAATCAAAAAGATATTACTGCGGCTACATTGACCCAAATTATTTTTGAAAAACAGAAGCGTTCCGAGAGTCCAGTACCTATTTCCACTCTTCGACATATTATCCAACAAGGGGACGGTTCATTTAGTTCGTTCCTAGCTAAGTCGTCTGATGGCAATCAAATGGAAGTTGTCCGAGCTTTAGAAACCCAGGTTCGTGACTTAACTACCAAGTTAGATGCTATTGAACGTAAGGCTACTGTAGGAGCTCCTAAGGAAGCGATTCCAGCTGTGAAAACTGCTGAGGTCTAATTCTTTGTTAGATTAAGCTCATTTAGCTCCAACCGGATAATCATTAAAAGTTTTAAAAAAGCATCTTGGATGGGGGGCTACTTTTTCTATATAATAGAAGTAGCTCCCCTGTCTGGTTTGTGAGTGAGAATTATTCTAACCTTACAAGTTCTTAACCAGGAGTTTTCACTTGCTGTGGTGTGCATGCCTACTAGATAGGAAGCCTAAAGCAGTAATAAAACTTCCACTTATTTTCTATGGTTAAGAATATTACTGACCACGGCCTTATGATGGGGGAGTTCTTACCGTTTAGGTCTTTCTGCTAAAAATTCTAGGGTGTTGTTTGATGTTTACAAGCGATAAAACAATCAAGTGGGTAGAAAACTTGGCAGATCAGGAGTGCTTGATCTTATCAGGTGAAAAGTCTTCATTGGATCTGTGTAATGCAAAAGAAGAGGTCATGAATAATGA
The DNA here is from genome assembly GCA_005776395.1 of Bdellovibrionales bacterium. Lineage (GTDB taxonomy): Bacteria > Bdellovibrionota > FAC87 > UBA2466 > UBA2466 > UBA2466. The sequence continues at coordinate 8,115 of SXPJ01000073.1, read as the reverse complement.
GACCAGTTTTTTTGTTCGCAGTCTTTTTTATTACTTTGAGTATTTAACGAGATTATTCAACGCAAGAGTTGATGACACTTTCTTGAGACTTAAGATTGTTGCACAGGGGGAAAATTTTAACACCTTCACGATTAGCAGAAATCGTATTAATTTAAGAGTTGTAGGAGCTCAGCCTGGTGCCATTCATCTTCAATGCATTCGTGAAGACAGTGGTGAGATGGGCATTAATAGTGTTGTTTTCTCAGGTTTAATCGAAGCTCGTTTTGAAACCTTTCACGAAGTAAAATGGTATTTTCTTGATTCCATGATTCTGCCTGAACAGGTAGCCCGCCATTATCTTACTGAGTTTCTTCAAGTGAGTCGCTCTAACCATACTCATTAGTTATTACAATATAGGGGCTAAAATTCTACAGGCATTTTCAATTATTTCTCTGTGGAGTCCTCGTTTTGTAAATTGTTCTTGAGTGATATGCATCGACTTTTTTAAGTCCTCATCAAAAAAGTTTTGGGCCTGTTGAGTGACTTCTCGGTCTTGAATTAACAGCGTGATTTCAAAGTTGAGCCTAAAGCTTCTTATGTCCATATTTCCAGAGCCGATTAAAGTGAAGTTATTATCAATTGTCATCAGTTTGGCATGTAGGATTTTGGGCTCAAATTCATAAATTTTCACACCGGATTTTAAAAGGTCGTTGTAAAAAGATCGAGAGGCAAACTTTACTAGTCTTTGATCATTTTTTTGCGGAAGGATAATTTTAAGATCAACTCCTTTTAGTGCAGCGACTTCAAGAGCTGTGAGCATGGCGGTATCTGGAATGAAATAAGGGGTCATCATTGAAATCCTATTTTCAGCTGAGGTAATTCCCCAGAAAATAGCGCGATGAAGAGCTTTGAACGAGGTGTCTGGGCCACTGTCTAACACTTGAATTCGGGCGTTTCCTTCGCTTTTGGGAGAGGGAAAATACTTGTCGTGAGTTAGATCCTCTTTTGTCGTAAATGTCCAATCCTCTCTGAAGACCTCCTGCAGTTGAAGACAAACAGGACCCCAAAGCTGGATTGAAAAGTCTCGCCATTGATGATTCCATGGTTTTCCTAAGTACTCTTTTCCTAAGTTGCTTCCACCGGTAAAAGCAGTTTTTCCATCAATAACTAGAATCTTTCTGTGGTTTCTAAAATTCAAATTGATTCTTTGAGGTAATAAGGAAAACGGTAGAAATCCTGAGATCTGAATTCCTGCCTGTTTTAGTTTTTTAAAGTGAAATCGCTTAAGAGATAAGGAACCAATAGAATCATAGAGGATTCTTATTTCAACTCCGCGTTTTCGAGCTGAAATTAGAGATTCAAAGATGTGCTCTGTAATCGAATCTGAAGCGATGATGTAATATTCGAGATGTATATATGTTTTCGCTAGTTCAATTGCACAGATCATGGCGCTCAAGGCCTCTTGAGGATCCTGTAGAAATAAAACCTTGTTTCCATCTGAAATAGGAAAATGGGAGATGTTTTGGGTGAATTTAAAAAATGAATTCTCTTCTGTTTGAGATGGACTTGGAACGGAGAGATTGAGAGGCTGATTTAGAAGTTTCGAAGGTGGGACTGAAATGAGTCTCTTTCTTTTTGATGCCTGCCTAATTAACCTTTCAGGCCCAAAAGTGAAGTAAAGAGTAGGGCCTAGTAAAGGGACTAAAATAACAGAAAGCCCCCAGCTGATAGTAGAAATGGGCTCTCGTTTATGAATTAACAGGTGAATTAGAGCTGCAGAGGCTAAAACTATCCCTAAAGCGTAATACAATCCCGAAAACATATTTAATGATTTATCAATCTATTCGAAAAATGTAACCAAAAGTTGAGATTTCGGTCCTCGCAAAGCTATTCTTAGGACTAGGAAAGCCTCTATTGTTGGCATACTCATCGCAAAAAGCTTATTAGAGGTGAAAGATGTTAAAAAAGAATTCAGGACAAGGATTGGTTGAGTATTTAATCTTATTATGTTTGGTGACGGTTAGCAGTATTGCGGTTGTCTCTATTGTTGGACAAAATATTAAGGCTCAATACGCCAAAATATCCAACGCTATAACTGGCAAAGGTGCTCAGGTTCCGATGTCACAAGTTCAGGCTGAGTCCTTTAAGCTTAGAGGGATGGATGATTATTCTGAGTCATCACGATCTCAAGGCAAATAGTTTTCATGAGATCAAAAATCCGGGGAAGTGTCATTCTTGAAGGGGCTTTAGTATTGTTGATAGTTACCTTTGTTATTATTACGCAGATTGAATTAATTCGTAGAATATGGAGTGGGCTAACTCTTCAGCTAGTAGCTTGTGAAGCTGTAAGGGGACGGATTTTAGGATTGGAATTGGTAAGAGTTGAGACAGAAGTTCAATCTTTATTAAACCTTTTATCTAATTGGACATCGGATAATAACGGTCGAATTAATGTTTCAAGAGATGAATACAAAATAGCATCAGTGGGCGATGGCATCAGCAAATTCCATGTAAGATATCCAGCTTTGCTCTCCTTCAGAGAGAAACCGGAATTAACAAAGGTTTATTTCGAGGTAACTGAGCAATGTCGATTTCCGTTCTTGCTGCACTAGTCACAATCTTAGGTCTAGCGCCTGTTTGGACTCATGAACTCTTTAATAATTCTTTCTTGAGACAGAAAACAACTATAGCCCTAGACAATGCGGCTATTATTTTAGGACGACAGGATCGAACAACACTTAATTTTTTAGTAAAAGCTAATCGCACCGTCTCATTGATGGAAGTTATCCACCATCCCATTCATTTAGCCGTGGTAATGGGAATAGCGACTCCGAATTTAATTGCTCAGGATGTTAGCTTGGAAAGAGCGATCTCTGAAATACACAAAGGTGCTAAGACCATTGCAAATGTGAATTGGGCCAGAGCTAGTCTAATGGCTAATTCTGAATTGAGAAGATTTGGAATCTCTGTCGTTCAAAAGCAGAGAGCAGAAAGGGCTCCATTAATTGAAAAGAATTGTCCAGTTTGTCATTTAGGGAGTCATTGGGAAATAGATCATGCAATAAAAGATACTTTTCTACGAGTTGGAAATAGATCGTGGATACCGGCGATTTGGATAAAACTAGTAGGAGAAAGTTTAGTTAACGGAAAAAAATGGAATTATAAATTAAGTCTAAATTAGGAAGTTTAATGAGCGTATTGAGAAATAAGAAAGGGATTTTAATGTTTGAGACCCTGCTATTGATTCAATTACTGGTTTTTGTATTTTTCTGTGGCCATGTTCAAATTGTTAAGTTGTGGCGAAAAAAAATAGAGAAACTACAAAAAGAGAGAATCGCTTACGATGGAGAACAAGCATGGATAAATTAAGACTAGTACTAAAATTCCTCCAAGTTAATCCAAAACGATTTGCGGTAGCTCTTTCTGTGCTTATAGCAATAGTTGCAGCTTGGGAGAGTAGAAATATTTTTTCTGTGAGTTCGACCTCGGTAAAAGATCTAAGAGTCTTAGTAGCCATGAGAGATCTAGATGAAGGAGATTTGGTGACCTTATCAGACTTAAGTACCGTTCCTATCTCTCGGATCTCATTACCAGATGGAATGAGAGCCTTTACTGATCAGGAGCTTTTTTTAGTTCAAGGGCAACGATTGATTAAAAGTGTTAAGCAGGGCAGCCCCATTATTTCAGACCTGATTGAATCTAATAGCCATGGTTTAAAAATTCCCGAGATTCCCTCGGGTCGTAGAGCCTATTTCATAGAGACCCATTCTTTTGAGATGGTTTTTCCGGGCTCTAAAGTCGATTTGATTCTTAAACCACTCATGGATAGTAAAGATTCCTTAATCCTTACTGAAAATGCTCTAGTTTTGTCTGTCGAGCGGCGGCAAGATTTGCCAGGAGTAGTAGTAGCCCTGACTCCAGATGAAATAGAGTGGGTGGAAAGGAATTCAAGAGTAGGAAAGATCGTTTTAGCTGTTAGAAATCCCAAGGAGAAAAGTACGCGCAGAGCGTTAAAGAAAGCCAAGCGGGGAAGATTAAAAAGGGTTAAAGTAGAAGTAATTACGGAGGGAACATGATGCATGGAAGGTTAAGAATGGTGCATCGAGCAATAGGAATCGTTCTGGTGATGATGCAATGTTTCCCTTTTTCTGTTTTAGCTGCGAATACTCCAAACTCGATTCGATGGGTTAGTATAAATAAAACAGGTCATTGGAGTTCAAGCCATGAAGCCATTTATCCCGAGTTAATAAGGCGGGTACAAAAGTGGGTTGAAAACATTGATTCACTAGATGTTCAAGTTGCTCTTTCCTCAAAGTCGATCAACAAGAGAAATCTTGGTCTGGATAAGCTTAGGTTAAACCTGTCTGAATCGTCAGAAAAACTTCGAAAAGCATTATTGGCTGGGGAGGGGAGCAATTCCTTAAAAACTCTCTTAAGTGAAATGAAGGAGTTGAGGCAAACAGCTTCGAGTAAGAGTGAGTTGGGACCAGAAATTCAAACTTCTCTTATCTCGGAGGCGGCCTACTATTGGAGTCAGAATGATTTGCCTTCGACTCGTACTGCTGTTGAGCGGGCGATAAAAATACAACCCAAAGGACAAGTTCCTTTGATTGAAGAGTGGGATGATTCAAATGCGATTGGTTTTAACTCGGAGGCCTTTGAAGGATTTGTATCTAAGGTAAAAGCTAGTCAGGTTAGGAGTTGTATCATCAGCATTGAAACTAAGACCTCTCCATCGATTATAAAAGTTAATGGTTTTTCTATCGGTAATTCAAAAGAGGTAGCTCTGGTACCTGGAAATTTACATCATATCGAGATTCAATCCCCGGGTTATGAGAGTGGAAAAGAGAATGTGGTTTGTTCGGGGGCCGGCAGGAAAAAAGTAAAGGTAGTTCTTCAAAAGTCGAAAGACCCATCTACGATAACTGAGACAGATTTAGACAAAAATCATCAAAGCAAATCAATGATTCTCATTGAGCCAGTCCAGGATCGATTTAAGTTGTTTTTGTATACGCCAGGGCGAGATTTTGATGAGATCCTTTTGAGCCATCCATTAAGGCTTGCTGACATGGAGTCTGATTCAGGTTTGCCGACTGGCCCGATTGTTACGGATGCTGCTTTAGCTATTTTTGAAAAGCACAAATTATTGGCAACCCATCTTCAAGTGGGTGTTTTGGGGAACCCGGATTTTTCTAGATCTCTAAGTAGTGATATCGATGAAGGCTCGAGGAAGAAGCGTTGGCTGAACTCTCCAATTTTTTGGGGAATTGTAGGAGGGGCTCTTTTAGGGGGGGCCATCACTTACTTTTCAACTCAGAACAAAAATCCCTCTGCAGTAAATAGTGATTGGGAGTAGGGAGGGGAATGAGAAACGACAAATTTCTAGTGGAGTTTGTTAATCAGTTAACAAAAAAAGATATATTTATCGCTGTGTGGCTTTTTGGGGCTGCATTGTTTTCATATCTAATGTGGAGCTATCAAAAGAAAGCTAATCGTAGAAATTTTAGGGAAGTAGATCCAATGCCTACAAATAAGAGCTCTGTCTCCATTATAGAGACTAAAAAAGGTAACAAAAATGTGCCTAGTAAGAAATAAATCCAGAACTAGTAATCGTGTTCATCCTCATTACTTACTTCGATCTCTTCTACTGTCTCTTCTGCATCTTCACTGAGATCATCATCACTTTCAAAGGGATCCGCAGAAGGAGCTTCGGAATCATCAGATTGCATAAGGCCTTCAGTGGTAATTTTTTCGATCGATTTTTTCCGTGACTCTGTTTTTAGCGGAACAGTAGAAAGAAAGTCTTTTTGGGTCATCCCATATTTGCATTTAGGGCATGCGACCTCTTCTTTATTGAAGTCATAGAATTTGGCTTGGCATTTTTTACAGGTTCGCTTGTTTCCTAAGCTTACTGAGTCCGTCGACTTAGCTACTGCCTTTTTCATGTTTTTTCTACCTCTAAAACTAATCCACAATTGAGTTAACAAACTTTACTAATTGGGCCTGTTTAGCGATAAAGACTTAACCCGTCAAGAGACAACACGATTAACCTAAGTTGAAGGCGGTAAGTTCAACAAAGCGATGATATCGCTCATCAATCATTTCTTTGGTTAAGGGGAGCAGATTTTTGAATCCAAAATCTTGAACGATAAATGAGGCCATGACACTTCCATAAACAATGGCTTTCCTTAAGGTATACCTCGATAGGTTAAAGTTGGGTTGAGAGGCAATATACCCCATAAACCCGCCGGCAAAGGTATCTCCAGCCCCAGTGGGATCTTTAACTTCAGCTAGGGGTAAGCCTGGGATACTAAAAATGTCTCCATCGTTAAACAGAATGGCACCATATTCCCCTCGTTTAATGACTATAAGCTTAGGACCCCAACTTCGAATTAATTTAGTTGCGGTTAAAATATTGAAACTTTGGGTCAGTTGCCGTAGTTCCCCTTCATTAATGACCAGGCAATGGCACTTTGAAATAACTTTAATCAAAGCCTCTCTTTGAGACTCAATCCAAAAGTTCATCGTATCAATAGCAACAAGCTTAGGGTTGTTTACTTGAGATAAAACCTTCTCTTGTAAAGCGGGCACAATATTGCCCAAAAAAACAAATTCAGAGTTCCTATAAGAGGAAGGGACCTCGGGGGAGAAATGCTCAAAAACATTCAAGTGGGTTGCTAAAGTTTGAGCTTCATGAAGTTCATACCCGTATTTACCCGACCAGTGAAAGGTATTGCCCTTATCAATTTTAATACCTTGAGTATCGATTCCTCTTTTTCTTAAGAGTTCTAAATGATCGGTAGGAAAATCTTGCCCAACTACGCTGACACAGTTGACCTTAGAAAAATAGGAGGCCGACAGGGAAAAGTGATTAACAGAGCCACCTAGAACCTTTTCTTGAACACCAAAAGGGGTTTCAATGGTATCAAAAGCCATTGAGCCCACAGCTAGAATAGACGACATAATAGAAAATCCTTTCTGAAAGATCTTTATTATTCTGGGAGTACGAATTGGAAGAACAGGGTTCTGCCTTTTCGTTTGATCTCCAGATAAATTCGTTTTGAAGAGCCAAGAGCCTTTTTATAACTAGCCATTGAGTTAACATTTTGACGGTTCAATCTGACAATGACATCTCCGATCTCTAATCCCAGCATTTGCTCAGCAATTGAACCGGGTTGAATACCCTCAACGACCATTCCTTCTTTTTTCTTATCAGGGCTAACTACTAAACCAAGTTTATCGGGTTCTTGATCCTTTGGAGCCGCTCTTTCAATTTCCTTCTCATTTTCGGGAAGTTCCCCAATTTTCACACTCACAGTTCGAGTCTTCTTATCATTATAAGAGATTAATTTAAGTTTAGTGGTTTCTCCGGGCTTATAATTTCCAATTTTTCGTTGAAGTTCATTGACGTCTTTGACCGGTTTTCCATCAATTTCAATGACGACATCTCCAGCAGTGATTCCTGCCTTAGCCGCAGGGCTATTTTCAAGAACTTCGTGAATTCCGACCCCCTCTTTAATTCCTAAATCTGTAGCTAATTCCATGTCTAACGGCTGAATGTAAACTCCGAGCCAGCCACGAGTCACTTTTCCGCTAGAGATGAGTTTTTGAGCTATATCTTTAGCTAGATTTGAAGGGATCGCAAAACCGATTCCCATGTACCCACCGCTACGGGTGTAGATCGCAGTATTGACACCCATGACCTGTCCATCTAAGTCGCAAAGAGGGCCGCCTGAGTTACCAGGATTAATAGCTGCATCGGTTTGAATGAGATCTCCTCCTATTTCAGTGACCCCAGTTGAATTTCTGCCCTTGGCGCTTACGATTCCTACAGTAACCGATTGATCTAAAGCAAAGGGACTTCCGATGGCGATCGCCCAATCTCCTACCTCGACCTGATCTGAATCGGCCCAATCGGCATTGATTAAATCTTTTTGTCCTTCAACCTTAAGTACAGCAAGATCGGTTTTGGGATCGGTCCCAATAATTTTAGCCTTAAGTTCAGCTTTATCCGAGGAGAAGCGCACTAAAATTTCGTTGGCACCCTCAACTACGTGGTTATTGGTAACAATGAACCCTTTCTTATCGATAATAAATCCAGAGCCTACACTTGTTTGAGGGGTCTCTTGTTGAAAT
>SXPJ01000006.1 GCA_005776395.1 Bdellovibrionales bacterium | reverse complement strand
GCTTTCCTCGGGCTGACCTACCGCGAGACCGGTCCCGAGCGCGTCTCCGACGAACAATGGGCCGCCTTCGATGCGACCCTGGCCGCTCGCGAGCCGTTGGTCGACTTCCGTTACGCGCGAACTGATCAGACCAATATTGCCTTCCTGAATTAGATCCAGGAATTGAAGTCCACGATTGGTATACTTTTTAGCAATTGAAACGACCAGACGGAGGTTGGCTTCAACCAATTCAGCCTTTGCGATCTCAGATTTTCTTTCTCCGGCTAGAATAGCCTCGTACATGTCTTTAAGCTCGCGGGCTCTTAAGTTGGCCTCTAATTCAACCACGGCAATTTTTTTGCCGGCGTTGTTAATATCGTGCTCAATCTCTAAAAGACCTACGTAGTCTAGCCCATGCTTGGCTTTGGTCTGCTCTTCAAACTTCTTGTTTCGCTTAGCCTCTTTGAGTGTATTACGAAACTTTCCAATTTGGTCGGTATTGATCTTCTTAAGAGCGTAGAAAACCTCTCTCTCAGCCTCTTCGATTCGGCTAACTTGTTGTTTAAATTTCGCTACTATTTTATTGATCGTTTTTCTGTTGAAATTGATCTCTTGAAAAACTGTAACGATATTTTTTCGGTTGCTGGCGAGTTTTTCTCTGAGTTTTTTTCGCTCGATAGCAGAAAGACCGCTTTTTAGAAGCTTTGCCTCTACCTTGGTTAGGGCTCGTTCAAAGTTTTTAACGAGTTCCATCCCTTGCAGAATTCTCTCTCGGCACTCAGCTTCATTGAGTCCGGAAGTTACATCTGGGCCAATTGCGGGTGCGGAGTTTTCAGTTTCAGCAAGTTCTTTTCCCTCTTCTTCTTCCTCAGAGGGTTCGCCGGAGGACCCCTCTTCAGACCCCTCCCCTTCGCTTTCAGCTCCGCGTAGTACGTCGCGAGCCCTTAATCTACCCGCTTCGATCTTTTCACCAATAGCTAAGAATTCTTTTACTCCCATTGAAGAGTTTAAAATTTCATCTAAAACCTCAGCTTCACCCTCTTCAATACGCTTAGCGATCTCAATTTCTCCATCGCGGGTCAATAACGACACAGAGCCCATTTTTTTCAAATAGAGGCGTACAGGATCTAATCCTCTGCCAAGGGAGTCTTCTTCTTTCCCGGCGACGGGAGTTTCTTCTTCAGAAGCTGCTGCAGGTGCAGCCGTCTTTTTAGCTCCTCCTTGAGCTTTTACTTGCTTTTCATTTTCAACAACTTCAATTTCATTGTCTTCAATGAGGGCCATCACCTCATCGAGTTCATCACTTTCAGTGACATCCTCGGGAAGGGCATCGTTGATTTCTTCATAAGTGAGAAAGCCTTTTTCTTTTCCTAAGGCGATCAACTTCTGCAATTCTTTTTTCTTCTCGAGCTTAGAAGGCATTGATTACTCCTCTTCTTTTAAAGAGTTTTGGATAAACTTTTGACTCTAATTTGAAATTTACAAACATCCATTCCTATCACTCTGCATAGCGCATTACAATCAAGAAGATCTTAATTCTTTTAGCTTTTCTAGCAATCGAATGACTTCAGTCTCGTCTCCAATTCTTTGTGATAGCTTGATCTGAATTGTAAGAGATTTTATTTGGGCCTCTGCAGTTAGTCGACGAGCTCTTTCAAGAACGGCTGGGAAAAGTTTTTCCCCCGAAGTTTGTTGATTTTCTTCAAAAAGTTGCTCGGTGGCTAAAGCTAGAAGAGGGCTGGAAGGATTAGAGTTTACTAGTAATTCTAGTTGGTTATCAAACTCTTGAATTGTTTTAGACTGAGAAAGTTGAATTAACCAATGTTTGATTTCAGTATTTTTTATGGCGGTTTCCCAATCCGAAGTTTGGATCTCTAAAAACCTTTCTGGCCAGCGAATACAGGCTTTGAAAAATTCGGTATCAAAAGTTGCCAGTTTGGCCTCGTTTTTGATTGGTGGACGAATACCTATTCTAGTTACTGGTGCGGACTGAAAGGGTCGTGTTTTTATTCCCGATTCAGCCAATTCCTTTAAAGCCTCTCTCGAAATTTTAAATACCAAACAGATGTCATCCCAGAGTGTCGCCCGATCCGCAAGGTTGCGACTCGCTATCAATATCGGGAGCAAATTCTGCAGTTCTCGGGCCCCCTCTTCTTCAGAAAGGTTTCCTTTTGTAGCAATTTCCTTTAGGTATTTTGTAATTTGTCTAGGGGCTGTTTTGCAGAGCTCATAGAAGATCTCTGCCCCTTCTTTTTGAACAAATTCATCAGGATCAAGATTGTCTGGAAGAGAGAGATCTCGCGCAAAGATTTTGTTGTTGATAAAAATATGAACTGATCGATGCCAAGCATCTTTGCCAGCTGAATCAGGGTCAAATACGGTGACAACTTTTTGGGTTAAACCCCTTAACTCGGCACAGTGTTCCTCTGTCAAAGCAGTTCCCATGGTGGCAATGGCGTTGTTAACCCCTTTCTCTGATAGTCCTACAACATCCATATAACCCTCTACGATAACAGCTTCATTTTTGAGGCGAATATTTCTCTGGTTTTCATGTAGGCCAAAGAGAGTTTTTCTCTTTGAAAAAAGAGGCGACTCGGGGGAGTTTAAGTACTTGGGTTGGTTCTCTTCATCTGTGAGAAGACGTGCTCCAAAACCGATTACTTTTCCGTCGCGATTATTGATTGGAAACATGAGGCGATTTCTAAATCTGTCATACCCTTCATTGGGTTTTCCCTCTTTCGGAATAACAAGGCCCGCTTCAACAAGCTCTGAAAAGGTAAACCCTTTTTTAAACATGACGGACATCAGGTTGTTCCAACCCTTAGGAGAAACACCCATGCGGAATTTTTGTAGTGTCTTTAGAGAGAGTCCTCTGTTTTTACAGTACTTTCTAGCAAATTCATTTTCGCCGATTTCCAACAATAGATAATTAAAGTATTTAGTTGCCCATTCAAGTGCGGCATAGATTCGTTCATCTTTAGGTGTTGGAATTGTTTCTCTGGGAGTTTTGGATGTGAACTTAGTTTTTTCTTCAAGAATAACACCGACCCTAGTGGCTAACTTTTTTACCGCCTCGGGAAAATTGACCCCTTCAATGGCTGTAAGGAAAGTGAAGCAGTTGCCTCCTTTGTGACAGCCAAAACAGTGAAAGATCTGTTTTGTGGAATTAACGATGAAAGAAGGGGTTTTTTCACCGTGAAAGGGGCATAGCCCTTTGTAGCTAGTCCCACTCTTTTTTAGCTCAATATATTCTCCAATGAGCTCGACGAGATCGACTCGGATTCTAATCTCTTCAATACTTTTTGTTGAAAACACGAATCCCTAAACCCTTTACGCCCTATCTGGACGTGATAAAAATTCTGACTGCTTAATGTAAAACCGAAAATTTTCTTCTTTGGCTTTACTAATACCGATTCGAGGAGACAAACCGATTTGATGTTTCGGTATTTCGTGGTTTAGGTCTACTATCTTAAAGGTGCTTTGGTCAAAGGACAGACCATCAAAATTTCGATCGATCCCTAGAGCCTGGGTTATTTTTCCCGGTCCACTGAGGAGGTTTTTGAGTCCTTTTTTAGTTAAGGGCCTAGAAATACTACGATTTTTAGCCATAATCTCAAGCCCTAAAAGTGGGATAGCGGCTCGAATTAAAACGGCATTTCCCGTTCCCTCGATGCCAGTGACTACATTCATACAGTAGTTAAGTCCGTAGGAGAGATAAACATAGCAAGTTCCTCCCATTTTAAACATCGATAGATTTCTGGGGGTTGGGCCTTTAAACGCGTGGCTGGCAGGATCCTCTTTTCCTAAATAGGCCTCAACCTCTACTATCTGACATAAAAAGTTGTTTTTTTTGTGGGATAAAAACAGCCCTTTTCCTAGCAGCGACTTGGCAACCAGTAAGGTGTTTCTTAAATAAAAAGTCTGGGGTAAGGGAGAGAATTCTTTTGTTAGAGAGAGACTCCAATACAACTCTTAAACCTTTGGTAATTAGGGTTGAAGCTTTTTGCGGACAAATTCATTCACTCGCTTACCATCGGCACGGCCTTCAGCTTTAGCTAAAACAGCTTTCATGACCTTTCCGATATCTTGAAGAGTAGTAGCTCCGGTTTCTTTAATGGCTGCAACAACTAGAGCTTCAGTTTCAGCTTCACTAAGTTGAGTGGGCAGATAAACTTTAAGAATATCGATTTCAAGTTTCTCTTTATCGGCAAGATCTTGTCGACCACCCTTCAAAAACGCTTCAATCGAATCATTTCCCTGCTTGATAAGAGAAGAGATTGTTTTTTGAATCTCTCCTTCATCTAAAGTAGTTCTTTTATCGATTTCGCGTTTCTTGATTTCAGCAATGAGTATGCGTAGACAGCCTGTTTTTACAGGTTCTCCAGCCTTCATTGCTGTTTTCATATCATTTTGAATGGTGGTCTTTAGATCCATGCTGAAAAACTACCTGTGTTCAAAAATACGCTTCAAAGAGCGTTTTCTTGCCGCGATACTTTTCTTTTTTCTACGAACAGAGGGTTTTTCGTAAAATTCGCGACGGCGAACTTCCGATAAAATTCCAGCTTTTTCGCATTGTTTTTTGAATCTACGAAGAGCTCCTTCGTAGGGTTCAGTATCTCTGACTTTGAGTCCTGGCACAGTAATCACCTTCCTTAAGTGGGCAACAATAGGGCGTTTCGGCGCATTTCGTCAAGCTACAATATTATCATAGCATCACCGTAACTATAAAAGCGGTATTTTTGCCGAATGGCCTCTTGATACATCTCACGGCAGAACTCAACCCCCAATAAAGATGAAACCAGTACATAAAGGGATGATTCGGGCAAATGGAAGTTGGTGATAAGGCCATCTACCATTTTAGGTTGGTAACCGGGAGTGATGTAAATATTAGTAGATCCGTGAGGGCCCATTAGGGGATAACTTTCTAAAGTACGTAGAGTGGTGGTGCCCACTGCGAATACTCGCCCACCGGATGGCTTGGTTTTTTTTATGGCCTCAATAGTTTTACTTGGAATTTCATAGTCTTCCGAATGCATTTTATGCTCTAAAATATTTTGAGTTCTTATGGGCGAAAATGTTCCATAGCCGACATGAAGAGTGACTTCATAAGTCTGAATTCCCTTGTCGTGGAGAGCTGATAAAAGTTTTTCGGTAAAATGAAGTCCTGCAGTTGGGGCAGCAACTGAACCCGTATTTTTTGCGTAAACCGTCTGATAAGTTGTTTTATCATTGAGGTCGGCTTTTCGTTTAATATAGGGGGGTAAAGGTGAATTTCCAGTCTCGAATAACCAATCTAAAATGCCTTTGCCCTCAGGTAGAGAAAAGGTGATTTCGAAAATTTGATTTGGGGTAGGTTTTACCTGCCCCCTTCCTCCATTTTCGAAAAAGAGTTCAATTTCGTTTTTAACTTTTTTGCCTGGACGAATCAAACATTCCCAAGAATGTTTCGATGAAGAGGAGCTCTTTAATAAAAAAACTTCAAAGGGTTTTTCTGCTTTGTCTACACCGAAAAGTCGAGCAGGGAGAACTTTGGTGTTGTTCAGGATTAATAGATCATTAGGAGCTAGGAATTTAGGGAGGTCGTAGAAATGACAATGTTCGAAGGTTCTTTTTTTCCTGTGGATGACTAAAAGCCTAGAGTGGTCTCTTGGAGAGGCTGGAAACTTAGCAATAAGTTCAACAGGTAAATCAAAGCGAAACTCATCTAACTGCATGAGGGGAACATAATGGGCTAAAGGAAAAATAACCAGACAAAAAATTAGGGGTAAAAATAGATACCTGGCCCTCTATACTGTGTTTTTTGAGAGT
>SXPJ01000072.1 GCA_005776395.1 Bdellovibrionales bacterium | reverse complement strand
TAAAATCCCTCGGTCGCAAGGCCATCCCAGTTCGATTCTGGGCGCGAGCACCAAATATTCGACTCGAAACGATCAACTAGAAATTTTTAAGCCCGACCATGATTATTGCTACTTAAATGAAGATGATTTTAAAATGCTTATACGAAATATAACCCGAATGAATGGTTAACGGCTGCAGCAGTTTCTACTTTTCAAAAACTCCAAGAACAGAAGTTCCCCAAGGAAATCTAATATGATGTCCTATGGGGCTCTCAGCGGAAAATGTCTTAGATAAAAGAAAGTTAATAAAGGGATTGGGAATTTTATGCTCTTTTTGAATAGCGTTCTCCAGTTTCTCCTTAGGCAATTTTTTAGGTTTCGTTTTACGGGACAGCCAATATAGCGGGCTAAGAAAGAACATGAAATAACGAGCATCAATAAGCTTGAACTTAGCAAGTGTTGCTAGCTTCTCATAATCCGATATGCTGTAACGTCTCAGATGCTTGGCATATTCATCGTTATAGGACCAAAAGTACATCAGGGCTGGAGTGCTTACGATTAACAAGCCTCCAGGCTTAAGAGATTCATAGGCTTGATTGAATATAGAAAGATCATCAGGACAATGTTCAACCACATCAAGTAGAAAGATTACATCCCATCTCTCCTTCCAATGTGTTGCCATTAAATCAACTTGATATAAATCAATCTCTTTAGGGAGTACATTTTTTGCCCCCATAAGAGCAATTTCAGAAGAATCGCCTAGTGCAATTTCTTTGATCTTGAATGGTGATTTATCAATAAGATATCTCACCCATCCGCCCACGCCTCCACCTAAATCGATTACACTTTTGTGAGATTCTTTTAGATGTTTTTTTAGACAAGTAAGTAAGAATTTGTGCCTTCCAACATACCAAAAGTGATTAGACTGCATCTTAAGCAAAGTCTTAAATCCTGACTCCTGATATTCTTCATTTTTGTGAGTCACAGGAATGGATGGACGATAAATTCCAAAGTTATCGAGTGTATAACAGAAATTAAATGGTTGTTGCGTCATAGAAAGCGTCTTTCTTTGTTAACTAGCCTAACTTATAATTAAAAAGTGAATTCTTCCTTAATCCCAACTAAAACAATAACCTTTAAGACCATTGCAATTATATTTTTTATTTTTGTCAATTTATTTACGCTGTATCGAATTCAATATGGGGTAAATTTTTTTGATGAAGCCTTTTATGCAATCGGTTCAATGCGTTTTGTTCTAGGACAAAAGCTTTTTATTCATGAATTAGGATTGGCTCAAACTTCTGCACTACTAACTTATCCATTGGTTAAGTTACATTTTCTAATTTGGGGAGGCACTGAAGGTATCATTTATTCTTTAAGATTGGCCCATTGGATTTTGTATTTAGGATTAGGGTTACTAATTTTTAAAGTTCTTAAGCAGTTTATTTCAGCTAATGTTTCTTTAATAATTGCTGGATCCTGTGGATTGTTTTTACCAGGGGGACTCCCTACGGTTAGCTACAATACTTTAGGGACTCTTTTTTTAACTCTGGGATTGTTTTCTATCTTTAAGGCTGCAAATCCACGAAAGCCTTATATCTATTTTGTATCAGGTATTTTGATGGGACTCTGCTCTCTTTCTTATATTACTTTTTTTAGTATCGCTATTTTTATGGGGATAGCGATTTTTATTTTTATCAAGCCTAAAAAACCAGTGTTATTTTATTTTTTAGGTTGGCTCTCTATTGTTATTTTGCCTGGAGTACTTGCTTTGATGAGGATAGAGGAGTTTCGTAATTGTTTAAGTTTCGCTCAAAACATAGAGGGCTCTACTAATAGAATTGGTCGCCTTCCAAATATTATTCATAAATTTTTTCCTAAAACTGTTCTTATGACCCTGAGTCTATGGGGGGGAAGTTGCCTCTTTACTTACAAAAGTAAAAGTAAGTATTTTTTTGTGTTAATAATTTTCATACCGATTCTAGCCTTAATTTTAAGCGAGTTGTCTTATGGCAAATGGGCAGTTTACTCTTTCTACCTAGCCATTTTAGGTTTTATCCCTTGGCTATGTCTACCCAAGTCTAAACTAATTGTAGATCTAACTCGTTGGGTATTTATTCCGTCATTTCTTGCAGGTGTCATTGCTTCGATGACTTCGGCATTAGGTCATCTAAATGCACAGGTAGGATTAGTTCCAGCAGCATTAGTAAGCTTAGTATTTATGTCAGAGATATTAAAGCGAGCCCCTTCAGGTTTCTCTATACCTAGCTTTTTAAGTCTGGGGCTCCCCATTCTCTTAATATTACCTTATCCCATTACGATATGGGATGAGACTCCTAGAGTCTCATTGACCGATAGAATTAGCTTCGGGCCATATCGAGGGCTCTATACCAGTCCCGAAAAGAGAACTTATTTAGAAACTGTAAGTCGAGATATTCTCACCTATATTAGCTCTAAAAATACATTATTCATTTATCCTAATTTTCAAGCGGGCTATTTAATCGCAGGAGTTCCTCCCTTATCAGGTATTCTCTGGTATCAACCTGGGTATGAAATAGATAAAATTTTAGTTAGGCTCTATGAAAAAGAGGCAAATCTTCAATCTCGAATTCTCAGAATGAATGTCTGGTATGCCCATCCCACTATGAGAGCTGTGAATTTTTTCGATGAGAATAGCCCTTTAATTAACTTGATTCATAATAAACATCATCCAGTTAAAGAAACTCAGTGGCTTAGTGTGTTTGTACCGAACACCGTAACTACTCGCGCTAATCAAAATTAAAGAAAACGCAGGGACTAATGCAAATTCAATTCACCATAGTAGATGCCATTGATCTCAATGCCAAGACCGCACGTATTCGCGATCCTTTTCATGGGTAGGATATTACAATTGATCTAAATGCCATTCAGTCTCGTATGTCTAAAAATCAATCGATTATTCAAGTGAAAAGGGCCCCTTAAGGTCCCTCTTTTTTTGAGGGGGGCTAATACGCAATAGTTTTACAGATACCCACTCCTCCCAATCTTGAATTTCCTTAGGAAAACGAATGCGGTAAAAACCAAGATAGGAGTCTGTTACTTCAATTCTTATCCACCGACCTTCTCGTTTAATTTGCATGGAGGGGGGAGCTATAGAGTGTGTCGATCGTGGTATGTCAGGATAATTTTTTAAAGAAAATTCTTGGGGTTCTTCCATTAGAGAAGCGGTTTTTGACCAAATTTGATTCTCATTAAAGTTATTAGAATACCATTCTCCTGAAAGTTGATCCTCCAAGTGCCACATCGCCCCCAATATATTTTGCCTAGCCTCTTTGAATGTGATGAGTCCATTATTATCAATATCGAGCGACTTTTTCCCTTGGAGAAGAGAGATTAGTAATGTGGTATAGGTCCAGTTTTTAGTTGAATAGGCCCATCGATGAGCTGAGGTCAATGCTGCGCCTCTTATGGCTGGATTAAGTTTAGTAATTCTTTCGACTACCTCGCCTAAAATTCCAGCATTACAGAAGTCTCCCCAAAAAAGCACTTCAGAACCTTTAAATGTTTTTAATAAAATAGTCGCAAGTTGAAAGGGATCAAATCCTGTTTCAATCGGTTTATCATCATCCATATCGTAGGGGGCTAAAAAAACATTGTTGGATTCTGCATAACCATGACCCGTATAATAAAAAATGAATCGATCCCCATGGCTGCTTCTTTTTAAGAGACTATTTAACGATTCATGAATGGCTTTGAGAGAGACCTCTTTATCTTTTAAAAATATTATATTTTCGGCGGGTACCCCTTGTTTTACTAATGTGGATACCAACTCTTGATCCTTTCGCCCCTCTGAAGGATAAGTCTCTATTCTTGAGTCTTTGAAGGATAAAACGCCTATGACAAAAGCAAAGGTATGAGAACCTAATAGGCTAGAATGACCTGAGAAGATGTTTTTTTTATCAGTATCAGAAGAGAGAATTAGAATTGTAAAGAACAACACTAACGAGTTCATTATGCAGGCCGCACAGCAATACACTTTCCACCCCAACTTGGGATAGGCTCTAGAATAAATTTCCCTTTTTGTTCCGATATAAATTCATCGACTGCGGTTTTTGCCCCCTCAGAGAAGTATCCATAATCATCTACCATGATGATCCCTTTGGGGTGAATTCGCTCCTTAACTAAATCAAGACCTATTTTAATAGGTTCGTAGAAATCAAAGTCGATATAAGCAAAAGCAATTTTTTCAGGAAGAGGTCCTGTCACAGCTGTTTTTTCAATAAATCCTGGAATGATATGAGTTCGAGGGGTTGGAAATCCCACCTTAGAGAGTCGGTTTAAGACTCTCTCTTTGGGATGGGCCATTTCACCTTGATAATTTTCAATTGAGCCAAGGTTCGCGATATCGTCAATTAGAACATCTTTTTTAGTAGGCTTTGAAAGCCCTTCAAATGAGTCATAGATCCAAATGTGCTTCTCAGTGTTCAGGATTTCATTGGCAAAAAGAGCTGTTGAGGCGCCGTGGGAACATCCGAACTCGCAAATATCTCCGGGCACATTGATAACCTCATTTAAATAACTCATCAGAAAAAAGGGCTGGAGTGAAAGGTTTATACAGTCGACCATGATGGAGTGTCTATTTTTTTGTTGGGGGAGTTTAGGTAAAGCAGTGGCTCTTAACCCCTCTTCTATTTGGAATAGAAATTTTTCCAACTCCTGATCCATGGTTTGGCTTCGAGTACTTCTGGCAATGGTTTCTTGTTGAACAACTGCTAAACCTGCTGTTCCTAGAACTGAGTTGACTGTTGTTTTAATGATTGTTTTCATGTCAAAAATTTTATCATAGGCTCCGACTTGAGACCTAATGACTTTTAGGTAACACAGTGCTCTGATTTGAGGCTCTTGAACTATAAGATGAACTCTTCATTTAAAAAAAATCATGGATACTTTCCATGGATAGTCTGGCTAATATCCGATTTTATTACGCTGAAAATTTCTTCGAATGCGGAACGAGTGATTTTAGTACCTGGGTCCGCCTAACTTTCAATAGAAATTATTTAATTTCACTGTGACTCCCATCACAGTAGGGGGGAGTTTTCGTCTGCTTGCAGCCGCACCAGGCTATAGTACTGGCCTCTTTAATTTCTACAATCACAGGTCCCATACCTGTGCCTTTATGAGTCCCATCGCAGAAGGGTTGTTTTTGTGAGTAGCCACAGGCACACCATACTTTTTTTCCAGGTGTCTCATTTTGTACATAGGGGCCTTTTTGAGCAATTTTGGGATCTACCATGGGGATATCTCCATATTTGAAATGAGTTCAACTATTCGTACCTCAAAGCCATTATAGGATCTAAGGCTGCTGCTTTTCTTGCAGGCCAGAGGCCAAAGAAAATTCCAGTTAAAGCGGAAAATATCGTTGCTAATAGAATAGAGAAGATAGAGATCGAGGTTGTCCAATTAGCTAGGAATGAGAGGGCTAAAGTGATTGTGCAGCCCAATAAAATTCCTAGGCATCCTCCCAATAAACTCACCACTAGTGCCTCAATTAAAAATTGAATTAGGATATCTTGCCGTTTGGCACCCAGAGCTTTTCTAAGGCCGATTTCTCGAGTTCTCTCAGTTACCGAGACCAACATGATATTCATAATTCCAATCCCTCCAACTAAAAGTGAAATCGTAGCAATCGAGGCGAGTAGCCATCCCATGGTTCGACTGCTTTCACTTAAGGCCGATTGAATATCCTGCATATTTCTAATTTGAAAAGCATCTGTTTGTGAAGGAGGAATACGATGACGCTTTTCGATTAAACTTTTAATCTGCTCTTCACTAGCTTCCATCTCAGAGAGTTGAGAGATCTCAATATTAATTTGATCGACAAAGTTCTTTCCCAATAATCGATGCATGGCTGTGTAAAGTGGGATCATAATAATATCGTCTTGATCTCTCCAGCCATTATTTCCCTTTTCGGGTAAGATGCCTATCACCTGAAAAGGGACTTTATTAATTTTGATGTACTCACCGATAGGATCTGTATTTCCAAAAACTTCACTGGCGACTGTCATTCCAATCACTGCAAGGCGCATCCTTTTTCGATTTTCTACCTCGTCGAAAAAACGGCCTATAACGGGAACAGAGGCTCTCATAGTGGCATAGCCCTCTGAGGTTCCTAATACCTGAGTACTCCAATTTTTGTCTCGATAAACTACCTGGCCTTTTCCAGTAACCTCTGGCGCTGTAGCTTTGACTGAGGGTAGGCTTTTTTTGATAATTTCAGCATCATCGGGGGTAAGTTTAGCTACAGATCCTGTTCCTAAATAAACTCCACCTGTTCGAAAAGATCCTGTTCTTAGCACTAATAAGTTGGAACCCAAGGAGGCCAGTTGAGTTTCAATTGATTTTTGAGCCCCGCGACCTAGAGCCAACATGGTAATAACCGCGGCGACTCCAATTAAAATACCTAGCATTGAGAGAAAAGTTCTCACCTTGTTTACGATAAGAGCTTTAACCCCCTCTTTGAAATGGACTAGAAAATCAAAAAACTGAAACGAGGAGCCTCTGAGCTCAAGACTTGTAGCCTCTGGAAATGAAAGTGGCTGAGAGATTTCTGGTAGATTACGATTTTTAATGGGTTCATCAGATAGGATTTTTCCATCTCTCATTCTGATAATGCGTTTTGCATAGTTTGCAATCTCTTCTTCATGAGTTACCAGAATTACAGTAATTCCTTTTTGATTGAGCTGGCACAAAAGGCTCATGATCTCTTTTTCTGATTGGGAATCGAGGTTTCCGGTGGGTTCATCCGCAAGAACTATTTTAGGATTGTTAACAAGGGCTCTGGCTATGGCAACTCGTTGTTGTTGTCCGCCTGAGAGCTCATTAGGTTTGTGATCTTTTCGATTGCCTAGACCTACCATTTCTAAGAGATGGTTAGACTTTTCTGGGTTGATCTTTTTTGAGTCGTAAATTTGAGGCAGAGAAACATTTTCCTGCGCTGAGGTTCTAGGGAGCAAGTGGAATTGTTGAAAGACAAATCCAATTTTTTTTCTTCGTATCTGAGCAAGTTCATCTTCGGTGAGTTGATTTATCTCTTGCCCATCAAGTAAGTAATGGCCTGCGCTAGGTGTATCTAAAAGTCCCAGGAGATTCATCAGAGTTGATTTGCCTGAACCACTGGGACCCATGATGGCAATAAAACTTCCCTGTTCAAGATCAAGAGAAACCCCAGAGAGAGCCTGTAAGAAAAGATCCCCCATTTGATAGGTTTTAGTGAAATTAGCTATTTTGATCATACAATCGTATTTAATGGCCCCTTGAGCCCTTTCGTGATCCTCCAAATGGGGAGAGTGGGCTTTGTGGGGCAGAATCTAATTTTTTGGAAATGGGGGAGAGTTTGAGCATAAGTACGGTATCCCCCTCTTTTAGCCCACTTAGGATCTCTACCTTTTTACCATCGTTCACTCCTACCTCTACGGGAAGAGATTGAGGTCCCTGAGCTTTATCTGCGCTAGCAAGAAGCACTTTAAACTTCCCATTCTCTTTTTGAACAGCAGAAGCAGGAAGTAAAAGAGTCTCCTCCTTTTCACTCGTCGTAAAAACCACATTAGCCGTCATTCCGCTCTTCATAAATTCAGGAATTGCGGAAGGAATAATATCGACAAGGTAGGTGGTTACATTGTTCACTGTTTTGGATTCATAAGCGATATGAACCACTGTTCCTTCCATAGAATGCTCTGCATAGGCGTCTAAGGTAATTTCAACTTTTTGATTTAATTTAACCTGAGAAATATCGGTTTCATCAACCTGCGCTTTGACACATAATCGATCTGACATCACCAAAAGAGGATCTTGAATCGTAATGGTTTGTCCAGGCTCCACGTTACGAAGGATAATCTGTCCTGAGATAGGAGCCATGAGTGGAGTGGCTTTATAAGCCTCTTCCCAGTAAGTTAGCTCCTCCTTTCCTTTTGATTTAGCGGTATCTAATAGAGCGGCTCTTTCTGAGGAACTCATCCAAGCTAAAACTTGCCCTCGTCTTACCAATTGTCCTTCATCGACTAGAATTTTTTCAATTCTACCGGCAATAGGGGCTTTAACCTCTAAGCGATTTTCGGGTTGAACGATGCCCGTACTCAAGATGGTATTTTTAATGGCTCCTTTGGTGACCTGAACCTCTTGGTAAATCACTTCATGTTTATTTTGTGAAGAATAATAGATAGCAGAAGCAATAATGACTCCTGCAATCAAAGACAGGGGGACAATTAATTTTTTTAGAGATGGTTTCATTGAAATAGGTTCTTTCCTTGGGCCTGCTCAAATGCGGCCTCTGCCAAAACAATATCTCTTCTTGTTTGAAGTTCAGTTTTTTGACGGTTAATTAAATCTGTTTCGATAAGATCCCAATCTTCAAAGGTCATTAGCCCGGTTTGATATTTTCCACGGGAGATAATAGCCCGTCCCTGGCTGGCCTCTAAAAATTCCTTGGCTACTTTCTGTAACCCTATCGCATCTAAAAGAGTTGCATGAACTTGCTGAAGCTTAGCCAAAATTTGATTGTCGGTATTAATTTTTAAATAATCGGTCCGTTGGGCTTCAGCATGGGCACTTTGGTAATTAAAAATATTTTGTCCCCCTGGGAAGAAGGGGAAGGTGAGAGAGATTCCAATGGACCAGCTAGCTTCATTGGGCGGAAAGGTAGAGCCCGTCTTAGAGTAAGAACCTATAAGAGAAAGTTCCGGAAAAAAATCCCCTCGTGCGATGAGGGAATCGGCTTCAGCCACTAGCCATTGGGCTTCGGCCTGTCGGTGTTCAGGGGTTTGGGGAACTAAATTTTTTATTAAAAAATTAGGCTCTACTGGGCTCCAGGAGAGAGTTCCAGAGATCTCAAAATCCAAGGTGGAGTTTCTACCTAAGACCCTTGCTAAATTCAGTTTTGCAACTTCAGTAGCTCGTTCAATTTGCTGACTTTCAAATAGAGCCTGTTCTAAAGAGGCTTTACTAAAAAGAAATGAACCACGATTTTCTCTTCCCCCTTCATAACGAAGTTTGACCATTCTTGTATTGTCTTGTCGACGTTTGATAATAGAAGCTGCAAGAACAGACTGCTCCTGGTTGTAAAGAAGGCTTGCAAAAGTTGTTTTAAGATCGCTGCTCAATTTAGCTCGAGTTATATCCTGATTAGCTTTAGTAAGGGTTATTGTACGATTAGCTTTGGTGACTCTATAAAAATCCTTAAAGCCAGAAAAAATATTTTCGGTGGCCTGAACCCCATAAGAAAATTGATCTCTATTAGGTGAAAGACCCGTAGAGGTTACACCAAAATTGTTTCGAGTTAGCCCTGCATTACCCGTGATTTGAGGAAAAAACCCACTAAAAGCGGCCCGTTTTTTAGCCTCTGCTGCATAAACAGCCTCATCTGTTGAGGCCCCTTCTGGATTTTTATTTTTGAGTTCACTTAAACAGGTTTCCCAAGTTAAAACAGACTTAGCAAAGCTAAAACCTGTGACACAGAAAGCCGCAAAAAAATAATAGGGCAAAAATTTAAAAAATAGTGGCTTCATGCGGCATCTTGTCTTTTCATTATATCCTAAAAAAGAGATAGTCTTATGAGTTCTTTCTTGTCGTCTTGGGATTCACTGAATAAACTTAAAAGCGTTCTAAATAATAACTAAGCACAACCTATCTAATAAGGAGCTGTATGCGTTACTTCACGATAGTTTCAACTTTGATATTTCTTATTGTAAGTCAGGCAAAAGCAGATCTTGTGATACATGCTGCTGAAATTGGAATTGGAAAATTTCATCGCTATGACAACAGTGTTCATCCTTATGGAAGTGGAAACGCTTGGACTCCTTATGTTTTACCTGCAGATGCGGAGACTAAAACTCCGATTGTAATGGAAAATGCCGACCACTCGATTACTATTTTCTTCTCCACGCTTGAAGAGCTTTTAACTCAGGCGGTTGAAATCAGCCAAAAACGAGGTGAACCAATTAGTGTGCTTAACTTTAATGCTCATGGTCTTCCAGGGGCTATGTGGTTTCCGATGAATGATAGTTTTAAAAATAGTGTCGAATGTTGGCAGTGGAACTCCGCCGCTACCGGCTCGGACAAATCTAACTACGACCAGTATTACACTCCTGTTTCTAAACAGGACATTATGAGTATTAGGAATTTTTCGCAAAGTGGGGGAAGCATTCCTTGTACCGTGGGGCTTTCGCAGTGGAAATGGGCTTTAAATAAAGTAACCCAAGCTAAAGCTGCTTTTGCTAAAAACATGAAACTAAATATTCTCTCTTGTGTGGTAGGACTGGGGCCTGTGGGTGATAAATTCATGACCGGACTGGGGGCTTTATTAAGTGATAGCGATCAGGTTCAACTTCGCTCTTCCCTATACTTCGGACTTGGAGATTGGTCGATGCCAGAAGGAATGGGGTTCTGGGATTTTCAAAATGATGAGCAACTAAGCCACGACAATTCCATTTATGGCGTTAATCGTAAAGATCGTGAGATTATGCAAAAAGGAAAAATGAGAGTCACAGCTCTTGTTAAAGGCAGTTGGCAGTCAACTCTTTTGGAAGATCAAGATTTTATGACATTAGATAGAGATAGCTTAGATCTTTCTCAAGCAAAATGGGGAAGAGAGAACTTTTCTCGTTCCGCTGTGAAACCTAAAACGCTTAGAATTTCAGGTACAGGTGTTTACGAAAAGATAAAATAATCTTTTAAAGAATCGAAGAAACTTAGAAGAGGCGATTTCCAAAGGAAGTCGCCTTTTTTATGGGCAAGCGAAACGGTGTGTCCATTAATTGTTATTTTCCATTGGGTGAGACTTCCTGTATCCGAAGTGAATCCATCGATTATCTTAAGAGACCAATTTCCCAAGGCCATTTCATCTAAGAAGGCATTAGAGATAAGATGGGCATCGTTAAGATCTCCCTCTAAAAGATTGCTGTTGATATTAATGAGTATACTTTTGGTATTTGAGGGAGAGGTTAGCTCTATGCCTAAATCACCTGAAACAGAATGGGTGACTGAAAAAGTCACCTCGACCGCTTCAATTTTTAAATTGTTAGTTACGTTGATTGTTGAAGTGATACCTGTTGAGTTGGCATCAGGTATAGACAGAGAAATAGTTCCAGTTGAGAATTCTGATTTTGATAAGGTTCCTAAATTTGAGGTGTAGGTTTTAGCCATAGCCACTGCAGCATCCACATCTACAGCTCCAAATCCATACCGATTATTAAAATAGATTCCTGCAGCGTTTTGAACCCAGCCCTGTTGGTAGGTATGGCCCGCAAGATCAAGTCCACCTGGATGAGAGGAGTTACTAGCCGTGGGATCTACTCTTTCGGCAGTTTTAGCTAGAATATATTTAATATCTCTCCAGGTAAGATCGGGGTTAGCATCGAGCATGAGTGCGACAGCTCCTGAGGTATTCGGAGTGGCTGAAGAGGTGCCATTCATGGTGCTGGTGTAATCACATTGAGTGTTGAGAGAGTTACCTCCCGACTCAAAAGTATTTGCTGAATTGCTAGTTCTTGAAAAGCCGTTAGTGCAACCTAGAATATCGGTAGAAATTATTGCGGGTGTGGTTGTTCCAAACTGTCCTCCTGGAGCGCTAATCCAGATGTTAGATCCGGGGGAAGAGTAGGTAGCTTCGACCCCCGTGGCTCTTATGGCTCCTACAACGATAACTTCGTATCTTGAATTGATACCGTCCCAGTTAGAGTTTCCATAATAAGTAAATGCCGATAAAGAGGGGTTACAGCTTCCAAGAGTGTCTATAAATTCATTTCCTCCTGCTTTTATGTAGATGGCCCCTTTGCCGTTTCTTAGAGTCGTGGTTCCTGTTTCAAGTTGAAGTTTAAGTGAAGCGTTGATCGGAGTATATTGGCAACTATCATAACCATAACTGTAATTAAAAATATCAAAATCTCCATCTGCTTGATCCGCCAGTATGGCACTGGTCTGAGATGAACCAATTAAAAGGAAAGCTGCGAGAGAGGCTTCTGGAGCTACACCTCGACTCCCTTTACTATTCCATCCTGTGGCCCCTACAATTCCAGCTACGGCAGTTCCATGAGCGATACTTGAAGCCGAAAGATCACTAGGGGTCGGATCGCCTATCCATGGACTCTCCAGAGTATAATTTCTTGAGGCGTTTGCAATGATTCTATCGGTTAAATCTTCGTGGGCGATTTGGGTTCCGGAGTCAGAGACAGCTATTTTTATTCCATCTCCTGTAATTCCTTCTGAAAGGGTTGAACTTAAATTTAAGTCAGCTCCGGAAGTTCCCCCACTCTGAGAAAATGCACTTTGCCCAGTGTTTTTTAAATGCCATGCATGACTCTTAAGGGGATCTCCTGTCACTACTATTGAGAACGGTCCGATTGTTTGAGTGTTTCCATCTTTAGTAGCGCAGATATAGATGTTTGAGTGAGTTTCTGAAGATAAAGGATCTCCACTTAGGTTTCCCGTTGTTGAATTTATACTGCTCCAAGAGGGAAGATTGGCACCTATAAAACTAATTCCACTTGTAAGCAAAGTGGGTGCGAATGAGTAAAGTTGATCTTGAAAACCTGTAGAACTGGGAGTGCCTGAAATTAAATTACTAGCTGTATTAATAGGCGTTGTAGAAATATTTAGAGTTTTATTGGCAGCTAGTGAATGAGTAGCTCCAGGAGAGGGTAAGGTTAATGAGACCGGTTTTTTTAAACCATCTATAATAGTTCCGCCATTTAAAGTTAAAGAGCTTGTTGAGAGATAGTCTAAATCCGAGTTTTGATCACCTGCTTGCACAGTGTAGATAAAGCTTAGGGTATCGGTTCCACTTCCTGAGCTGTAATTTAAGGTGGTATCAGAACAGCCAGTTTCTAAGTTGAGCTGTGGAATTCCGGTAACGGTGACGGTTGTGCTAAAAACAACCTGAATAGAGATAGCTTGTTCTGCATTATAGGTTCCATCTGCAGTGCTTGAGGTTATATTGCTAATGCTAGTTGTAACAGCTGCGGTTTCCCCCGATGAGTTATTCGAGGAACAATAGGGTAAAGAGGCACAAAGAATAATCCAAAAGCAGGCTTTCAGTATTTTAGTTGAGGTGGTAAAGGTCATTTTATTTTAAGTTTATGCTCGATAACTTCTAATTCTACAGTTTTAACCCTGGGATCTTTTTTGAACTCTTGAACTTCCAGTATCGGATTCTTTGAGTTTTGGCTTATGATAAATACTGTTTGAATTTGAGGGGCTGAACTTTTAATTTTTATCCTTGAGCTTCTTATAAAGTCATCAATATCAACTTCGGGTTGAAGAGTGATTACAATTTGACCTGATAGCTCACCCATTTTACCGGTCCTTAAGTTCTGGGCTTTAAGTCCAGTTTTGAGATCAGTTTGTAGTTGATAGGTTTCTCCAGAAAATTGGAAGGACCTTTGAGTTCTATTAGTTTTAATAGCGAGTTGATTTTGTTTCAGTTGTGTTTTGATTTGAGATTTTAAAATTGTTTTTTGGGGAATGATAGGTTCATTTGCTTTAACCACAAAGGATGAAAAATAGAGTAAGATTAAGATTGGCCCCAGGGCTCTAATGTTGTGAGTCATTAGGATTCTCAAGGATATTAAAGGTAACTTCTATTCTATACCTTTTTCCGAGATGATTCCGCGTATTAGAATCAGAAAATTTTTTAGTAACGATTTATACTTGAATCACTACGCTGCACCTATTTTAAAAAAGATGGGGTTAGCTTGCGTTACTAGTTTTTTAGATTTCAATTATTCATTCGCAAGCTACATGAATAAAGACTTCTTAAAGGTAAATCTTTGCCTTCGTTAAGATACAGCTCTTTCAGTTTATCGATTCAAATACTTGAATTTTATTGAATTCGGCACGACAAACTGGCCCCATCTTTTTTAAAATAGGTGCAGCTAAGTAGGCCAGGTATTAACGATTTAGATTCTCAGGAGTTGGGGTCTGCCACATACCTTGATTTGGATAGTTGATTCCAGAGAAGAAGACCTGTCGAATTTCAACATAAGATGTTTTATTTCTGCCGGACTGCTCCCAAGGATAAGGTGAATAGTCATTCTCTTTGCTAGGAACCCTTCGGGTATAACATTGCAGGGTCATTCCTCCTGTGGGCCGTGTGTAGTTATTGTTCCCATCTGCCCATCGAAGATAATATTCTAACTTTTGATCACGACTCGAGGAGTTTTGACATAGTCCATTTAGAACCTGTCCAGGATCTTTACGAACTCCAATGATATAACGGCCATCGGCATAACGGCCTGCTAAAATTGGACTCTCATCTAACATCTCCTCAACAGTATTGAAGATCAGGCCATGTTGAGAGACCACTTCGGTGAAGTTTATTTTTCGAATTTTAGCCCCTAACGACGAAGGCCGTTTTTTAGGAAAGTTAACAATCTGCTCCCGAGTCAGATGAGGCGCATGGGATTTTAAAATAGCGACGACACCAGTAAAATAGGCTGCAGCATTGGAAGTGCCCGAAGAGGACTGTCCGTTGGAGAAGCTTGCACTTGAATTTTCCAAGATAATTTCAGGCTTGATACGACCATCGAGAGTCGGGCCAGTGGCTGAGAATGCGCTGAGATCCCCTACCGTAATTACATTAGGGTTATCTGCGGGAACCATGATCTCTTGCCCTTGGGTAGCATCCAAAAACTCAATAGCATCTACCATCTTCTGATTTTCATTGTCTTGAATGGGGGGCCGTTCTGGTATCACGATGATTCTTATCTGACTTCGCGAATTAAAATTCCGGTTTTTAGCTTTAACCACTATTCGATAATAACCTTTCGTGTTTTTTGAAAACTCATAGCTAATTTTCTCTCTGGCAAGGAAAGTTTCCCCTTCAGCAAGAGCTGGCTTTTTTAACACCTGCTTCAATTCACTTTTAACCACTTCATTGTTGTTTTCATCATAAACATAGAGATCTAGGTCTTGATCGGTTCCTGAATCTTCCTCTGGGCCACTTGCGGTCCAGGTAAGTATGACCTGAGCTTTGTTTTCATCTAGTCTACTTTTAAGTCTTAGTTCTTTACTGTTTTGAAATGTGACTTTTTGATCTGAGCCGATGGATTGAATGGAGCCATTAAAAACATGACCCCCATAATTTCCAGCTGCATTGATCCAAATAATTCCAGCTTTTGTAGCTTCATTTACGATTGCATTTAAGAAGCCTCCCCCTTCAAAATTCCCACAGCACTCACGATTTTGACTGTAGAGAATGAGATCTACTTTTTGTTCGATAGCGTATCTGACAGCTCTTCGAAAATTTGTAATTCCATTTGCATTTAGAAGATAAAATTTCGGCCCTTCAGAATGCCCTCCTGTAGTTCCCCAAATAATTTGAGCCATCAATTTTCCATGTTCCGTCGCAATTGGAGCCTGAATATAATCGGGATCCCCTAAATTATATTTATTGATCATCTCTTTAGGATAGACCGTCACTAGTTCAGCGGAATCAGGGAGTTGTTTTTTAGTAGGATCGTACCCCTCAAAGCCATTATCGATTACTGCAATTTTTAAACGGCTTAACTCTAAGCGATACGGATATGCGTCTAATCCGAAGAAGGTTCGGATCTCTTTGATGTTTTCCAAAACGGTACCCGCTTGGACAGTAGTCGAAAGTGTTGTGAGACTGAGGCAAAAAATTGCTGCTATCAGGGATAAATTTTTTGAGTGTTTTTTTACCATTGCCATTGTGCCTCTGATTGTAGCTTGCAGCTCCATCTGCCAGTGGCCTCTTGTGTTTGTCCTGACCGGTTGGTCATAGAATAGCAACGAAACTCTGCATTCATCTGCCAAGAGTCCAGGGTGTAATTGATCTGGCAATTGGGTTTGTAATAAGCATTGGAGTTTGTAACTAAACGAAAAGTATCATGGGTCTTATCTGAGTCTACTGAGATGATAAAACTAT
Organism: Bdellovibrionales bacterium; assembly: GCA_005776395.1. Classification (GTDB taxonomy): domain Bacteria; phylum Bdellovibrionota; class FAC87; order UBA2466; family UBA2466; genus UBA2466. The sequence continues at coordinate 12,473 of SXPJ01000072.1, read as the reverse complement.
CTTCGCCTGGGTTAGCAGTTACGTTGTAGCTTCTTGAGTCGGTAGAGTCGCTTAAATCAACACGGGCCATCCGAACTGAAAGGGTAGAACCGTTAGTGGCATTATTAAAGATAATGACCGTCTCATTTCTATCTTTATCGCTAATACAGCTAATATTATGTTGGCTCACGAAGCTTTTTTCAATGGAACCGATTCGGAAAGAGGCGTGGGATAGGATTGCGGGGCCGCTTTCGTAATTATAACTCTTGGGATTATCTCCCTCGTAAGTTGACGGATTCCCTCCACAAGAGACCAATACCCCAATGAGGAAGAATCGAACGATTCGTTTAAGCATAGTTTTTCCAGCCTTTATTAAAAGTCCGGGCAATATATTGGAATGGGAATTTCTGTCTAGAGGCAAAGTTTGTCATTAGATGCTAAAAGAGGTGAATTTCATAATAAATACAATACTTACAATTATTTAGATTAAATCACCCCCCTGGCTACTATTTTAAGGCAGTGCTGCATAGCAGCTAAAAAATGGGAATGACGAAGAATTTGATGGATCTCTAGCTTCAGCAGTAGTAAGGAACGTCGAGTGCATTAACGGTAAAGAGAGCCAGGGAAATGGGGTTTGTTTTGCTGGATTTTCTTTTTGTGGAGGTAAATATGAAAATGATAAAATGGGTACAAACAGCAATAGTCGCAATGGCCTTTGTCGTTGCTTCTAATGTTGTGGCTGATCAGCTTGATAACGAAGCCAAAGAAGCAGCGAAAATTGCTCCTAAAGGCATGATGGTGAAAGTTAATCCTGAAACTAAAACTGTTGAAGTTTTCAGAGTTAACAAATTGAGTGATAGCATTACTTCAAAAAATGCGACTCACAGTGCAGTGGCTTCTACCATCAACGAAATTGAAAATCCTATAAACAAAGTTGCTGAGTTCAAGTTGTCTAGTAAAGAATTGGACAAAGATAGCTCAACAGAGGCTTGGCGGTATCGTTGGTATGGATACAACTACCGTTGGAATTATTGGGGCGGATACAATAATTATTCTTACAATTGGAACAATGCCTTCTATAATCCTGGGTATTTCAATTACGGATATTCTTATAGATATAATTACAGTTGGAACTACAATTGGAACAACTGTTACTACGGTTGGTACTACTAAGAGTCTAGTTGTTTTGATTTGAAGAGCAGGTAACTTTTAGTTACCTGCTCTTTTTATTTTCTCTTAGAAGATTGACTCCAAAGCTGTTTAATCCACTTCTCTATATCTCTAGCTTCGCTTGGAATATTTTGAGATAAGTTCTTATAGCCCTTTTCTGTTACAACAATATCATCTTCAATGCGAATACCGATTCCTCGATATTTAGTTGGAACCGTGAGATCATCAAGTTGGAAATATAGACCTGGCTCTACGGTTAAAACCATTCCCGGAATTAATTTCCCATATTTGTAGTTTTCAGCTCTAGCTTGGGCGCAGTCGTGAACATCTATTCCTAGCATGTGGCTGACATTGTGAAGTGAGTATCGCTTGTAAAATTGATTCTCATCTTTTAATGCCTCTTCAGCAGTTGTGGAAAGAATTCCTAAATGTTCTAATCCCTCTGCGAGAATTTTCATGGCAGCGTGATTAGGTGCCATAAAATCGTTCCCCGGTTTTACCTCATTAAGACCCGCCTTTTGCGCCTCTAGCACTAATTGGTAGATCTCTAATTGTTCTTTAGTAAATTTTCCACTGATAGGTAATGTACGGGTAATATCCGCTGTATATAGGGAGTTGCCCTCGATCCCCGCATCTAGCAAAAGAAGGTCCCCTTTTTGGATCTTTCCATTGTTTTTATTCCAATGAAGAGTGCAGGCGTGAGCTCCTGAAGCTACAATTGAGGCATAACCTACATCGTTTCCTTCTATTCGTGCTCGTGTAAAGAATACCCCCTCTAACTCGCGTTCAGACTTAGCTGATTTTAAACGGGTAATAACATCTTCAAAACCTCGTTGAGTGGCTTCAATAACAATCGCTAACTCTTTAAGTTCAGCTTTATCCTTGATAAGTCTCATTTCGGATAGAGTTAAAGCCAGTATTTTATCTTTTTCGATAGGTTCTGATCCCTTTTGAGAGATCCATTTTTCCAGTTTCTCAGAATTGCCTCTTAAAATCCGAATTGGCCTAGAGTCTTTTTTAATATTCTCCAAAATAAAATGTTCGAGTTCATTCAATGATCGACAATCGGGAATTTGATAAAGATCACGACTTTCAGCTACCCCAAGTCTAGCGCCTTCCCAAAGCTCACCTTTAATTCTGTCTGTAAAGAAAGTAACATCGGTTTTACCTGGGTTGGGCTCGACAAATAGAATGCTTTTGTGACCCTGTTTCTCAGGGGCAAGAACCAAAACACAATCGGGTTCTAAATTGCCAGTGAGATAAAAGAAGTCAGAGTTGGCTCGAAATTTATAGTGCTGATCATTTGATCTGACTTTTAAATGGCCGGTAGGAATTATCAAGAACTCTCCCGGAAACTTTTCTGATAAGGCCTTTCTTCTTAAAGCAAAATATTTTGCATTTTTAAGAGGAGTAATTCTCTTAAAGGGTTTTGGCTTCCAGCTTTTTAGCATGAAAGAGATTAGGTTTGGAGGAGGGACAGTGTCGTGACTGTTCTGTTTTTTATTTTTTGAAATATCAAATGTACTCATGGGAAGGAGCATAGCCTGAATTTAAACAGATGGCCAGAGAGAGGAAGAGGGGGATTGGACTGGGGGGTTAAAGCTAAACTACAGGTTTTAACCTGTGAGGCCTGATTTTAACCCTTGGATTGAAAGTTAATAACTTCATCCAACTTAATATTTTGCACAAAGTATATCCGGTGTCGATTTCCCACCACTTGACCCCAAAATTAGCCTGTCTTGAGTCCTGATGATGGTTGTTTTGAAATCCTTCGCCCATTACTAAATAGCCCACGGGAAGGTTATTGGTAGAGATGTCTGGGGTATTAAAATTACGGTAGCCTTTGGAGTGTCCGAAAGCATTCACTAGCCAGCCCTGAACGGGATGGCTATTCATTCCTAGCCAGCCCTGAACGGGATGGCTATTCATTCCTAGCCAGTAACAAGCTCCCAAAAGAGTAGCGTCAAATTTAATTGCAATAACTATCGCGATTCCCAAGTGCAACAGGTGAGGAATAAACCAAAGTCCAGATCTGTTTAGATAATGCACTGGGAAATCAAGATCTTTTACAATACGTGTGTAGTCCCGATTATTTTTTTCTAATTGCTGAGTTGTTATCTCATAGGATTTTAGTTGTACCCAAAGAATAGAGAGAATGGAGTGATATTTTGGGCTGTGAGGATCAAGAGGCTTATCGGCAAATAGGTGATGACGTCGGTGCATACAGATCCAAGTTTTGGGCTCGATACCGGTTAGCCAGTTGCCGGTTATGAGAATAAATTTTTTCAGTTTAGGAGCTAGAATAATCGATCGGTGGGTGAAGGCACGATGATAAAATACCGAAGTATAAAGTAGTGTTAAGTAAAAAGTTGTTACCCATACTGCGATACAGGTCAAAACATAAATAGATATAGACCTTCCAAATTTCACTAGTTGAACTTTAGATGTTGAGCTTTTTGTTTTATTGTAACTCTGAAAACTAAAGCTAGTCATTGTTTTTGGTTTAATAAATTAGATTGATGGGGAAATAGTATTAGAAAATGGAATTAACGAGCCCTAGGTTAATTTGAAGAAGGACTAAATTTTCTACAGCCATGAAACGGTCCAACTAACCGGTTTTCCATTTTTATAGGGCATCACTCCGTGAAACTGTTGCTCTAGATGAGTTAACAGAAGAGGAATGAAATATTTATCCCCTTCCCACATTGGGATTTTTAAGTTTAAAAACTTATCGATATCGATCCACTCTAGTGTTCCTTCGGGGTTTTTTGTGAATGGAACTCCTTCAAATTGGGTGATTAGAAAAATAAAACCAAACCAATCCTCCCCGTTTTTTCCAAATCCAGGCCAACTAATCGTTCCCCTTAGAGCCATCTTGCTACAAATAATTCCGGCCTCCTCATAAATTTCTCGTTTCATGCTTTCAATAATATCTTCTTGAGATTCGATCTTTCCACCAAGTCCGTTGTATTTTCCTAAGTGTTCATCTTCGGGACGACTATTGCGATGAATTAGCAAAACTTTCTTTTTATCCGGTGAGAGAATATAACCTAAAGTACCAAGAATGGGTTGGTAGGGCATAGTGATGTTCCTTTTTGGGCGATGTGTTAACAAATTCTTTAAAGAATGGAAACTAATATGAGATATCATCTTAAAACAGTTTTTTGGATTATTATTTTGTTTTTAGGTTGTCAGAAAGGATTAGCTGTTATGGGTTTATATGATTACACCGTAAAAAGTATTGATGGAAAAAATGCCCCTCTCGTTCAATTCAAAGGAAAAGTTGCTCTAGTAGTTAATACGGCATCTCAATGTGGTTATACGCCACAATATAAAGATCTTGAGGCTCTTTACCAAAAGTACAAAGATCAAGGACTCGTAGTTTTAGCGTTTCCAAGTAATGATTTTGGGGGCCAAGAGCCAGGAACTAATGCTGAAGTTAAAAAATTCTGTGAGATGAAATTTAAAACCACCTTTCCGCTTTTCTCCAAAAATCCAGTTAAAGGAACTGAGAAGCAAGAGGTTTACAAGTTCTTAACAGAGGGCTCTGATAAGAGCTTGCAGGGAGAGGTGGGCTGGAACTTTGAGAAGTTTGTGATTAATAAAGATGGAAAAGTGGTTGCAAGGTTTAAATCTGGAGTCACACCTCTAGGTTCTGAGCTGGAAACAAAAATTCAGGAAACTTTAAAATAGAAATAGACTGAATATTTCAGCAGTATTAAGCTGCCTTCTCGGCGAGAGGATCCGCTACATCTAGAGCCGTGCTGTAGATTGTTTCCGGATCAATGTCTATGCAATTGTAAGGATCAAAGTTTCCGCCTACATCCCAAGCAAGAGTGTGATTAATCACAGTGCACTTTTTGATAAATATTTTGATATCGGAAATTTGCTTAAAGACTCCTTGATTTAAGAGAGGACTCACATCATATAGCTTTATTTTTCCGTCACAAAAATAAACGTACACCTTAAAATCCTGAGTCGGTTTAACTTGAATTACTGTGTGTAGCATCCGATCTCCTAGCGTAAAGGATCTATCTTGGAAATCTTTCCATTTTTCATGGCGCTATTCCAATTTTTCAAAATTTCATCTCGGTGAATCTCGCACCAAGCAAGTACGAGTTTCAGTTGTTTTGCCGGAAGCTCGCCATCAATGACAACGGCATCTTTGATTCCAATTTGTGCCTTGAATTCAGCATACTCCGCATGAAAGTGTTCAGGAAAATGATCTTTCCAGTACATATAGATTTTGATTCCGAAAAATTCGCAAATGATTGGCACAGAAAACTTTCTCTGTAAATTTTAAGTTCAATGTCCGCTAAGGCGAAATTACATCTCATCGAACCTATTTAAGTATGGGTTCTACTTCTAACCTTTATACATTAAATTGAAAAAAATGAAATGGTGCGGGCAGCAGTTCTCGGTGAGTCATAGCGCATGGCTCCGCTTTTTACCGTGCGCTGTGGCTCACCGAGAATTGCTGGTTACTAGAGCTTCGGCGCTATAGAAAAAACTTCCCACAACTACAGGCATAAGCGCTGCAAATGGAAATGACTGGTAAACAGCCCCTACGATATAGTCTAAAGTGTCAGCAACGCTAAAAGGGAGATTTTGAGCCTTTCGGCTTTTGTAGTCCAAGTAGGCGGCGCTTGCCCCACTCACTGAGGAGCTCGAAATAACAAGTAGGCTGATGGCTGCAGAGCTATTGGCAGCGATTGCAAGGCTTCCTCCTACGAAAGTGAAAGATGCAGTTTCAGCGGGTAACGCCAAAAACCAGGTGCTTTTTACTGGCATTAAACAACTGCTTAGTTGGGTTCCATAGATGGTTAACAATTATTGTTTTCACTGAACTTTGATTGAACTACCCACTACGAAAGTTTAAGAACCAAAATGCGACCACAGAAGGACTTAATAACGTCGCAAAGGTTGTCCAGAGAAGGGCTTACGGGTATAGGCTCAGGGTGCTTGTGCTTAATTGTTTTTTGCTGTTACCCACCATCAAGTGAGGAGATTCGGAGATCTCCAAAATGGTGCGCCTGAGAGGATTCGAACCTCTGACCCGCAGATTCGTAGTCTGCTACTCTATCCAACTGAGCTACAGGCGCACATTGAGAGATCTAAAAATGGTTGCGACACCATAATGGTGAAAAGGAACTTTTGCCAGTAAATCTTGAAAATATAAAAAAAACATTAAAAATCAACTAATTACAGCATTCCGTTTCAGGGGCATCTGGCCCGCTTGGGGGTCCCATCTCTCGATAGAGGGTACAATATTGTTCCGCCATGTTTAATGGAAGAAAAGTTCCCTTTGTCTCTAACTCCTCTTTTGCATTTCTTGCCAAAGTTTTTAGTTCGGTAAAATCTGGTTGATCAACTAAAAATTGAGATAATCGTAAGGGCGATTGTTGCAGTAATTCATTTAGAGCTGCGTTTCCGTCGGAAAATATTGTGGGAACATTCCAGTAAAGGGACTCTAAAGGTAGTGTGCCCCAATCAAAGGGTTGAGAACTTAAATAGACACAGATTTTTGTGTTTTGAAGAATCTTCATCCATAAAGCGGGAGACACATTGGTTGAGTCTTTTAATCGGATGATCTTCTGGGGAATATTAGCGTAGACTTGTGAAAAAACTTTTCTGAGTTTTTTTATATCCTTGCCCCCTTTTTTATCTGCAATCAAAAACAGGATATTTCCCTGACCGCTATGCTTCAAAGGCTCCACAAACTGGACATACCTTCGTGTTCCTGGTCTAAAGATATGAATCTGTTCTTGAGCAATCTGATAATGCTTCTCTAAAAGCTTACTATCTTGAACTGAAGGCACGACATATTCTTGATTTTGTCTTCTCGAAATAAAAAAGGGAAGCCCCCCTCGAGAAGGTAAAAGCGTAGTAATGGTTGGGATTTTTAGCGATGGATTTAAGTTGTCGACAGATCTAAAGCGATGAAATCGGCTGATATTTGAATTTTTAGCGAAAGCTTTTTCCCATAACCAATAGAGAATAGAACCGGAAACTTTTCGTTTAGTATCATATCTTTTTAATTGACCACTAAAAACTTGGGCTGGATGAGCTAATAGAACGGTTCGTTTTTTCTCAATCCATTCGCTTGAAGCTTTACCCTCTCCATAGCCCGACACCAACTGATCAATCACCTCTTGAGCGAGTAAGCTACGAGGCCCAAATTGATGGGCAGTTCTGCCATCAATGCATAGTCTTGGGGTGTGCAAATTTTCCATGGGCGTATATAACCACCTCGCGTTATGAATTTCAAACACTTCGTCAGGTTTTGTTGGTTTTTGAGAAGCGTCAAGTTCTTCTGGAATATCGTTTGCTTGTACAGAGTTAATGATTTTTCGCTCCTATTCAAAGACAAATTTATTAATCATAGTACTACTCGCCTTTTTTCTATTTAAAAGGCTCTATGGCCGTTTTTGGAATCCTAATCTCGTGGTTACTTTTTTTGATGTTGGCCAGGGGGATTCGGCCTTGGTTCAGTTTCCTTATGGTTCAACTCTACTCATTGATGGAGGGGGAGGATGGAAATCATGGGATATGGGAACTAGAGTCTTAATTCCTGAACTCAGTCGACTGGGAATTTTGCGACTTGACCATGTAGTATTAAGCCATCCTGATAATGATCACGCTCTAGGTTTGGGAGCTGTCTTGAAGTGGTTAAAGGTGGGGGAGCTATGGCTTCACAAAAATCTCTCTTATTCTCCTAAAAAAAGGATTTTGGCTGAAATAGAGCAGTTGAGTGACTCTCGGGGGGTAAAAAAAAATCTAGTTGGAGGCGTGATAAGAAGAACGATTTCCAAAGTTGATATGGATCTTATACCCCTAGGAAATCAAAAATCATCTCGAAATGATCAAGCTCTGATTGTAGTTCTTAGATTTGGAAAATGTCAGATGCTTTTTACTGGAGATATTGAAAAAGAAAGTGAGAGAGAATTAATTGAGAGATTTCGAGAAAAGTTCCATTTATTGAAAGTTCCTCATCATGGAAGTTTGACATCGTCCGGCTGGAAATTTTTAAGTTCTATCTCTCCTAATTGGGCAGTTATTAGTGTGGGGTTTAAAAATACTTACGGGCATCCTAGGAAAGAGGTTTTGAATAGATATAAAAGTTTAGGAGTTCAACTTTTCAGAACCGACTTTCACGGAGCGCTACGATTTACTTTTACACCCTCAGGAGAGATGAGATGCGAAAGCTTTCTTGGCGATTGTGGGATTGGAAAGTGTGACTAGAACGCATCTCAAAACCCTCCGCCCCTGCAAGTGGCTGCATTTTTCCTGGACATCGTCTTCGTCGTTCGACTCCTCAACGTGCCTATTGGCACGCTTGCGGGGTCTCACTCCTGCATCCTCAACCAGAAAAAATTCGCACACTTTCGTGACGCGGATAGGTTTTGAGATGCACTCTAGCTTTATTGAAGCTTTACAGTTTCGAATTCTACTAGCGCCCCATCTTCAGTTCGATATTGAAATTGGATAGGGTGGCAACAAACTTCACAATCTTCGACAAAGGTTTGAGATTCTACCGATAAATCTAAAAGAATAGAGATGTTTTGCCAGCAATAGGGGCAAATAAGCGGCTGTTCAATTTGTTCGTAATTTTCCATTTCACGCAATGACCTAAAGTCCCATCTGTTTTTTCTTGAGAAGTACAATCCTATCTCGAAGCTCGGCGGCCTTTTCAAACTCAAGATCCCTCGCAGCTTTTTTCATTAGCTTTTCTAACTTCTCAAGCTCTTTCGGAATCGATTTCTCATCCATCGCAATCGTTCCGCGATTTTCGGGTAGCTTAATTTCGAAGTAGTCACTATTTTCAGTTTGATAGAGCGAGTTTTGAATATTCTTTTTAACCGATTGAGGGGTAATTCCATGCTCCTTGTTGTATTCGAGCTGGATCTTTTTTCTTCGCTCGGTCTCTTTAAGAGCAAAGTCTATAGATTTGGTAACGACATCAGCATACATTAGAACGGTTCCATCTACATTTCTTGCAGCCCTACCAATGGTCTGAATAAGAGATGTCTGGCTTCGTAAGAAACCCTCTTTGTCTGCATCTAAAATAGCAACCAAGGAGCATTCGGGTATATCTAAGCCCTCTCGTAGCAAGTTAATGCCTACTAGAACATCGAAAGTTCCCATTCTAAGTTGTCGAATGATTTCTACTCGTTCAATCGTATCAATATCAGAGTGTAGGTATTGAATCTTGAGCCCTAGTTTTTGATAGTATTCGGTTAAGTCTTCAGCCATGCGTTTTGTTAACGTAGTTACTAAAACTCGCTGGTTCTTCTCAGCTCGTTTTCGAATCTCTCCATAGAGATCATCTATAGCTCCACGGGCAGGACGCATGATAATTTCTGGATCGGTAAGACCTGTCGGACGAATAATCTGTTCAACTACCACTCCTCTAGATTTTTCCATCTCATATTTGCCTGGAGTCGCTGATACATAAACAGCTTGGCTAATAAGCGATTCAAATTCAGAGAAGTTCAAAGGGCGATTATCCAAAGCTGACGGCAGGCGAAAACCGTGCTCGACAAGGGTCATTTTTCTTGCTCGGTCACCTCGGTACATTCCTCCTACTTGAGGAATGGTGACATGGCTCTCATCTACAAATAAAAGAAAGTCTTCGGAAAAATATTCGAGAAGGGTAGGAGGGGGATCTCCTGCTTTTCTACCCGTCAGATGTCGACTGTAGTTTTCAACACCATTGCAGTAACCCATTTCCTCTAACATCTCGATGTCATAATAGGTTCGGCTTTCAAGTCTTTGAGCCTCGACTATCTTGTTGAGCGTCTTAAGATCTACAAGCCTTTGCCTCAGCTCTTCTTGAATCGATTTGATAGATTTTTTAAGCTGATCCTGAGGAGTCACATAATGGCTGCCCGGAAAAATCATTAGCTCAGCTACATCCTCTATCGTGTTTCCTGTAATCGGATCGACTTTTGAAATTTTCTCAATTTCATCTCCCCAGAACTGAATTCGATAAGCACAGGCCTCTTCAAATGCGGGAAAAACTTCAATCACATCTCCCCGAACTCGGAAAGTTCCTCGATGAAAATCATAGTCATTTCTTTGGTACTGGATCTCTACCAAATGCATGAGAAATTCATCGCGTCGGTATTCAGCTCCAGTTTTTAGATCAATAACCATTTCACGGTAACACTCTGGAGAGCCTAAACCATAGATACAGGAAACACTGGCTATGATTAGAACATCTCTTCGTGAGAGCAAACTTCGAGTTGCTGAGTGGCGTAGCTGATCAATTTGATCATTGATAGCCGAGTCTTTTTCAATATAGGTATCTGAAGAGGGAATATAGGCTTCAGGTTGATAATAATCGTAATAGCTAACGAAATACTCTACGGCATTCTCAGGAAAAAGCTCCTTGAACTCTGAATAGAGCTGCGCAGCTAGGGTTTTATTGGGAGCTAGAACTAGAGCGGGTCTTTGCAGACGGGCAATCACATTGGCCATGGTGAAGGTCTTTCCACTTCCGGTGACCCCTAAGAGGACATTATCCCGTTTCTTGGCCTGAATAGCTTTAACCAGCTCCTCGATGGCTTTAGGCTGGTCGCCCCTAGGCTCAAACTGACTTTTCAGTTTAAATTCCTTCATAAATTGGAGTATACCCAAAGCCATGGATCTTAACAGCATATCCTTGGCCCCTATTAGAGCTAAAACCGTAGCTATTTTGGGTTATGGAAATCAAGGACGGGCTCAAGCTTTAAATCTTAGAGATTCCAGAGTGTCCGTAGTGGTAGGGGCTAGGGCCGGAGCTGGATATCGTTTAGCTGAAAAAGATGGATTTCAGCCCATGGCTTTTGAAACAGCGATATCTAAGGCAGATGTTGTTATGTATCTTTTTCCCGATCAAGTTATTCCCGAAATCTATAGAGAGACTAGGCAATTTTTAAAAAACTCTCACTGGGTAGGATTTGCCCATGGATTTTGTTACCACTATGGTTGGATTGAGAAAATAGAGCATTGTCAGTATTTTCTTGTAGGATCTAAAGGAGCTGGGGCTGTTTTAAGAGATGCTTTTGAAAGAGGAAGTGGCCTTCCGGGAGTTTATGCACTTGAAAATGAAAATGCAGAATTAGAAATTCTAGTCCAAAGTTATGCTAAAGCCATTGGGCTAACTAGCCATGTTTTACTAAAGACGACATTTCAAGAGGAAACGGAATGTGATCTATTTGGTGAACAAACAGTCCTCTGTGGAGGACTCATGGAATTAATGGAAGCTGCATTTAATACCTTAGTTGATGAAGGCTTTAATCCTGAAATGGCTTTCTTAGAGTGTTGTTATGAAGCCAAAACGATTATTGAACTGTGGATGAAATACGGTCCTTATGGGCTCACTCAGAAAATTAGTCCTACCGCTTTTTTTGGCGGCTTAACTCGTGGACAAAGAATTATTGATGAAAAAGCTAAAGCAGAAATAAAAAGAATATTTCAGGAAATTCGAAGCGGGGCTTTTGCTGAAGAGTGGAAAAAAGAAGTTGAGAAAGGCGAGCCGCAACTCCAAGCTAGAAGAGAACGAATTAAGACAGCTCTTCTTGAAAAGACCTACCAAGGACTTGTGCGCCAAGGGCTGAATTGATTTTTTGCAAGAAATAATTTTCAAGATAAAAAAAGAAGCGAGCTCTCTAGGAAAACTCGCTTCCGGTGTTTTATTTCATGAGAAACCGAAATTTCTAAGCGGATTCCCTAGAAGAATCCACCTAGACGGACTTTATTTCTTTTTTGGTTCTTTAACGATAGAACCCACACCTTATTTTTTAGGGACTATGTAGTGAAACGAGAGAGATTTGAAAAGGAGTTAATGACCTTCTACTAACGTTCCACTCTGTCCCATAGATTAAATGTAGCAAATAAATATAAAGGAAAGATGTGGGTTTATAAAAAAAAAATAAACTAGAATAGTTTCAGTTATATAGCTTAGATTATTTCTTTTTCCCTGGCGTTGACTGCCTCAATGCAGCTAAAGCAGCGAAAGCATCACTCTTAAAAGAGGGTCTTGGGGGACGTTGAGGCTGTTCATGCCTTTCATTTCTGTGCCCCCTGTGATGAAAGTTTTTTTTGCCTTCAAATTCTCTCTTCATTTCAGGACGGGCAACGGGTATCTGGCGTGGAGCTGCTACCGGTTTCATCGTAAGAGAGATCTGTTTCTTTTCTAAATTAACTTCAAGAACTCTGACCGTAACTCGATCTCCAGGGCTTACCACTTTTTGAGGATCGTCTACAAAACGGTTTGCTAACTGAGAAATATGAACAAGCCCATCCTGATGCACACCGATATCTACAAAAGCGCCAAAGTT
>SXPJ01000071.1 GCA_005776395.1 Bdellovibrionales bacterium | reverse complement strand
GTGACAGGCAGGCGTTATAACCAACTTAACTACCGCCCCACTAGATTTGTTAAGTGGGTTAGAGAACCTAATGTCATCGAGCCTTCTTTGTCAAATGAAGGCTTTAAAAACCTTGGGAAAACAACCAAAAACCCCTTTTTTGACGTTGACTCTTTTCCAACCTGCCTTAGAATCCGGACCAGCTCAAATATTGGATTGGCCCGTCGTGGCAACTCCGTTTGAGCTTAAGATTAAAAAACTTACCAAAAGGATTTCTATGGCCACGGGTCAAAGCATCGTAAATGACTTTAGTATTCGCGTCGCTACCGTCAACGGAACAGGTAGCCAATCTTCCAATAACCTACTTTTTAAATCGCTCTTTAGAATGGGTATTGGGGTTTGCGCGAAAAATTTATTTCCTTCAAATATCCAAGGTCTTCCCACCTGGTTCCAAATTCGAGTAAGCCCTCAAGGCTACCAAGACCTTCGTGAACATGACGACATTGCTGTTTGCATGAATCCAGAAACTGCAAAAGAAGATATTGCTGCCATGAGACCTGGAACCACCATTTTTTACAATTCCAGCCTTATTAAAGTGACCGAGGATCAACTCAAACCCGGAATGAGTCTCTACGCTCTTCCCGTTGAAGAATTGGCCAAAGGGATTACCGACACTAAACTTCGTCACTTATTAAAAAACCTATTTTATGTCGGTGCTCTTTCTCACTTGTATGGCATTGAGATCGATGTAATGAAAAGCGTAATTCAAGATACTTTCAAAGGAAAGCAATCGGCCATAGACGCAAACTTCGCAGCTCTTCAAATCGGTATCGATTACGCCAAAGCAAATCATAAAAAAACTGACAACTACCTTTTCCAACGCGCGAATATCAACCAAGATAAAATCATTATCGAAGGAAATACGGCCTCAGGGCTTGGAGCGATTTACGGTGGATGTACTGTAGTGGCTTGGTACCCGATCACCCCTTCAAGCTCTCTTGCAGAAAGCATGGAGGGCTACTTGAAAAAACTTCGAGTTGATAAAGATGGAAAAGCTAAATTCGCAGTGATTCAAGCTGAAGACGAACTCGCAGCCATAGGTATGGTTCTTGGAGCAAGCTGGGCGGGAGCTAGAGCCATGACCTCTACAGCAGGTCCTGGAATCTCCTTGATGAGCGAATTCTTGGGGCTAGCCTACTACGCTGAAATACCTACAGTTCTATTTAATGTTCAGAGAGTTGGCCCCAGTACGGGTCTTCCTACTCGGACTCAACAATGCGATATCCTCAGTTGCGCACTCGCGAGCCATGGGGATACCAAACACATTCTTCTCTTCCCATCCTCTCCCAAAGAGTGCTTTGAAATGGGATATGAAGCTTTCAACCTAGCTGAAAAAATGCAAACCCCCATTTTCATCATGACCGACTTAGATCTGGGTATGAACTCTTGGGTAGATGACGAGCTAGAATACAAACCCATGAAATATGATCGCGGCAAAGTGCTTTCAGCTGACGATTTAAATAAGGTTAAAGATTGGGGCCGTTATCTTGATGTGGATGGAGACGGTATCTGTTACAGAACTCTTCCTGGCACCAACCACATGAAAAGCGCTTACTTCACTCGGGGATCAGGACACGATGAATATGCTCGTTACACTGAAAGCCCTGTCGTTTACACCCGAAACATGGACCGACTTCTCAAGAAATGGCACACCTCCAAAAAATATCTACCTAAGCCAATAGTTAAAGGAGATGTGAATGCTAAAGTAGGTATCTTGGCCTATGGAACTAGCGACCACGCAGTGGTTGAAACCATGGATCGATTGAAAGGAACCCCTCTCAAATATATGAAAATCAGAGCCTATCCTTTCACTCAAGAAGTGGAAGAGTTCATCAAATCCTGTGATGAGATCTACATGGTAGAGCAAAATCGAGACGGTCAATTGCAACAACTCTTAGAAATAGATCTGCCGGGCTACCAAAATAAAATTAGATCCGTCAGATATTACGGTGGGTTCCCACTTTCAGCAGATATCGTTGAAAGAGAACTAACCAAACAGATGGGGAAATAAACCATGAACGCTGAAACAAATTGCAACCGAATTGGATTAGCTAAAAACGATTACTCAGGAAAACCTTCAACTCTCTGTAAAGGCTGCGGTCATGATTCCGTTACGGCAGCTATCATTCAGGCCTATTATGAATTGGGAGTTCCTCCTCACGAAATCACTAAGTTTAGCGGTATCGGATGTTCCTCTAAAACTCCGACCTACTTTGTCGACCGCGGGCATGGATTTAATAGCGTTCACGGACGAATGCCTTCAGTCGCCACTGGAGCGAGCCTGGCCAACAAAAAACTAAGCATGATTGGTGTCTCTGGAGACGGGGATACTGCAAGTATCGGAATGGGACAATTCTGTCATCTTGTTCGAAGAAATGTAGACATGGTCTATATCATCGAAAACAATGGAACTTACGGTTTAACCAAAGGTCAGTTCTCAGCCACCGCCGATCCTGGTTCTAAAGCAAAAAAAGGGGCGGCAAATACTTTTCCAGTGATTGACTGTTGTGCCATTGGAATTGAACTTGGTGCTACTTTCGTAGCCCGTTCTTTCTCCGGTGATAGAAAACAGATTATCGCTCTTATTAAAGCAGCTCATGCCCACAAAGGAATTGCAATCCTTGATATCATTAGCCCTTGCGTAACCTTCAACAACCACGAAGGCAGTACCAAGAGCTACACTTTCGTGAAGGAGCACGACATTCCTCTTCATGAACTTGGCTTTATCCAATCCCAAGAGGAGATCGCTGTAGAGATGAAAGATGGCGAACGAAAAGAGATTGAGCTCCACGATGGTTCCAGACTTATGCTTCGAAAATTGGATAGGGATTATGATCCTACTAACAAGATTAAAGCCATGGCAGCTATCTCTGAATCTCGTGAAAAACAGGAAATTATCACTGGACTTCTTTATTACAATTCCTTGGGAATGGATCTCAATACACTCTTAAATACAGTAGAGACTCCACTTTGGAGTTTAGGAGAAAAAGATCTCGATCCAGGTCCAGAAGTTTTGAAAAAGATTAATGCTAGTTTACGTTAATTGATCTAAACGATTATTTTTGAAAGGTAGGCAACTTGTGTCGCCATCTCGCGACTCAGATCTGTTTTTTCTGTCTCAAGCTTTTGATGAGGCTCGAAAAGGAAGGGGTTTTTGTGCCCCCAATCCTTCAGTCGGCGCTATTATCGTTAAAAATAATGTAATCATTGCTCGCGGTTTTCATTCAAAAAGCGGAGCGCCTCACGCCGAGGTTGAAGCATTAAACCATTTGTCTAATGACGAGGCTGAAGGGGCGACAGTTTATGTCTCTTTAGAGCCTTGCTGCCATCACGGCAAAACACCTCCCTGCACCGATCTGTTAATCAGAAAAAAGATCGCTCGAGTTGTCTATGGATTTAAAGATCCCAATCCTATCGTCTCAGGAAAAGGGGAAAAAGCTCTCTTGGAGAATGAAGTCAAAGTCAATTACTTACAAACTCCTGAGGGCGATGCTTATTATGAAGCCTATGCCTTTCGAACAACACAAAAGATTCCTTGGATCACGGCTAAATTAGCCTTAAGCCTAGATGGAAAAATTGCGGGTAAAAATGGAGCAAGATTATTATTAACTAGCTCAGTGGCTAATGCATTCACTCACCTATGTCGAAAAGAGACCGATGCTATTTTAACGACGGCAAAAACGATCCTTAATGATAATCCTCAACTCAATGTGAGATTAGAAAAAGAGACCCATGCAAAGCCAGTCTATATTTTGGATCGAAACCTAGATCTTTCACGAGATCTCAAAGTTTTTTCCACCGCTTCACACGTGACCCTTTTTTGTAGCACCTCTATTTTTCAAAGCAAAAAACACCCAATAACTCAGACTAATGTTTCAATTGTTCCGGTGAAAGAGAATGAAGAACTTTTAGACCTATATTCCATCTTAAGTCATATTCATCATGACGGAAAACATGAGCTCTGGGTTGAGGCGGGGGGGGTACTTTTTCAAAAACTTCATGAGGAAAAATGGGTCAAACGAACTCTTATTTACTCATGTCCCGTTTGGATAGGAGATGAAGGGACTTCAGCTTTTCAATCGGCTCAAGCCCCTTTCTTAAATGAGGTCCAAACAACCCATTGGCAGTCATTAGGCCGTGATGGCCTTTTGGAAATACGTTGGTGATAAAAATAGCAGATCCTCCTCATCTAGAACTTCTCTTGGAATCATATCGTAATCATCACCCATAATATCTCTCATATGGGATTGAATCCCCCCACGCTCCAAGGCTTCCATTTCAGTTAAAATAGATCTCACGCACACTTCCATACATCCTCCCTACGTTATCTCTCTAGTTCGAGAGTTTTGATTTGCGATTTCCAAATGCAGGTAGCATGCCGTCCTAAACCACATTGTTTAGGCACGAAAAACTGCTGGTTAAATAAAGAGAGCTCTCAAGTTAGAGATCTTATCCCGGTTTTGAGAGGAATCACCCGAAGTAAAGCCGTACCTTTGGGTGTTACCCGTGGTGGTAAGGCATGCCTTTTAGAATGGTAAAAGCACGGTAGATCTGCTCAGAGGCCATGATCCAGGCAAGATCACTTGGTAAAGTTCCATTCGAGAGCGACCATATTCCATTAGCCTTTTTTCGAATCTCATCATCAAGGCCATAGGGCCCCCCAATAACAAAGGCCACCGATTTAATTGCAGGATTATCAAGCCACTTCTTAAACTGCTGAGAAAGCCCAGGTGATGTCCACTCCTGACCTCTTTCATCCAAAGCAACTACCCATTGGCCAGGAGTAAAAATTGCCTTGCTACGACTTTTTAGGCTCTCTAGATCCTTATATTCAATGCTTTCGATAGGATTTAACACTTTCGTACGGGTGATATACATTTTAACTAGAGATTTGGAATCCTCAGTTGTCGGTTTTCCAATTTTTATTACTTCAATCTTCATACTTTTATTTTGTATCCCTAAGGATAGTCAGAGGGAAGGGTTTAGTTTAGATTGCTCTCTATGTTAAATGATTTTGAAATCTTAAAACTTATTACTAGCTCAAGCACTCGATTTTCACTACCCAAATCCTTATGGCTAAATGCCCTTCATCAAACTGTAGAATGGAGTTTTCCTGAAAAAGTCTCTCTCTGGAAAAGGCTTAACTCCCTACCTTCTAACCAATCTCAAAAAATTCTAGATTCGGTCAACTATTGGAGAAAAGAAGCTAAACTTACTCCCTTAAAAACCGCTTCCTATCGAACCTTTCAGGTTGAAATTGCCTACCTTGCAAAACTTAAAGCTTTCCAAATCTCAAAAACCATGGCGAGCAAAGGAACATCTAAAGATAAAAAGTTATGGGTTTTACAGAGTCTTCACTCTACATTTTTTATTAACCTCTCTAAGAAGACTTTTTTAGGAGATGAATGTTTAGACCGAATACTAGGTCTCAATGAAAGAAAAGTTAAAACAGAACTTTTAGGGCAAAATATCAAAGCATTGTATCGTAACGAAGATATTTACCTGGATCTCGACCCTGAAGATCTTTTTACTCCCTATAGGGTTCTCGTTGAAATGTCGGATAAACTCAAAGTTAAACCTGGAGAACTTTTGGTCGACTTAGGAAGTGGCTTAGGGCGAGTGGGTATTGTCATGGGGCTTCTTAATCCTAAGCTTAAATTCATTGGATTAGAACTCATGACAGAGCGACACTCTCAAGCTCAAAAAGCTTCAAAACAGCTGAATCTCTCTAATAGAATTAAATTTGAGTGCTGTGATCTTTCTAAAGTAAAGATTCCTTTAGCTAGAACCTACTATCTCTTTAATCCTTTTTCATTTTTAACACTGAGACGAGTTTTTCTTGGGGTTCAAATCAATTCAAAATCAAAACAAATTAGGTTGGTAATGGCTCAGGTGGGACGCCCACCTCGAATGGTGAAAAGGCACCCGTGGTTAAAACAGGTTTACCTTTCACCACTCGATAAAAACTGGCGAGCTCACGGCTTTAGCATTTACGAAAGCCGTTAGAGCTTATAATGAAGCCGTTAAGACAAATTGAAATGTACCACCTTCAAGAGCTTTTCCAAATTGCGTTTTGGAAAGATTAGAGGTGAAAAAACTATCATTGTTGTAATAGGCTAATCCCAAAATCAAGTTATCACTTACTGCATAATCTAACTCAGGATTTGTCCAGACAGAAAAGGACCAAGACGAGTTATTAGCCGCATCACTTCGAAAGTTTGCAGTGCGAGTCTGGTGAAACATCACTGGAACAGATAATGAAAGCTTCTCAGTCAATTGAATATCCGTTATCAGATAAACACGATTCTCAAAAATACCGTTGGCAGTTACCGTTCCATCGGAAGAAACATTGCCCGACCGACTATGAATCATCGGAATTGCAATTTCACTCAAAGTTAACTTCACCTGTTCAGAAACAATTTTTGAGAGCTTTAAATAATTTCTTACGGAGGTTATTAACCCTCGCTCTTGGGAAGCTGCATCCACAGGTAAGTAGATTCGATTCTCATATCCTAATGACAAACCCTGAGATTCATTTTTCCAAATATTATTCACTTTGGTCTTAACAGCTCCAGGATCTATTGCGAATTTCATTCCGCTTTTATCTTTAGAACTTACAGAATCATAAAGATTAGTGCTAAACCCCTGCATATAAGATAACGAAATATCTGAACTTAATTTAGCTCCCAACTCCGCTGTGTTCTCTGTAGTGAATTTCCCTGTTTGGGAAACCCAGGAAGGTCTCAGATCCACATAACCTGTAGCCTGAATACTTGGAATCGTTTGCTTAGCCTCTATCTTTGCTGTTTGAGTCGGTACAACAGTGGCTCCATTAGCACGGGAAGTGATTCCACAAATACAGGCAGAAAGAATTCCTCCCCACCATAGGTTCGATAATAGATTTTCAAATTTGGCCATAATTTCTCCTTTTTCAATTTTCTTTTTACTAGTTCACTTTGCAAAAGCAAACCTATTAAACATAAAATGAATCAAGAGCAAGGCTTAGGCCAAATTCAACTGAGCTTAATAGATTTAGCTAAAGAACTTTCCCTATCTTTTTTTCAAAAAACCAGAGTCATAATGTCACCAAATGAAAGGATTTTAGAGCAGAATATTGATACCTAAATCGAAGGAGACCCCATTAACTTTTTGAACAGAACTCAAACTCTGTTGATAGGTCACCCCAAAGGTAAACCCGCCAAACCAGTCAGAAGGTGTTGCCCCCTCTAAAAAAGAAAGAGCTGGAGTTAGGAAATAATAGGGAATCCAAAAACTACTATTGGCCCCCCCTACACTCCCCGATTGATAAAACCAGTGAGTTCCACCGCCCAAAGTTAAAGACGGTTTAATATAGGGAAAGTTAGGTAGACTGTAGAGAAACTTGGCTCCAAGACTCATAGGAACCCAAGAGAGTTTGAGATTTTCTCGAATCAACTCCCCATTCATGCGGGTCATCTCAAATATTCCGGTTTTATAACTAAATCCCAATTTTGCTATCGATAAAAATCTGAATCTTCCTATATTGAAGAGAGGAGTCACCGCAGCAAGCCCAGCCTGAGTAAGGCTAGGAAATCCCTTAGAATAAACAACTTCGAAGTTAGGGTTGGATAGAGTCAAAATCGAAGGCATAACTACAGACACCTGAGGCATAAGCCAAGTCGATTCTATGAAAGTGGAATTCTTAAGTTGCTCTTCAGAAGTTCTCTTCGAAGAGGTTGCAGAGAATAAAGAATCGGTAAAAAAAAAGGCTTGAAATAAAAGCCCAAGAACGCAAAAAGACTTAAAAAAATGTAGTTGTGTCACTTTTAAAGATCCTACCTCAGGACAATCTTTTTGGCTACTAACCCATGAAATGGGCAGATTATTGTTTAAGAAAATATTTATCTTATAATGTAGGATATGCGGTTTTTATACAAAAAGGAAGGGTACCAGAGAGAGCGTTATTCCTATTTTTCACTAATACTATCTTTACTTTTTTTAACTGAGATGGATGAATTTTATCTCCATTTCTTCTGACCCCCTTTCCAACCTCATTTTTTATATTGCCCATCATTGGAAGTTCGTTAAGGTTGCCATTTAACCAACTTTCTATTTCATTGTGATGGGTTGCCATAACTGTACCTATGGCTGATTCTGCGGTAGCTCTATTTAAAAATGTAGTAGCCTCATTTGTGTTAACAGGTAAGGGATGTGCTGAATTTGAAACAAATCGACTCATTAACTCGTTATTTTTCTTATTCACATGTAAAGATAGAACATGAGAAATTCGGCTCCCGCCTATCTCCTCACAAGCCTGCGCAATTGCCATTCCAGCGATACACCATGCATTTTTTCTTATACTATAAGTCGTCGGCTCACTTGCCTCAGCAGTCGACTCCCAAAATGATGAGCTAACTTTCAATGAAGATAACCCTGCTAGTAATGAAGTCTTTAATCTGCTGAATGATGAGAAAGCAGGTCTAGGTTGTGTCCAGTTTGGTCTTTCACAACCTAGACCTGCTTTAACAATAGCTCTAGACTTCTGTTTAATATTTCTTATGAAGCTTTTAGGTAAAAATTTGAAAGGTATTCTTGCTAAACGTTTATTAGCTATTCCCAGTTGAATGAGGGAATGCCAATTTCCAGTTGTAATGGCCTCTGCAGTAACAAGTACGATATTTGAGCCTGTTGCAAAAGCCGAAGTGCTATTAAGTTTTGCAGTAATACCCACTTTACCCGCTTTCGCCGCCACACCCGCCAATACAGTTGCACTAGATGCAAGATCAATCAATATAGACCCCGCTGTATCTTCTATATTCCATATACCCTCATCATGAATAGACAGAGCTGTGTTGAACCCTGGTACAAAGGATCCAATCATTGTAAGGGCTATTTCTGCAGTTTGTAGATCCGCCAAGATTCTATCGTCTGTTACATAGTAAGCATAGAGTGTTGCCGGATTTGTATGTAATGGCCTAGACGAACCTATCGCCCAGTACAAGACTTGGGTAACATTGTGTGGATTCTTTCCACTAACTGGATAGATCACAAAACGTTTGTCCCCTATCTCCAAGGATAGAAGCCAATTTTTTGCATCGACCCAGTTGTTGAATCTAGTACTACCGGGCGGGCTAATATCAGTTAAGATTCCTGTCCATAACATTACATCAATGTTTCTCTGCCCCCTTATGTTCCTAGCAAAAGGGTCAGGAAGATTAATACATTTTCCACTTTGAGTATGAGAACTACCTATGCGCTTATAGGTACAAGGCAATATCTTATTACTTGTAAGTCTTTCTAAATGGGTGTTAGTGAATGGCCCTGGCTGGGCAATACAGGAAGTTGGGGACCGAATTAAGAGACCAAACCTCTTATAAGCGTCCTCCTTTGGATCGGGAGCAATTCTCGTAATCCAGAATGTACGATGATCGTAAAAAGCTGAAGTAGCTTGAAGAGTATATGGGTGATGAGCTATAGGATGCCCTTGCATTTGACAGAGTTTTGCACCATAAAATATAGTAGCTGAACTAATTACTGCGTTATCAATATTCGCGAAAGTCAAATCTGCGCTTTGAAAATTAGCTCCTTGTAAATCACTAGAATTAAAAGAGGCTCTTATCGCTTCAGACGCTTTAAGGTTGGTGTTAATAAATGTGGCTTGTTCAAAATGTGCTTCGCTTAAACGTGTATTTGCCATATCCGCCCGATTAAAAGATCCCGATAATCTGGTTCTTTCCCCACTAAAATCCGCAAGTGCAAGAAGGGAATCGCTAAAATTTGGATTGCCTCTTGCATTTCTAAATTTTGTATTTAGAAGAGCTGCTCCTGTAAAGTTCGCTTTATCAAGTACTGTTTCATCAAAGTTTCCGTCTGGAATTTCTGCTTGGGTTGCATTTAGACCCGTAAGATCACGATTGCTAAGATTTAGATCTGCAAAATAACCTACAAGAATTAAACCTCGAACGGTACTTAAGGCAAAACTCCATTTAACAATATTCTTGCCAAAGGATTCGTCCAATCCTTCCGTTGCCTGAAATTCATTTACTGGAGAACCGTCAGTCGAGTTTTCGTCGCCAGGCTGGGGGTGTTCGTGATCAATAGGATGCGATGTTAAAGGATTAATAACCGTAAAACAATCAGTAAGTGTATCATCATCAGAATAAAGATATGAACACGGTTTTTGAGTTTCATTTTGGTTTAACCAAAGAAAACAACTATTTTTATCGAGGTCATATCTACAACTCCAGTGATCACCACTTTGTGGGAGCGGAACATAATAACTAAAGAGATCTTCCTCAAGGGGGCTAGCATCAAACTGAGCAGTAACATTTTGTTGGTTATTAATGATGACCGAGCAACTTCCCATACCAGAGCAAGCCCCGCTCCACCCCGCAAAAACACTTCCGTTATCAGCATAGGCATTTAAGGTAACTGTGGTGTTTGAATTATAAGTTTCCCTGCAATCAGAACCACAGTCTATTCCGCTACTACTAGGAGAAGATATCACCGTTCCACGGCCCGTTCCCGATTTCTCTACTATTAGTAGTGATCGGGAACTCGCGAAATTAGCAACAACACGCTTTGACCCATTCATGGTGAGCCGACATATTCCGGTGCCAGAACAAGCCTCCCCGCTCCACCCACTAAAAACACTTCCGAAAGCAGCAGTGGCGGTTAAGTTGACACTTATGCCTGACATATAAGAGCTCTCACAAGAAGTATAGACATTAAGACCGCAATTCATTCCGTCAGGAGATGAAATTACTGTGCCTGTACCCCCTCCTGATTTTACCACCGTTAGTAAGTAAGTCAGTGAGCCTTCAGACATGTTTTTAATGGGAATTAAAAAAACAAAAAAAATAAAAACAAACTTAAACACTTGCTATGCCTTTCGTAACAATCAACTATCCCTCACTAATTACAATCGTAGCAAAACATTATGAAGGAATTATGAGGCCAAGCGATTTTTTACAATTTCGAATTTCCTCATCCCATTAATTCACACAATTAAGGTAACTTAAGCGAGTGTCAGTTTTTTCGGAGTGGTTTTATAAGGTGAAAAAGAAAAAAAGTGAGCTTATTAATATATTGCAAGAGCTGGATGATAAGAGAGCCTTTCTTCATTTTGGCTACACTTCACTCTTTCAATACGCTGTCACCTCCTTAAAACTCTCCGAGGGACAGGCCTATGCCCTTATCTCTATCTCAAGAAAATCAAGAGAGGTCCCAGAACTTAAAGAGGCCATTTCACAGGGGACTTTAAATAGCAGTCAGGCCAAAAAAAATAAAACAAAGGATTGTATCTGTGATTACGCCAGAGAATAAAAATAAATGGATTGCCATGTCACAAACTCTTTCTCAAAGAGAGCTCGAAAAGAAAATTGTGGCAGAAAGACCTAAAGAGGCAGTGAGAGATAAGATAACCTATCTACAGCCCACCCAAGTGAAACTCGTGTGTGGTATTTCAGAAGAGCTTATGAAGGAGATTGAACGAGTAAAAGAGATTGTCTCTCAAAATACGGGAAAGCCCGCAAGCCTTGAAGAGATCCTTAAAGCCATGGCCACTTTATATCTTGAAAGAAAAGATCCTATTAAAAAGGCTGAACGAGTTCTCACAAAAGAACAAATTCCCCCTTTTTCCTCTTTGAAAAGAGAGGAATCCCTTTCACTATTCTTAAGGAGAGCAGGTAACGCCCATGGTAAACGAACTCCCATTCCCGTCCAAATTCGGCACGAAGTCATGAAACGGGACCGTGGCCAATGTACTTTTAAAGATAAAGTAGCTACCCCATGTCAGAACAAAACATGGTTAGATCTCCACCACAAAAAAAGCATTGCGAATGGTGGAGAGCATAGCCTTAGCAATATTACAACCCTGTGCCGGCAGCATCACAGATTCCTTCATCAAAAAATCTTTTAGCGGATGGAGAACCCGATACAAAATCACATTAAAATAACTAAATTTAATCGGCGTGACCTGGAACACTTACTACGCCAAACGGCTCACTTATTTGTCAGATCTCCAAACCTTAGTCTACGATTTTATTAATTTAAGATTCAAATATTTACGTGAAATATTTTTTCGGTTTTTTAGTAAAAATGATTTATTGAAACACTCATTAATTCTTCGCTCTCAAATCATAAACTCGCCAGTTGGAATTTTCGAAAGAGATTAAAAAACCTCGCTTTGCCTGTTCGACCTTTTCAATAAAATGAGTGCCCTGAAATTCATTAGCTAATGCCACGACTCCTGCATCAGGCAACTTATTGTAGTTGGTAGTATGATAAGATTCATAAAATTTATGAAGTTTTAACTCTGCCTCTAAGGATTCACGATTTCTAAAATAGGGAAGAATTTGATTCTTGCGATATCCTACAACCTGAGCTTTTCGCTGGGCAACCCCTCTCCACGAGCCTGTCTCCATGAGAAAGACACTGTCGGTAGGGGAGAATTCTTTAGCCCATTTTTGAAGTTCCCATCGGGCTTTAGCTTCACCTACAGTGGACTCCCTCCCCACCTGAAAAGATTTAAACAACGCAAATACCGAAGCGATAAGAACTAATCCTACTCCGATCTCTTTTTTACTTTTAACTTTCCATAAAACCCAAAAGGAAAGTAAGAGACTAAAGACAAAAGTTAACCCTATCTTTGCCACTGTCAAATTCGCTCCTGGTGCCATAAGGTGACGAAAAAAACCCGAAACATCAGGCCCCATGAATTCTCTTAAGGGTCTTCCCATGAGTAGAAACAACATCCACCAAACCATTATGATTCCAACAACTATTTTACCAGATGATTTTTGTTCCTTTTTGAACTCGTTTACGGCAAGTGCTAAAAGCGGCCCCCAAAAAAGCCCTGCCTCAGAAAACAGCAAAAAGAAAACTAACGAACCCGCAGCCCAACTCACACTCCAGCGACACGACTGAAGTTTCTTAAGTAGATAAATAAACCCTATGGGCGCTAGTAACACTGAATTAATAACACTTACTCGAAAAGGACAAAGAAGAATAATAGAGAGAATCTTGAATTTAACTCCTATAAAATGTATCGCCCCCATGACGACCAAAGCCATAATATTAGCCCACCAAAAAGCTTTAAGTTTTGGAGTATCATTAGACCAAGGACGGCAAGCTAAGAAAGATAATAATAGGGCCGCTACAATACTAGGAAATCCCCACGGCCAAAAAGTTGTGCTCTCCCAGGGAACGAGGTGAGGATTTAAAAGCGCAGAAGGTAAGAGTTCAGAATTGATCAGTGGATTTTCAAATTTAGGAATAAAAAAGAATGGAACTAACAAAGAGGTCACTACAGCCGGTACAAAGGAAATATATTGCAAAGGCTGAAATTTCTCTTTTTTAAGTGCGAGTAAAAAAAGTCCCAATAAAAACAGAAATTGAAGCGTTTGACTGGGATGAATAAGCCCAGCTATCGCTAAACTGAGGGTCATTGCCCCGCGCCGTTCCAAGACAAGAAAATAGACCGCTATCACTAAGAAGGGCATCACGAGATGGCCCGGATAAGGGGAGTGAATCATGCTGGGATAATAGGCAAGATTAAGCTGCCATGGAGTCATAGCAAAACTCAGTAAAGCCACTGCCGTCGCTATCCATTTTTCTTGAGTCCAAAGTCTTGAAAAAAAATAGAACGCCAATCCTAAACCAAGATTTTGAATGAACACATAGATCCAACTAAGTAGTATCGGAAAATTTTGATTCCACCTCACGGAAACCATCGCTAACAAATTGGGTAGGGTTGCTTTTGCGAAAGATTTAGCCATTATAAAATTACTATCACCCCGCCAAAAATCAGGATTAGAAAAATAACGGGCCCATACGACAGGGTGATCATCTCCGTTACTATTAGCGAGTCTCGATTCAAAAGAGCCTACTAACAGAATAGTCAGAACTGCAAAGATTAAAACCAGAACTGTACTTTCTGTTTTTGAATTAGAATTCATATTCATTGTTTTCAAGACAGATCCCATCTTTAGATAACCAATACTTTTTAGTGCTTAATTATAGCACTTATGAAATCATTACCCTGATGCGTTAAGACAACTAGATTACTAGCGAAAGCATTCTATCTAGAGCGACTTTGGCATAACGCTGAACATCAGTGGAAACCTGCACTCTTTCAAATGTCTCTAAGTTCTCCAGTGTGTAGAGAAGTCTGCCTAAAGTGATCTGATACATCGTAAGGCATAGAGATCGGTGGAGTTTTGTGATCATGCGATCCGGATATTCGGTTGCCAAATTCTGCACTAAATTTATCTCTGTACCGATAAAAATCTTATCTCCAGGCTTTGTCTTTTGGGCCACAAACTTTCGAATAAAATCGGTGCTGCCCACTTCATCTGCGGCCTGAACAACTTCGGTAGGACACTCTGGGTGAACAATAACAATAGCCCCAGGATAGAATTTTCTAACCTGTTCAATATCACGCACAGTAAACTTTTGATGAACAGGACAATACCCTCTCCACAAAATCACTTTCGCTGATTCGTAATTTTCGGGTTCACCCCCATCAGCCTTTTCCGGATCCCATACGGCAATATCTTCTGGATCAACCCCATACTTAAGCGCTGTATTTCTACCTAGATGCTCATCAGGTAAAAAGAAAACTCTAGATGATTTTTCAAAAGCCCATTCAAACGTTTTTAAAGCATTACTTGAGGTACAGATCGTCCCCCCAAACTCACCACAAAAAGCTTTGATATCTGCAGTGCTGTTCATGTAGGTCACAGGAACGGGTGGATGAGCCCCTTTTAAATACTCCCAGGCTCTACGAACCTCAGAATAAGAGGCCATATCTGCCATAGGACAACCCGCTTCTGGATCAGGATGAAGTACCTCCTGGCTAGATCGACATAGAATGGCCGCACTCTCGGCCATAAATCTGACCCCAGCAAACACAATATATTTCCCCGAAGATCTCGCTGCCGATTGAGAAAGTCCAAATGAATCCCCGACAAAGTCAGCGAGTTCTGTAATCTTTTTTCGTTGATACAGATGAGCGAGTATACAGAGATTCTTACCCTGGCTCTCACGAATCTTTTGAATTCTTTCAACTAGAATTTCATCCTCTAAAGATTCTAATTGTTGAATTCGTTGCAGATCAAATTTCATATTTCCAAATCCTCACGCTGGTAACAACCCAAACTTTTTGTATTTCTCATACAGGCCTCTAAAATTAGGTTGGAAACCAGAACCGCCTGACGAAGCCCAATTAACCCATCACTCAATTGCGCTTTCCGATAAAACACATCAATACCACGAGAAAGTTCGGTCAAAATTCCCTGCGCTCGCTTCAAACGAGTTTCAGTTTTGATAAGCCCCACATAGTTCCACATCGTATTTTTCAAAGTTAGCCAATCCTGAGTAATAAAAGAGCTATCCACTTTAGCGGTTTCACTCTTCCAGTCGTCAATCTCCGGAATGGAGGGGATAGCTTCGGAACCTATTTTTTCTCCTATCGCCCTCCCCGCTTGAGTTCCCCATACCAGCCCCTCAAGTAAAGAGGTGCTGGCAAGACGATTGGCTCCATGCAATCCTGTACAGGACACCTCTCCTACAGCCCACAAATGAGGGATAGAAGTTCTGCCCTCGAGATCCACCCACACCCCTCCACAATGATAATGGGCCGCAGGAACTACGGGAATTGGCTTTTGAGTGATATCCACCCCCTGCTCTAAACAAGAATGATAAACAAAAGGAAATCGCTCTTTAATCCATAGAGCCTCTTTAAAACTAATGTCTAAATAAACACAAGGTTGACCGCTTGATAAAAGCTCTTGATGAATGGCTTTAGCAACTCGATCTCTGGGGGCCAGCTCAGGCACTGCATAATAGGGCAAATACTTAGGTAAAAACCTCTCCCCTTTAGTATTAAGAAGAATTGCCCCCTCACCTCTCAACGCCTCTGAAATTAAAAATCGATGACTAGTAGGCTCGTAAAATGTGGTCGGGTGAAATTGAATGTACTCCAAATCCTCCATTCGACATCCTGCACGCGAAGCTAAAGCAATGCCATCACCTCGTGCGAATTGGCTGTTAGTATTATGCAAAAATAACTGACCGATTCCCCCTGTTGCCAAAACCGTATGTTCTGAAACAATCGGATAAACCTCATGAGTCGTTTGATCGAAAACAAAAGCTCCAAAACAACGGGCCTCTCCATGCCTTAACGAACGATCTTTCGAGTGAAACGAAGTCATCAAAAGATTAACAGCTGTATGAGATAGCAAAAAATGGATGTTCGGAAATTTTTCACAATATGAAAGCAGAGCCGTCTCTATGGCCATTCCGCTTTGATCTCCTTTGTGAAGTATTCGGCTTTGGCTATGACCTCCTTCACGAGTCAAACTTAACTCTCGACCTTCACGATCGAAAGGAACTATAGCCTTCTCAATTAAAATGGATTTCACAAGCTCGGGACCCAGTGTGGCCACCTGCCTTACCGCCGGAATATAATTGATCCTACAACCGGCTTCCAAAATATCATTTTCTAACTGTTCGGGAGATTCTTTGAGAGCTTTATAAATAATACCGCCCTGAGCGTAAAAAGTGTTGCTCTCTTTAGCTTCATTAGCAGCGGTTAAGACAGTAACTTCCAATCCCTGTTCGGCAGCTGCAATGGCAGCTGAGATTCCAGCGATTCCTCCCCCAATTATAAGACATTGGGTTTTTTGTTTTCTCGTCATAACTTCTCTAGATCCATTGACATATTTAAAGAGGGACTCGAATGGGTGAGTCGTCCCACGCTAATATAATCAACTCCCATGGCTGCTATTTTAGCTACTTTATCTACGGTCATTCCCCCAGAGACTTCAATTTGGCAATGTGAAGCCTGAGTGTGTTTTCTTATCTGTTGAATGGCCCTAGGCAATTCACTCTCTGAAAAATTATCTAACATAATCACATCTGGAGACTTTTGAAGCACACATTCCAAAAGAGAAAAATCTTGGACTTCGATCTCAATTCGATGAAGAGGAGATCTGTTAACCCTAGCTCTACTTAGTAGAGTATAGGAATCTAAAAAAATTTGATGGTTTTCTTTAATTAATATCCCATCACTTAAATTTCGACGATGAATGTGCCCCCCCCCTGCAATAACCGCCTGTAACTGAAGGGCTCTTAGACCAGGCAAAGTTTTTCGGGTTGCTAAAATTCGGGTTGGGTGAGGTTTAACAGCCTCGACAAAACTATGGGTTAATGTGGCTATGCCACTTAGATAGCTTAAGTAATTAATTAATGTTCTTTCTAAAGATAAACACTGGTCTGCAGTTCCCTCGAGCCTCAAAATCTCTTGATCCAATTTAAGCTCATCACCTTCTTTGATATTGCTAATGACTTTGACTCGACTCTCGAAAAGAGAACTAAAGGCTTCAATAACTGATGAGCCCGAAAAAAAACCAGCTTCTCTAACTCGTAAAATAGCTCTAGCTGAAATGGATTGGTTTTCACCAAGAAGTCGAACTGTGACATCGTCATTAACCCTATCAACTTCACACTCGACTGAAATAGCATGCATTAATTCAGTAAAATTCAACACTCAGTGGTCTTAGCACAGGAGAAAACAATACACAATTAACGGGAAGGAATCATAAAACCTTAGTAAATTTAAAGGTTTCTAAGATTTTATTGTACTTAGAATGTTGAGTGGCTAGATGGGGGATGAGCTTTTTTTCAGCTAATGCGACCAGAAATACAACTGTCAGCCCCCCCACAAGATCTACAAAATAATGCTGTTTAGTTGTCATGGTAGAGACAATGATGGCCAAAGTCCAAACCACAAAAGGAATAAAGATAGCTTTTGAACGGCTCCTTAAATTCCAAGTCGCTATCGAAGTTAAGGCCACATGCATACTCGGAAAACAATTATTGGGACTATCGGCCATATAGACTAAGTCCATAGCCCTTTGAATTATTAAGTTATCCAAAACTGGATAGATAGGTCTTGGATAGGTAGTTGGGAGTAAAAGAAAAAATAGGCCACAGATAATAAGCGCGAAAAACATCATTCGACTTAAAGAGTTAAAGGACAGTTTATCGTCAATAATAAGAATAGTTAAACCAATCAGCACATAATCAGAAGTATAGATCAAAAATGTCCAAGGCAAAAAAGGTACAGCCTGATCCAAACTCGAAAGTGGAAGTAGTGAAGGTTGCCAGGTCGCATAGAAATTCGGAAAAATATAAAACACCCCATATCCCACAAAGAACAACAACAGCGGTCTCATTTTTTCCCTAAAGGAATATATTGGACTATAACTCATTAGCTTATTTCATCAAACATGCAGATTATCGTCAACTTAAGGAGGGAAAACAGGCTTACTATTTCATCAGGGTTTCTATCTCTCTAAGAATCGAAATATCCATCCAGTTTTGAGGCCCTCGATAGACTTTAAATATTTTACCCTGCTTATTAATCAAAATTGAAACAGGAAGGCTATCAATGGAATAGGGTTTTAGTTGCTCTTTGGAAAAGTTAAAGACTAAGTTCTTAGGTAATTTGGAACTGGCTATCTTGCCTGCGAGAGTCTGTCCGTTGGCCTCGCCGATATTAAAAGCGAGTAGAATAAACCCTCTATTTTTAAAATGTTCTTCTAACATTCTAAGGCTTGGCATCCCCTCCATACATGGAGTACACCAGCTTGCCCAAAAATTGATAAAAACCACTACCCCTTGTTGCTGAGAAAGACTGACGGTTTTTCCGGTACTCGACTGAAACTCAATTTCGGGAGCAAGTGAGCCCAAAAAATTATTTTGTGAAAGCTCCCAACGGCCTGCAAAAAAGAGGATAAGCCCAAAAACTAGACAAACAATTCCTATGGCGATTATCACTTCGTGCGGCTTCAATATTTTATTTCCGCTCGTAATTGCCATAATTTAAACTCCAGTATACATCTTAATGATAGCATAATGGCGACCTAGTACATCTTAAATATAGTACAATCTGCCAAGATGCTAAAAGTAAGATTACACAAAGGAAATTATCATGGCTGAATTACCTCTATACAGTTCCCCTAAGGTTGGTGGGGATATCCTCGCTTATTGCTCAAAATGCCAAGGGGAATTTTCCCATGTCGTTGTTTCTATGGTTGATAAAAAACCGGCTAGAGTCCAATGCAAGATGTGCAAAGGAAACCATAACTTTAAAAGAATTGGGGACTCCCGAGCAAAATCAGTGTTGAAAAATGCAACATCTAAAGAGCCTAGAAAAAGGGTCGTGCTAGCTCAGGATTATTGGCAGCAACAATTGGACCTACAAAAAGGGAAGCCTTTAAAGCCCTATAGTCCAAAACAGACGTTCCAAAAATTGGATGTCATTAATCACACCTCTTTCGGGGTAGGTATTGTTGAAGAGATAAAGATCGACAAAAAAATCGTAGTGATTTTCCGCTCTGGTGAAAAACTATTAATTCATGCTTTATCTTGAAAAGTACTTAGGTACGCTAATGCCCGTGCTTGTTTCAAAAACAGTTTTAGTGATCACCTAAGTAGGCTTTTCTAACCACATCATTATTAAGTAACGCTTGAGAGGTATCTGAGTAGGTAATGTCTCCTACTTCTAAGACATATCCTCGATGAGCAATCTTAAGAGCGGCCTGAGCATTCTGCTCTACCAATAACACTGTAGTTCCAGTTTTATTAATTCGCTGGATAGTTTCAAAAATTGATTTGGTAATCTGGGGGGCCAAACCTAAAGAGGGCTCATCGAGCAACATAAGTTTTGGACGAGACAATAAGGCTCGACTAATAGCTAACATCTGCTGTTCTCCGCCTGAAAGTGTGCCAGCAATCTGCTTTTTTCTTTCTGCTAAACGAGGGAATAAAGCATAAACCTCATCAAGATCTCCAGCCATTAACTTTCGAGTGTAGGCCCCCATAAGAAGATTTTCATAGACTGTCAAATTGGCAAAAATACCACGTCTCTCAGGAACATGAGACATCCCTCGTCTAACAATCAAATGAGGCTTTACATGAGCAATATCTTGCCCATCAAAAATAACACTGCCTGAAACTGGTTTAATCAAGCCAGAAATGGTTCTAAGAATAGTTGTTTTTCCGGCGCCATTAGCTCCAATGAGAGCCACGATCTCCCCTTTTGGAACCTCCATCGATAAATTTCTAATCGCAGAGATTAGCCCGTAATTAACCGACAAATTTTTTACCGAAAGAATCACCCTACCCCCAAATAAGCTTCAATCACTTTTGGATTATCTTGAATATCTCGAGGGGTTCCAACCGCAATAACCTCACCATGATCTAGAACCGTAATTTTTTCACAAATTCCCATCACAAGTTTCATGTCATGCTCAATTAGCAAAATGGTCGTCTTAAATTTATTACGAATCTCAGCAATGGTTCCCATGAGAGCTGCTTTTTCCTGAGTATTAAGGCCGGCTGCCGGCTCATCCAGTAATAACACTTTAGGTTCAGTGGCTAGAGCTCGAGCAATTTCAAGCCTTCTTTGGTCCCCATAGGCAAGGCTCTTAGCTTTATCATTTCTTTTCTGTTCAAGTCCCATAACTTTAAGTAACTCAGTTGCATTTTCTCGAAACTGATTTTCAATTTGGTAGTACCGTGGAGTTCTTAAGAAAAGATCCAAGTAACCGTAGCCTATTCGCATGTGATAAGAGACCATCACATTTTCAATAACGGTCAAGTCTCCAAAGAGACGAATATTCTGAAAGGTTCGAGCAATTCCAGCCTTAGAAATTTGATGCGGATTAAGTCCAATAAGAGAGTTTCCATTCAACACCATAGTTCCTGAATCGGGAACATAAACTCCTGTAATCAGATTAAAAACTGTTGTTTTTCCGGCTCCATTAGGACCGATTAAACCCTGTAACTCCATGGGCTTAATGTGGAGATTAAAACTATTGACTGCTTTTAATCCCCCAAAGGAGATTGAAAGAGAATCAATTTTAAAGTCATCGCCTAAAACTTGTACTTGTTCCTGGCTCACGACGAAGCCTTCTTACGGAAAATTTCCCAAATTTCTTTATGCCCCAACAATCCCATAGGACGAACCAACATTAAAATAATCAAAATAAGTGGGAATATTACCATTCGGTATTGTTCAAAAACACGAAGAAGCTCAGGCAGAAGGCTCACAATAATTCCACCAAAGATTGCTCCAGACAGACTTCCCATGCCACCAATAACGACCATGATGACCGCTTCTATTGATTTATTAAAAACAAAGGAATTGGGATCAATAAAACTTTGTAAATGAGCAAATAGTCCCCCGGCAATCCCTGCAAAAAAAGAGCTCACTACGAAAGCTACAATTTTATAACGGGAAATATCAATTCCCATAGATTCTGCTGCAATTTCATTTTCCCTGACCGATAGAATCGCTCTTCCGTAACTAGATCTTAACAGTCTCAATAAAGCGACAAAGGTGATCACTACCCAAAGATACACCCAGAAAAAATTGGATTTAGGAGGAATTCCAGATAAACCTCTTGCTCCCCCAACCGATTCAATATTTAAAAAACAGATCCGAATAATTTCTCCAAATCCAAGAGTCACGATAGCTAGATAGTCACCTTTCAATCTAAGCGACGGTAATCCCACCAAATAACCCGCAATCGCGGCCGCAATCCCACCTGTTACGATGGCGCATCCTACGCCTAGATCTGTTTGAAAGAAGGGGGAAAGATTTAATACGGTAGTGATTGTAGCGCTCATATAAGCTCCCACTCCCATAAATCCTGCATGGCCCAATGAAAACTGGCCTGCACATCCATTTACAAGGTTAAGGCTCATCGCCAGGATCATTCCAATGCCACAATTGATAATAACTCTTAGAATATAGGGATTAATATTCTCTTCGAAAAAAAAATTGAGTCCCCAGAGAAGAGCGACGACACCAAGTAATATAGCCACTTGAAAAATCTTCATACTTTTTCTCTTCTAAAGGTTCCAAATAGTCCCGCAGGTCTAAAAAGCAAAATAAAAATTAAAATTCCGAATGCAATTGCATCTCGGAAAGTTGAGGATATGTAATAAACCGTGAAGGCTTCGGCCAATCCCAATACAATGCCCCCCACAGCAGCCCCCATGATATTACCAATGCCGCCAAACACAGCGGCCACAAAAGCTTTCAATCCAATCATGACACCTAAAAGTGGCTCAATTTTAGGATAAGATAGGCCATAAAGAATAGCTGCAGCTCCTGCTAACGATGATCCAATAGTGAATGTAAATATAATGATCGTATCTGTCGGAATACCCATCAAGTTTGCGACTTCGATATCAAAACTTACAGCTCTCATTGCGATACCAAGCTTAGTATGCCGAACTATCCAATGAAGAAGTACCATTAAAACTAAGGAGACAATAACCACAATCACTTGAATATTATTGAGAACTAAACCCTCCCCGCCTAAAAGTGATTGAGTCGCAATCAGAGAAGGAAACACCTGAGGATCAGCCCCAAAAACAATCTGTCCAAGATTCTCCAAAAAGAGAGAAACACCAATCGCAGTAATAAGAACATTAAGTCTAGGAGCTGATCTAAGGGGTCGATAGGCAATCCGTTCAACTGTTAATCCCACGGCCACACAAAAAGCCATACTTCCAAGAATGACCGATACTAAGAGAAAAATCGGATTAGAAACGGCAGGGGATAACCATTTTGCCAGATAAAATCCTGCAAAGGCTCCCAACATAAAAATATCGCTGTGAGCAAAGTTGATAAATTGGAGAACACCATAAACCATGGTGTACCCTAAAGCCACGAGAGCATACACACTCCCCTGAGCCAGACCATTGATGATGTTTTGTAAAAAAGCCTGCAACATCAAAAATTCTTCTTAGGGATTAATTGTTGTTATGTAACTGAACTTTTGAGGGCCAACAACTTTTAGAACTACTGCAGGTTTCACGGCATTTCTCTCTTCATTAATAGTGATCATACCGGTAACCCCTTGGAAATTTTTGGTTTGAGCTAAAGCTTCTCTGAATGCTTTTGGACTCATTTCCGTGGCTCTTTTCATAGCATCCACCGCAACCATCGCAGCATCATATCCTTGGGCAGCTAGACCACTAGGAACTTCACCATATCGAGCCTTAAACTGAGCTACAAAGTTTTGAACGACAGGGCTTTTATCCTCATGCGAATAATGGTTACTAAAATAACCCCCTACAACCGCATCTCCACCAATCTCTGTCAGTTTTTCGCTGTCCCAACCATCGCCACCTAAAAGCACAGCCTTAAGACCGAGCTCTCTAGCCTGACGAGCGACTAAGCCAACCTCAGTGTAATATCCAGGAATGAAAAGAACATCAGGGTTCTTACCTTTAATAGAAGTTAGCTGCGATTTAAAATCCATATCTCCGCCGGAATAGGAAACATCAGCTACAATTTCTCCGCCCATTTTTTTGTATTCATCTACGA
Organism: Bdellovibrionales bacterium; assembly: GCA_005776395.1. GTDB lineage: Bacteria > Bdellovibrionota > FAC87 > UBA2466 > UBA2466 > UBA2466. The sequence continues at coordinate 54,845 of SXPJ01000071.1, read as the reverse complement.
AAAAGTTAGCAAGCCCCACACTATAATCAGCTTTAATATCTCTGAAAATCGCTGCTTTTTTTAGCTTTAAATTGTTAATAGCAAATTTAGCCATCACAGAGCCTTGAAATGGATCAATAAAACAGACTCGAAAAATATAATCGCCCACTTGAGTTACTTTGGGATTGGTACTGGAAGGGCTCACCATAGGAATTTTATATTGCTGAGCCACAGTGCCCGCAGCAATGGATCGAGAGCTTGCAACTTCACCTAAAATCAAACTTACTTTGTCTTGTGTAATTAACTTAGTAATAATAGTTACAGCTTCAGCAGCCTGCCCTTGATCATCATAGCTCTTAAGCTGAATCTTTTTTCCATTTATTCCACCCGCTTTATTTACCTCATCAAGCGCCATCAAAATACCTTTATGAGTTGAGACACCAAACGTACTTTCTGATCCTGTCATTGAACCATACTCACCTACCCAAATCTCATTTCCAGTAGGTACATTGGCTGAAGAGCTTAAAGAGCCCCCCTCTTTTTTTACACAGCCGAAATTTAAAAAAATCGCCAAAATGCCAAAAGCTAAAAAGGCCCGTGGGGTCATCGTTTTTAATAAAATCATCTTTTTTTAATCTCCCAAAATAGCAATTTAGGTATGTAAATATGCCGGATACTGGTTGTCAATAAATCGCAAAAATTTTAGCTATTTAAATCCATCATAGAATTTGACAGGGCTTTCTTTTATCTCCTAATGTCCCACTTATGGAAAAAAAAGAGGAAAAAGCCAAACCATTTGAAGTCTCCTTGAAAGAGCTTGAAAAGATAGTCGCCGACCTAGAGCGAGGTGAAAACCCTTTAGAAACCCAACTCAAGCACTTTGAAAAAGGGGTAGCTTTATCCCGGGAATGCATAAGTCAATTGGAAGCGGTTGAGAAAAGGGTTGAAGTTCTGATGCGGGACAGTGAAAACCAACTGAAATCAGTTCCATTTACAGAAACACCTTAAGCAGTTGACACTCTTTGATTAAGTCACCTATCCTTTTCATGGGAATTGGGGTGTGGCATGGGTGATAAGGTATCACGTGCGTATAGTGAAGCACGAATTAAACTGATTAATGACTATTTGGAATCCAATCTAATCAGATTTGAAAAATCTTGTTCTCAAAGATTCGAGCCTCTTATCGAGGCTATGCGGTACTCTTTAGAAGGGGGAGGCAAAAGACTTCGCCCTATTTTAACTCTATCTGCTGCAGAAGCCCTCGGGTTAAACCCCGTAGATGTTCTCCCAGCAGCTTGTGCTCTAGAATACATTCATACCTATTCACTTATTCATGATGATCTTCCTGCCTTAGATGATGACGACACTCGAAGGGGAAAGCCATCAAACCATAAAAGATTCGGTGAGGCAGTTGCCATATTAACGGGAGATGCTCTTTTAACCGAGGCCTTTGGCCAAGTTCTATTATTGGGAGAGTCTCAAAAATTTCAGCCAGCTCAAATTTTAGGGGTCATGGATCTTCTAGTTCATCATTCAGGGGTTAGAGGAATGGTAGGGGGGCAACTTTTAGATGTAACCATCGACACTTCCGACTCATCGCTTCCAGAAATTGAGTTTATTCATATTCACAAAACCGGGGCCTTGATACTAGCCTCAGTACTTATTCCTACTAAGCTAATGCCTCTGGAAGAAGAAAAAGTTCAAAGTTTTCGAAGATATGGAGAGGCTATTGGATTAGCTTTCCAAATTTCGGATGATCTTTTAGACTCTGAAACTTCTATTAGATATTCACGCGGTCCAAGAAAAAAACCCAAACCCTGCTACACCCAAGTCATGAGTCCTTCGGAGATGAAACAGAAGTTAAATCTTCTCATTGACCATGCTATAAGCTCCATTAGATCCTTGGGTGACAAATCTCAGAATTTGATAGATATTGCAGAGTTCATCCGTACAAGGAAAGCTTAAAAACAACCATGAAACTTTTAGAGAAAATCAATTCTCCAGAAGACTTAAGGAAACTTAAAGCTTCTTCTTTAAAACAAGTAGCTCAGGAAGTTCGGGAGCTTATCTTACAAGTTGTTTCGGAAAAGGGGGGGCATTTTGCCTCAAACCTTGGAACCGTAGAGTTAGCAGTAGCTCTGCATTACGTGTTTGAAACCCCAAAAGACAAGATCGTTTGGGACGTTGGGCACCAATCCTATCCTCATAAAATTTTAACTGGTCGAAAGGACCGTTTTCACACCATTCGACAAGAAGGTGGCCTTAGTGGCTTTACTAATCGGTTTGAAAGTGAATACGACCATTTCGGAGCGGGTCATGCCAGCACCTCTATTTCAGCTGCTTTAGGTATTGCCGAAGGAATGCGCTTAGCAGGAACTCCTCACATGGGAATTGCTGTTATCGGTGATGGCTCAATGACGGGGGGCTTAGCTTATGAAGCTCTTAACAATGCGGGCCACATCCCTGCAAAAAATTTGGTGGTGATCTTTAACGATAACGATATGTCGATCGATCCTAATGTGGGTGCTCTTTCAAAATTCGTCAACCATACCGTAACCCATCCAGGCTATAATCGTTTTAGAAAAGAGATCCGTTCTCTAGTGGATTCTTTAAATAACCATGGAGTTCCCGTTAGAAATGTAGCCTCCAAGATCCGAAAAAGTGTAAAAACATTTTTTACTCCGGGAATGTTATTTGAGTGCTTTGGCTTTCGTTATTTAGGTCCAATCGACGGTCACAACCTTGAAGAACTGGTCGACACACTTAAATTTATTCGTTCAGAAGGTGTTGAGAGCGGGCCCTATTTAGTCCATGCTATCACCAAAAAAGGCAAAGGTTACAAACTTGCTGAAGAGTTGCCTCTGAAATATCACGGGGTCACATCCTTTAAAATTAATGATGGTATTCAAAGTTCAGGCCCAAAAACACCTAACTATCAGGATGTTTTTGCGGATACTTTAATTAAACTTGCTAAAGAAGATCCCCGAATTGTAGCGATAACTGCAGCGATGCCAAGTGGAACTGGCATTAATAAATTCCAAAAAGAATTTCCTACTCGAACTTATGATGTAGGAATTGCCGAAAGCCATGCTGTACTTTTTGCGGCTGGTATGGCCACAGAAGGATACCGTCCTGTAGCTGCAATTTACTCAACCTTCCTACAACGAGCTTACGATCAAATCATCCACGATGTGGGAATTCAAAATCTTCCAGTCATTTTTGCAATGGATCGTGGAGGCCTGGTGGGGGCCGATGGAGCAACCCATCAAGGAGCTTTTGATCTTAGTTATTTGAGGGCAGTTCCAAACTTCGTTATCATGGCGCCTAAAGATGAAAATGAGTTGCAGCACATGATTAAAACTGCAATTCACCATCAAACAGGCCCTATTGCTTTCAGGTATCCTAGAGGTGAAGTTGTCGGTGTTAAAATGGATAAAGAACCTATCTGTTTACCGATTGGAAAAGGCGAGCTTCTCTCTGCTGATGCGGAACAGGTCGATATTAGTATCTTCGCCGTAGGACAAGCTGTTCAGTCCTCGATAGAGGCTCAGAAGATCCTGCGTGAACAAGGGCTAAAAACTGTATTAATCAACGCCAGATATATTAAACCTCTAGATGAAGAGCTTCTCCTTTATTGGGCAAAACGCTCAAACCTTGTTGTAACTATCGAAGAAAACTCAGTGATGGGGGGGTTTGGTTCTGGGGTGCTCGAGCTTTTCCAAAGACAGAATCTTCAGAAAAACTGTTTAGTTTTAGGTTTACCTGATCATTTTATTGATCATGCATCTCCAAAGTCTCAGCGCGCCATGTGCTTTCTAGACGGCAATGGAATAGCCACAAAAACTATCGAAAAGTTGAAGTCTTTAGACTTGGCACCCAAGACAACAACAACAACAAAAACAAAATCCAAAAGAACAATTAAAGAATCCTCTTTATCATTGCAGTAGTTTCGAAATAATTATTTAAAAGCACTGGGAAAGCTGAAGAGTTCTTTCAGGAACGTCACTTGCATCTCCACCAGATTGTATAAGTTTTATCTGGCCACAAGTAGAAGAAAACTCAATAACTTCCTCGGTGAATTTTCTTCTTCGAACAGTAGGTAAAGCATAAAGACTATTAAATAGGGTTGTTATTTTCCCAGAAGAGGGCCAACAACAGGTCGCATCCTCATATCTAAGATCTTCAGAAATAGTCGAAAGCCCTAAAATTCCCTTTGAATTGAACTGAGTACGAATTTTACCTCCGGCTAAAACAACTGGAACCGCACCTGAATACTTGACCACCAATGGATAGTCATCCCCATATTGAAAATCCAGATTAGCATCTTTACGTTCATGTAGGCGATCTCCAACTTTAATTGAAGAGAAAGTCTTATCCGAGAACAAGGTCAAAACCCCATCACTTGGATTATTTTGCATGCTAACATAAAGCTCCAAAGGGTTATTGATCTCCCCATTCACAGGTTTAAAATCTTTAACTTGAAGACCGTGAATTAAAAGACTTCTTTCATTTGAGGCGGGAAAAGAGACTTGAATTCCACCCTGCTTGGCCTCGAGAAATCCCGTTGGAAAATCACTCCATAAATACTGAACATTCCCATCTTCAGAAAATACAATATTTTGTTCATCTCCATTAGGTCCCAAGCCAAAATTAAGAGTAATACTTTCATTGACCAAGGAATTTGCGTTAATATTGGCTGGGGTAAAGCCATCATTATTATTGTTTCTGAACGCGTTGCAGGTCGCTTGATCAGGGAATTCAATTCGGTGATAAGATCTCCACCAAGGCATCATTTGTAAACCCTGAAATTGACAAAGCCCCCAATAACGTCGCAAGTATCTTCCTGGATCTTCTACAATTTTATCGGTTTGAAAGTCTAAGCATTTAGCGAAAGAATCATCCTGATTAGTAATCTCAGGGCAAGAGGTGTTGCTTTGAGGAAAGTGATCAAATGTTTGTTTTGCTAATCCCCTTCTGGAAGGTGGAGATTGTGTGGCTAAAACAGCCCCTCCAATAACTCCGGCTAGCGAATCGGTGAATAGCAAATAGGTATCTTTAGTTCCACAGGAACCCAAAATCAGAAGTGAGAAAAACGAAAAAAATCCCACGCTCATTATAGACGCTACAATATTTGAATTGGATATCTTCATTTATGCGAGATAATAATCTCGCATATTAGCAAGTCTTTCAATAAAAAGTATTCAGCGCTATACACTCAATTAATAGTAAGGGACATATTGCTCCTTAGGCGCCTCAAAATAATCGACGCTGCATCCCAGGATTACATATCCAAAAATGCCAGTTGTCCTAAACTGCCCTTTTTGCATGAGAATTGGAGCCACAGAAAGAACGCGGTTACTTCCCCCCAAATTAGAGGCTTGAAAAACATCCACCGATCTCTGAAGAAAAGAACGATTGAGCAATCTATCAAAATAGGTCTTGAGTCTCTCCCCTCGATAACTTCGAATGTTAATGGGATGCTCACCTTCATCAGCATCTATCTGCATTGACTCGACTCTAAAACCAGTAAGAGGTGAAAACCCACTCACATTCCAAAATTTTGGATGTGCTATAAAATCCATCTCACTATCAACAATATAAATATAGTTCCCGTTTTGATAAGACTGGAGCAGGTTCTGTTTTCGCTCATAAGGAAATGTAGGTTGAGTTAACAATTCTTTTAAATAACGATAATCCAACCCAAGTAAAAAAAAGCCATCAGCAGCTCGATAGACTACCGGCAAATAAGAACCTTCATTTTTTTCATTCTCTTTTTCCTTGGAGTACCATCGAATCAGTCTTCCGAAGTAAATTTCTCCTTCAGATAATGATATAGCCTTTTTAATAAGCTCAGCATCACATAGATTAATACCGGAACATTGATTAAATCGACGAAGCTGAGACTCTTGTTGACCATTTTTTAGTCGAAGTTGCTCATCTCCATGTAAATTTAAAAATATAATTTCATTGTAGAGAGGAAGTGGAATGATATTAACCGAGTCATCTCTGGGATCCAATTGAGTTAACTGCCCCACTCTTGAGATATAAAACTTAGTAAAATTGGCCGGTGTCGTAGGGATAAGAGAAAGGGTCTGAACATCATGAGCCGCTTCCTCAAGAAGGTGAGACACTTCGCGAGCTACTTCCATAGCATCATGAGCTAGAACCTGATTCTGCCGTTGTATAAATTGACTAGTAACCCTTTTGTAATCCGCTCTAGCGGTCGACCAGTAATAAAAAAACAATCCCACAATCAAAATCGGAATTGGAAATACAAATAAAATAAGTGCCCAAGGATTGAGATTAGAGAACCGCTGATTCGACTTTCCTATTTGTAAGTCCACCGACATTCAGGCAATCTAGCATATTGAAATGAAAAAACGAGTAGACATTCTATTGGTTGAAAAAGGGCTGGCTGCTAACCTTGAAGAATCACGAGCCTTTCTCATGGAAGGCATCGTTTGGAGTCAGAATCAGCGAATCGATAAGCCGGGAACTCAACTAAAAACCGATATTTCTCTTGAGATCCGCAGTAAAAAGTCTGAATTCGTCAGCCGGGCGGGGGATAAGCTTAAGCATGGACTCAAAATCTTTGGACTTAATCCTTCAAATAAAGTGTGCTTGGATATCGGGAGTTCAACAGGTGGGTTTACAGATTGTCTTATAAAACAGGGAGCTAAAGCTGTTTTTGCAGTTGATGTGGGATACGGGCTTTTAGACATTAAGCTTAGAGAGGATCCCAGAGTCATCGTAGTTGAAAAAACCAATGCGAGACTACTTACTCAATCTCAGCTTTTAAGTTTATCCCTCGAAGCTGAAAATATTGAACTACTAGTCTCAGATGTCTCTTTTATTTCTCTTAGAAGTATTGTTCCTAATTTAGTTTCACAGTTTCCCAAAGGTAAACAATGGTTACTTTTATTTAAGCCTCAATTTGAATTATCTCCCGACAATATTTTGCAAGGTGGAATCGTTAAAGAAACGGCTGACGTCGAAGGGGCGATGAAAGATTTTTCATGTTGGATAAAGTCTCAAGGACTGATTTTAAAGGGGGGACCTGAAACATCTCCCCTAGTAGGGAAGAAAAGTGGTAATGTGGAGTACCTTTTATTTTATGAACGTTTATAAAAAGATCCTCATCAGCTCAGTTTTATTACTCATGGTCAACTTAATCAGTTGCTCATTCTTATCCCCCTCTAATTCTTCTCAACCTGAAGAGAGCGAACCCACTAAATCCACCGAAACTGAATCGCATTCTTCCCTGGCCACTCCGATTGAGCCTGCCCGACCCATAGCCGAACGAAAAAAAATCACTCTAGTTCTAGGTGGGGCTGGAATAGCAAGTTTTGCAACGGTTGGACTCTTAAAAAGATTCCATGAAGAAGGGATCGAGATTGAGACCCTTATCACAACCGGATGGCCTACGCTTTTTGCTCTTGCTGGAGGATTCTTAAAAAGTATTCATGATGTAGAGTGGTTCGCCATGCGACTCCAGGAGAAAGACTTTTACAAAGCCAGCATCTTTGATCCCAGTAAAGGCTATGCAGGCCACGACAAGCTCTCGGCTCTAATTGAATCCAATTTTCGACAGAAGGAAATTGAAGAGTCTAAATTTCCATTAGTAATCTCTTCCGCAAATACAGAGGGAGACGCTAGTGATATTTACGACCGCGGAGATTGGAGAACACCTCTTCTAAAAACAATGTCAGTTCCCGGAATCTTTCGCCCCTATCCTCAAGGCGCTCAACAAGAATGGATTCAATCACTTCAAGGACTTGATGTAGAGGAGGCAAAAAAACGAGGGGGTAAAATTATAGTAGCTGTTGAAATGTATGATGATTATTTTGAATTCCTTAAAAGTGGAAAAAAGGATTCCAGCGATGGGGTTTTTCGCCAGCTTTATCTTTCTTCTTTGAAAAAAAATATAGCTAAGGAGTTAAAAGAGGCTAACGTAATCGGGCACATTCAACTCCAGGCCTCTCCCACCAGTTTCACCCAAAAACGCCTAGCTATTTTTTCCGGGTATAAAGAAGGTGTCCGACTCGCAAAGCTGATTAGAAATATTGTAAACAACTAATAATTTCAGTATTTCAATGCGTTGTAAGTTTTCCTAATGCCAAATTGACACAAGGCATAAATTTATCTATATTGCCCCCATGCAAAGGGTTTTCTGGGCGATTCTAATTGGGCTATCTTTTTTCTTTGTAGGCTGTTCTAGCCCACCTGAACTTCCCATTTTAGAGAATTCAAGAACCCAATCTTTTCCCGAAATCGCTCTTCGAGATTTACTTACTCCAGATGATTTCAGAAAAATATTTGAAGCTCTCAATTCAAAGGGACAACTCAATGGATTTAAACCCTGGTTAAATTCGACTTCAAATCATGACTTAAAAATTTTGGGAGCTGCGGCTAACGAATATCTTTATCAGGATGCTTTCAATCCAGAAGGCCTCCCCGCCCTAATTCAAAACCAAGTAGATCTAAAAAGTTTTTCCGACCTATCAAAAGATTTAGAGAACTTGAACAAGAAATACCCATCCCTTCCTCTTAATCAAGTTTTGAGTTCGACTCTTTCCCATTCTAGTTTGCCCAAGCTTTTAAAAAGAAATTCTTATCTTTTTAATCCTGAATGGCATCGAGCCTTCAAACCTTTTAAGGTCTCAACTCTTTCATATTCGGAGTTCTTAGCAGATAACTCTCAGCTCCTAAAAGATTTAAGCCAGTTATTTGAAAATCCCTCATTTGAGAAAAATCTAATAATCCTATCTAAACATTTAAGAGTCTCTGAATTAGGCAAAAATGTATTTCTTACCTTTCAATCTCTAGGTCAAGAAAGAGGAGCTTCAATCTTTCGAGAGCTAAGTCAATCTGTAATAAAAAGTTTAAAAGCAACTCAAGAATCACCTTCTCAAGTTACTCGATTTCTTAAACTTGCAGAACTTTTAAACCGCCCCACATCTGGCCTGTTTTTAAAAGCTCAACAAACTCTAAAAACCGATGAGGGTCAGGCATTGGTAAGATTACTCTCAGAGAGATTCGAGCCCATGATTCTAAAGGGAACTTCCGGTTTTATTCGAGAGACGTTAAAGGAGCCTTTCGATGATCTGGAACTAAATGCTAAATTCTGGTTAGAGCTCCCTCGAAAAAACATTTCTGATCCCCCCACAAAAAACTTAATTCATCTCTTACAACGTATTCAGTTTGCTCTAGATAAAACATCAAATAGCTCTAGAATAATTAAAGATACTTCAGTAACTCTTAACTCATTTTTATTGGCTGAATGGTTTGAACATTATGCCAGAGCAAATCATGATCTGATTAATGCATTACCTGTTGAAAACTTCGATAAATTCTTCTGGCAACAGCCCATAAAATCTTTCTCGTTCGCATTAAATTTATTGGAACTGGATGAAGAAAAAAAACCGATTAAGGACAACAATGGTAAGTTTATTTTAGCTTCAAAAATCGATTTAGAACTTAAAGCTCTTGGACTAAAAGAGTTCTCTAATGATTTAGAATGGTCTGTAAAACAAAAATCATTTGGCCCAACAATCACCAAGATTGCCTCAGGTGGAAATACCTCAACCTTAAAAGAGTCCCTTGAAAAGACCCTAGTAGCTCTGCATAGAGCCCATCCTCTAGCTGATCCAGTTCCATTTTTAACTTCAATGGCTTTTCTATTTTCTAGACCCGAAGAGGGAAGCCCACTGATTCTGGCCGATTTAGAATCTCCTAATATGCTGAACAGCATTCAAAATTTTTTAAAGGGGCTCTCTTTCTCTCACATTCGAAAACTAATCACATTCCTATTTGAAGATCTTCAAATAGGAAATATTTCTATTGAAGATCGTGAAAGATTAAAAAGTCTTTATCCTAACAATCCAGAAACCGCTGAACTTTTAGACAGTATTTTGCAAAATCTGCAAGTGCTCTACGAATTGGACGCTCACCTACCCAATCAAATAAGTCTACTTGAGTTCTATCATTCTTTTCTTGTTCATTGCCGAGATAATGATATCAAAGGACTCACCGCGCTGTTCTCGTTTTTACAATCGACAACGCTGTTAGAAGTTTCCCCTTCAGGAGCCAAATACCCGGGTCTCATTCAGGCTTTAACCCATGAAATTGCATTATCTAGATTTATTCAAAGTTTAGGAGAAGCAACTCAAGAGCAACAGGAATCCCTTCTAAAAATATCGCGCTCTGTAATCGGGACTAAAGATTCAGATATCAGCGAACTTAGTTCTTTTTTTAAAGATATCCTAATTAAAAACATTAAAACTTTACAAATTTTAATCAACCTATCCCAAGAAGGCTCTTTAAATCTCTCTCTCACCGAATCCGAACAAAAATGGATCTATCGATTCATCAGCTCTGGGTCTTTTTCAGATCTATACCGGATTCTAGTAGAGTTGAATACTTCGCAAAATCTCTCTCAGTTCGTTTCAGAGCTTGAAGCTCTTCAAGGGCGAGGAGAGTTTGAAAATACTATTAAGATTTTAGGAAACTTAAAAAGCGATCGCATGCAACGCCTGGCGTCGATATTATGGAGATGGGAAAAATCCCGCGAACTTAGGTCCCTCTTTTCGTTAATAAAAAGTCTAACGAAAAGTTGAATTTAGGAGGAGAAGGTTTTATGGTGTCAACGAATAAAGTAACGGTCAAAAACCAGGTCTTAAAAGTTATGGGAACGTCAACGCTTCTGATAACAAAGCTCTCAGTTCTAGGTGTCCTAACTCTAAATGCTGGGCTTATTTTGGCTGGAGTTGGAGATAGACCCACGATCCCAGCTTCGGGAGAGGATCTTAAGCTCACCCAAGGAGTCCCTACTAAGAAATTTTTTGCCGATCGACTCGCAGACAAGCAGTGCCAAGCAGAACTTCAAACAGTTCAAACTCAATACCAATACAATAAAAAGGCTTTGAACGATCTCATCAATCAAAAAAGCAGCCCTGAAAGTATCGACCGTGCTGAAGAGAAAATGAACGAAAGTCGCAACCTACTTTTAGGAAAAACCCGTAAGTGTGGATCTTGTGCAAATCAAGATCTGGAAAAAAAGGTCGTAACGACCCACAAAAAAGAATATTGGTATCTTACCGATGGATCCTGTTACTTAGGACAGAATAAAGACGAAGCAACTCTAAATCGAATCTATGAAAAGGCTGTTAGTCGGCTCAAAAACATCAAAAAGTACCCTAGTAAATCAGGCGGATTTAAAGCCCTTCTTGAATTCAATGAAATCGATATGAACTCTGGAGATCTTTTGCCTCCAGTTGAGAAGATTGATTACACACCTTTTTATGCTTTTATTGGTGTCCGAGGACCTATGGCCTTTGGATTTCCAGTGGGCTTTTGGTATATTTTTAAAAATGATTTAATCGAAAAAGAACAGGGTAATCTAAAAGAATTTTCAATTCGTTTTGAGTCGGTTCAAAAACCGGCGAACTTTCCTACTCCTGAACTCAATATTCAATCAGCTAGTGGCAAACTGTTCCCCACTATTCAGCGGGAACTGACTTTGGTACAAGGAATGTGGTATGTAAATAATCAAGGTTACTTCCGTTATTACACGGGTGCTGACTTTGGAATAAATATTCCCTTTGGGATTGATTTTGCACTCAATACACTTCTAGAGACTTTACTTACTCTGACAGAGGACAGTGTTTCAGAAGAATAAAGTAAAGAGTGTTAACTAAGGAGACTCTGTGATCGCCAGGTATAGCCGGCCTAAGATGGCATGGGTTTGGTCCGAAGAAGCACAATTTAGAACCTGGTTAGACATTGAAGTATTGGCCTGTGAAGGCTGGGCCAAACTCGGCAAAATCCCTGAGCCTGAACTCAAACAAATTCAAGAAAAAGCCAATTTCAATATCGCTCGGATATTGGAAATCGAAAAGGAAACCAAGCATGATGTAGCAGCTTTTGTCTCTGATGTTCAAAGCCACATCGGAGAGGCCGGTCGTTATGTTCACTTAGGTCTCACCAGCAGCGATATTCTAGATACAGCTTTATCTTACCGAATGACCAAATCGGCCGAGATTATCCTGGAAGAATTAGATCTATGTCTTAAGGTTACCCAAGAAAAGGCTTTGAGAGACAAACACATTCCCATGATTGGACGAACTCACGGAATTCATGCAGAGCCCATGACTATGGGTCTTAAGTGGCTCTTGTGGCATGACATGCTTAAACGGTCAAAAGCCAGAATTCTAGAAGCTAAAAAACAGATCGCAGTGGGAAAACTCAGTGGAGCGGTTGGAAATTATGCTCATGTTCCCCCTGAAGTTGAAAAATATGTAAGTGAAAAATTGGGCTTAGTTCCAGATTCTATTTCGACTCAGGTTATTTCCAGAGATCGTTTTGCTAGCTATTTCTCAGCTCTAGCGCTGCTTGCTTCTTGTGTTGAGGCGATTGCAGTCGAATTGAGGCATTTACAAAGAACTGAAGTCAGTGAAGCAAGAGAGGGCTTTTCCAAAGGACAAAAAGGTTCTTCGGCTATGCCTCACAAAAGAAATCCGATAAGCGCAGAAAATTTAACTGGTATCGCACGACTTTTAAGAGGCATGGTGATTCCCTCAATGGAGAACATAGCTCTCTGGCACGAAAGAGATATCAGCCACTCCTCTGTGGAACGAGTCATCGGACCCGATGCGAATATCTTAGCTGACTATATGTTAGCAAGACTTAACCAGCTTTTAAGTAATCTTGAAATTTTCCCAGAGCGAATGAAAGCTAACCTAGATCAACTACATGGGGTTATCTTTTCTCAAAGAGCTCTCTTATTTCTAGTTGAAAAGGGACTGTCACGTGATGATTCTTACGCTATCATTCAAAGAAACGCTCTAGCGGCCCTTGATACTAAAACTTCTTTTTTAGCCCTTTTAAAATCAGATGCCTCAATAAAATCACTTCTAGACAAAGAAGGGTATGAAACATTAGAGAAACTTTTTGATACAAACTGTTATTTTCAACATCTCGATTATCTTTATAAAAAGGTACTTCAAACATGACCCCTAAAAAAACAACCCCGATTAGAGAGGGGAAATCAAAAATACTTTACTCGACCGACAGCCCTGAACATGTCATTCAGTTTTTTAAAGATGATGCGACCGCCTTTAATGCTCTAAAAAAGGGAACCATCAAAAACAAAGGATTTATTAACAATAAAGTTTCATCGGCCTTATTTCAGTATTTGGAAAATCATGGGGTTAAAACTCATTTCGTGCATTATCTTTCTGAAAGAGAAATGCTTTGCAAAAAACTTGAAATTATCCCAGTGGAAGTCGTTGTTAGAAATCGGGCTGCTGGAAGTATTTGTAAAAGACTTGCGATACAAAAAGGACAAACCTTTGAACCGGCCCTTATAGAGTTTTTCTACAAATCGGATGCTCTAGGAGATCCCCTAATTGCGGAAAGCCATATTTATCATTTCAAGTGGGCCACCCCCAAAGAGCTCGAAGTCATGATTACCCAAAGCATAAGAGTCAATGATCTTTTAAAGAGTGTCTTTAGCGAGATTGGACTTGAGCTAATCGATTTCAAGCTAGAGTTTGGACGTGAAGCTAATAGCAATGTTCTTCTTGCTGATGAATTTACAGCTGATGGCTGCCGACTTTGGGATAAAAAAACTGGAGAACCCATGGATAAGGATCGATTTCGTCAAGACTTGGGCGGTGTCGATGAAGCCTATCTGGAAGTTTCTAAACGACTCCAAAATTACTTTGAGGCAAGCCTATGAAAGCTAGAATTCACGTATTTTACAAAGACTCCGTTTTTGATCCTCAAGGAAGTACTGTAGAGGAGTCTCTAAAGAGAATGGGATTTAATAAGATCAAGAACATTAGAATGGGTCGAGTAATTGATTTAGAGATGGATTATGACTCTAAAGAAGAAGCTAAACGAGATGTTACAAAAATGTGCGAGAGACTTTTAGCAAACCCTGTCATTGAATCTTTTAAACATGAGATTTTAGATTAATGAAAGCTGGAGTTATTACATTTCCTGGAAGTAACTGTGACGACGATGTTGTCGATTCATTAAAAAAGGTAGGGGGCTTTGATGTCGAAAGACTATGGCACAAAGATACTCCCGACCTAAGTTCCTTTGCTCTCGTTGTTCTTCCTGGAGGATTTTCATATGGGGATTACCTTCGTTGTGGAGCCATGGCAGCCCGTTCGCCTATCATGGAAAAGGTAAAAAATTTCTCGAGCAAAGGGGGATTTGTTCTTGGAATCTGTAATGGATTTCAAATCCTTTGCGAGTCGGGCCTTCTCCCCGGAGCTCTTGCCAGAAATTTAAGTCTGAACTTCATCTGTAAAGATGTCACAGTAAAAATAGAGACAGTTGAAACTCCGTGGACCCGTAGCACCGAAAAAAACACAACTTTAACTCTTCCGATTGCTCATGGAGAAGGACGATTTGTGATTGATAATGACGGTTACGAAGAACTTGTTAAAAATTCTCAAATTGTATTGACCTATCAGAACAATCCTAATGGCAGTACTCACAATATCGCTGGAGTTTGCAATAAAAACAATAATGTTTTCGGCCTAATGCCCCATCCAGAGAGAGCCACCGATCTTAGAATTCACGATGGCCTAAAAATTTGGAGCTCATTAAAAATACAATTAGGATTGCACTCATGAGCCAGCAAATCACCGACACATCTCCCTCAACTTTAGAGTTAGCTAAACTTTTAGGCCTTTCATCCACCGAATACCAGCATGTGTGTCAAAGTTTAAAAAGAGCTCCAAACTACGCTGAACTAAGTATCTTCTCAGCGATGTTCAGCGAACATTGTAGTTATAAATCTTCGAAGAAATTTTTTAAGCGATTTCCCACTCAAGGAAAAAGGGTCATTCAGGGGCCTGGAGAGAATGCAGGTATTTTAGATATTGGAGAGGGTTGGGCAGTCGCCTTCAAAATGGAAAGCCACAACCATCCCTCTTTTATCGAACCTTACCAAGGGGCTGCCACAGGGGTTGGAGGGATTCTTAGAGATATTTTTACAATGGGGGCTCGTCCTATCGCTTCGATGAATGCCCTTTGTTTTGGAAGTCTCGACTATGAAAGAACTTCAAGCATTGTAAATGGCGTGGTTAAAGGAATAGGCGATTACGGAAACTGTGTCGGAGTGCCTACTGTAGCCGGACAAACTTTTTTTCATCCCTGCTATACCCGTAACCCTCTAGTGAATGCCTTCACCTTAGGGATTGTAAAATCCAATGAGATCTATTTGGGCTATGCCAAAGGCATTGGCAATACCGTAGTGTATGTAGGGGCCAAAACGGGACGAGATGGAGTTCACGGAGCCACCATGGCTTCCAAAGAATTCTCGATAGAAAAAGAGCTGGAACGTCCCACAGTGCAAGTAGGAGATCCCTTCACTGAAAAACTACTTCTAGAGGCCACACTTGAAGCGATGAAAGCGGGTGTCATTGTAGGAATACAGGACATGGGAGCTGCTGGACTTACCTCTTCCTCTTTTGAAATGGCCCATAGAGCAAAAACAGGTTTAGAAATTAATCTAGATAAAATTCCCACTCGTGAGTCTGGAATGGCTGCTTTTGAACTACTCTTATCAGAATCACAAGAACGAATGCTCTTAGTCACCTCTCCAGACAAAGTGGATTCATTAAAACGTATTTACGAAAAATGGGATCTCCATGCCGAGGAGATTGGAACTGTTATTTCTGGAAATCGTATTCAGATGACTAAAGCTGAAAAGATTGTGGTCGATCTTCCAGTAGAACTAGTGACCGAGCCTTTGATGGCAGAACGAGCTTCAAGTCCCCCTGTAGATCTTAAACAACGTTGGTTTTTAGATAGAAATCGAATGCTAGTCGCAACCCTCAACTCTAAATTTCAAACCTTGATGGAAGAGATCAATTTTGCAAACCCTGAAAAACTAATTTCACAATATGACTCGATGGTAGGAAATCGAACTCTAGGTAGCTCACAAGATGATGCGGCTGTGATCAGAATAAGAGAGATGGGAGAGAAAGAGATTAGACTTGCAGTAAAAGCCGATTGCAATCCCAGAGTCTCTTGGCTCTGGCCCCGCGAGGGGGGAAGACGGGCAGTCGCCGAGTGCGCTATGAATCTTGCTGTACGTGGAAGTGAGCCTATCGGCATTACCGATTGCTTAAATTTTGGAAGCCCCGAGAATCCAGAGGTGATGTGGCAGTTTTGCGAATCGATTGAAGGAATCTCAGAAAGCTGTGATGCTTTAAAAATCCCCGTCGTCTCAGGTAATGTCAGCTTTTACAATGAGACCGATGGTAAACCTATCTACCCAACACCAATGATTGGAATGGTAGGTATTATCGAGGATAAACTCGCTCTACCCCATTCCAATTTTTATAGTACTCAACTCGAGTTAGCACTTATAGGCCCCATAGAGGGGGGGCTCGGGGGAAGCTTAATGGCCTCTAGCTGGTTCAAAAGAGAATGTGGTCAGCCCGAAGAAACAGATCTCGCCATGCTCGAGAGAATGCTTAAATTCTGCCAACGCCTAAGAAAGAAAAAGCTAACCTATGCGGCTCACGATATCTCCGATGGAGGACTCGTATGTTCGCTGCTTGAAATGGCATTTCACTCTCCCTATGATTGCACTGGAATAGATCTTCATATCCCTTCTGAAATCGATGTAGATAAATTTTTATTTGGTGAAACTATTCCTAGAATTGTCCTGGCCTATGATCCGATTGAACAGGTAGACATTGAAAATACAGCAAGCCAAGCTGGAGTTAAATTTACCCATATTGGAAACACAAATGATTTAAGCGCAATGAATATTCGCCAAGGGGGGGCACAAGTACTCTCCGCCCATATTCCCGATCTTAAGGCGAAATGGACCCAAAAATGGAATAAATTTTTCAGGTAAGGATCGTAATTTTTTATGTGTGCTATTTTTGGAATTTCAGGAGTTGATGAATCCTCAAATCTAACCTATCTAGGTCTTCATGCTCTCCAGCACCGAGGTCAAGAGGGAACCGGAATCGTTTCCACCCATGGAAAAGAACCCTTTGTTCATAAAGAACGGGGGCTTGTAGGTGATGTTTTTACAGCTTCAGTTATCAATAGCCTTCAAGGACATACAGCTATAGGGCACAATCGATACTCTACTGCAGGTGGAAATACTTCTGAAAATTTGCAGCCTTTAATAATGAAAAGCTCATTAGGCTGGGTGAGCATTGCTCATAATGGAAATCTAGTCAATGCGACTGAACTCACTAAGAAGCTCGAGCAAGAAGGTTCAATCTTTCAATCCACTGCTGACACCGAAGTCATTCTGCATCTGATGGCAAAATCCAAGGAAAGAGAACTAACACGAGCGCTGATACACGCTCTAAATCAAGTCATCGGAGCCTATTCTCTTTTGGTATTAAACCATGAATACCTTATAGCGGTCAGAGATCCTCAAGGATTTCGCCCCTTAGTTATGGGTTCTCATAAGGGAAGACCTGTTTTTGCTAGTGAATCCACTGCCTTTGATCTTATAGGTGCTACTTATGAAAGAGAAATAGAGCCTGGTGAAATGGTTATCGTTTCTCTAAATAATAACTTCAGTGTGAGTTCGATTAGACCTCTAAATTCAGCACTAAAAAAACGCTGCGTATTTGAACAGGTCTATTTTGCTCGTCCTGATAGTCTTGTTTACGGAAGCACCGTGTACCATACCCGCAAAAACCTAGGAAAACAGTTAGCAGAAGAACAACCTGCACTCCATGCAGAAATGGTAATCCCCGTACCTGACTCTGGAGTCTATGCAGCTATAGGCTATTCTGAATTTTCTAATCTACCATTCGAAATGGGAATTATTCGGAGCCATTATATTGGTAGAACCTTTATTGAACCCCGGCAAGCGATTCGAGATTTTGGCGTTAAACTGAAACTCAATCCAGTTGCTGAAATTATTAAAGGCAAAAGTATCGTTGTGGTAGATGATAGTTTGGTTCGAGGAACTACCTCTAAAAAATTAATTCAGCACTTACGAGATGCTGGAGCCAGAGAAGTTCACTTAAGGATCTCCGCGCCTCCGACCGCACATCCCTGTTTTTATGGGATTGATACTCCAACTAAAAAAGAACTTTTGGCATCCTCAAACTCCATAGAAAAAATCAGAGTCTTTGTGGGTGCTGATTCGCTGGGCTATTTAAGTCTTGAAGGGCTTTTAAAGGTTGCCTCCGAAAAATCAGGAGAAGGCTTCTGCCACGCCTGTTTTTCAGGAGATTATCCCTGTCTCACATGAACAGCTCTGAATTTATTCACAAGTTTTTACCCTGGTAATTTCGTTATCCACAAAACAACCAAGGCTAGTGCTTACCAAATACTTCGTACTGTTCGACATGAAAAACAGGATCCTGTTTAACAGCAATCTTCTTGCCGAATCGCTCTTCTAACATGGCCACATGTTTTTTCTCTTCATTCATCATACGAGAAACAACTGCAGGAGCGGCAAACACCACAATATTTTTGGTGTTTGATATAGCCTCTTTTTCGATCTCTCTGAAGATTTCAAAACAGACTGTACGTCTACTCTTGTGATAACCACGTCCTTCACAAATCGAGCAAGCTTCTGTGAGATAACGAATCAGGTCTTCGTGTGTTCTCTTGCGAGTCATCTCCACTAGACCCAGTTCAGAGATCTTTAAGATGTTAGTTCGAGATTTATCTTCACTAAGAGCCTCTTGTAACGCCTGATAAACTTTTTCTCGATTCTCCATCGATTCCATATCGATAAGATCAAGAATGATAATTCCCCCAACGTTACGAATCCTAAGCTGATATGCGATCTCTTTAACCGCCTCTAAGTTCGTTTTGAGAATAGTCTCTTCCAAGCTTTTAGAACCCACATAACGACCTGTATTGACGTCAATTGCCGTTAAAGCCTCGGACTGATCAAAGAGAAGGTATCCTCCAGACTTCAACCAAACTTTTTTATTTAAAGCCCGCGAAATCTCAGCTTCAATTCCATAGTGTTCAAATAACTGAGAAGGACCTTTGAAAAGTTTTACAGTGTTCTTAAGCTGTGGCATGAACTGTTCGATAAATTGGAGTACATTTTCATGTTCCTCGGCATTATCGATCACAAAAGAGTCCACCTCTTCAGTAAAGAAATCTCGAACCGATCTCATTGAAAGAGAAAGATCTTCGTGAATTAAAGCTGGGGCTCGTTTCTTTTTAGAGTCTCGTTTAATTCTAGCCCATGTTTTTAATAAGTATTCCGCATCAGCTTTGAGATCTCTGAAACTCTTACCTTCAGCTACAGTTCGAATAATAAAACCTGCATCCTTTGGACGAAGTCTCTTTGTAAAAATATCTCGTAGTCTTCGCCGCTCTCGCTCACTTTCAATTCTTCTGGAAATTCCAAGATGCTTCACTGTCGGCATGAGAACCAAATTACGCCCCGGAAGACTAATGTGAGTTGTAAGTCTAGCTCC
Organism: Bdellovibrionales bacterium; assembly: GCA_005776395.1. Classification (GTDB taxonomy): domain Bacteria; phylum Bdellovibrionota; class FAC87; order UBA2466; family UBA2466; genus UBA2466. The sequence continues at coordinate 35,421 of SXPJ01000071.1, read as the reverse complement.
CTTAGTTCCAATTGGAGCTTTCGCAACCTGAACTAGAATCTCTTGTCCCTCTTTCAAAAGGTCTTGAATATTGGCGCTACCACGAGTTCGACGTTTCTGGAATCGTCGATTATTTCTTGGCCGTCCAGTATGATGATGAGGTCTGCGAGGTGAACGACGTCCCCCCTCATTACTTTCCTGACCTCCACGGTCTCTAGTATTTCGGTCTCGATTATTTCTGCCTTGAGCTCTTAAAGGGCGATTTCTGTCCCTTGGATCACGCTCGGTTCGTTCTCGAGACTCGGAGCGATCTCTATAGTCTGATCGGTCTCTGTTTTGGTCTCTGTTTTGGTCTCTGTTTTGGTCTCTGTTTTGATTTTGATCTCTGTCACGATCGGAACGATCTCTATAGTCTGATCTGTCTCTGTTTTGGTTTTGATCTCTGTCACGATCGGAACGCTCCCTATAGTCCGATCTATCTCGGTTTTGGTTTTGATCTCTGTCACGATCGGAACGATCTCTATAGTCTGATCTGTCTCTGTTTTGGTTTTGATCTCTATCACGATCGGAACGATCTCTATAGTCTGATCTGTCTCTGTTTTGGTTTTGGTCTCTATCACGATCGGAACGCTCCCTATAGTCCGATCTATCTCGGTTTTGGTTTTGGTCTCTGTCACGATCGGAGCGATCCCTGTCTTGAAATCCTCTATTTCTATTTTGTCCTCGATTAGATTCCCGATCATTGCCTCTCTCTTGATAAGACTCTGAACGATAGCCTTCTCGAGCCTCTCTTGAATAGGAAGACTCCCTATCACTAGGGGCCCTGTACTCATCTTGTCGATTGTAATCCCTATCTCTACCTTGTCGATCACGTGTTTCGTAAGAATTTCGATTTCGATTATTTCGATGTGAATCTGGGCGAGATGACGAGTGTCTTTGTCCCCCTCTTCCCCAACTTCTACCGCGAGGGCGTCCTTCTTCTGAGTTACCACGGGAACTATTAATCCGATTTCCTAAATTATCGTTTTCATTTTCATTTCGATAATCAGGTTGTCTTGATTCTTTAGGTTGGGTTTCAGAACCTTCAGCAAGAATTTCAGATGTCTTAGCTTCAACTTGGCTCTCTTTCGCTTCAAAAGGAACAGGTTCAGATTTGGTTTCTAGAACTTGCTCAGTAACGGCTTTCGCTTCTGGGGGAGCCTCTTCTTTGTTTTCTAATTCATCTTCAAACTCAGTTTCTTCATCCTCTTCAAAATCTTCATCACTTTCGATATCTTCATCGGATTCATCACTCTCCTCTTCATCCTCGGCTGTATCCTCAGATTCAAAGAGCAACTCATCTTCATCGCTATTTTCATCTTCTTGAGCAGTTTCCACCAACTCTTCGGCTCTCTCTTCTGGAGATTTTTCAAAAAACTCTTCAGTTTCTTCAGTAGGGGCTACTACTGGCTCAGTCGAGGCAGGGTTAACCGTCACAGCCCCTTTAGCAGAAATCTCAGTGACATCCCGTTCCCATTTTTGACGTCCCTCTTCCGATTCAACCTCTTCATCATAGCTCTCTTTGAGAGGCTCTCCATCATCTTCAGCGCCTAGCTCAGTAGATTCACCTTCAACAGATGAATCTTCCTCAAGCAGATCAAAATCCCCACCAAAAGGTTGATCGATAATGTCATCCACATATAAGAAGGCAGTTCGTTCCAGTCCTAATTCCAAAAATGCAGCCTGCATTCCTGGTAAAACTCTTTTAACAACCCCTAAATATATATTTCCAACAACATTTTTATCTTCTTCACGTTCTATGTGAAGACTGCGTATTTCCCCATTCTCCAGGGTAGCCACCCGCGTCTCATAGTGGCTAAAATTAACCAAAATCTGCTTACTCATGAACCCTCGTTCTCAACATCTCTTTCAACCCAAAATATGGTTTACTATAAAAAGTACAAGATCTTACCGATAACATGAGAGAAAGGGCACTTCAATCTAACTCTTCTAATCGTTAAAGAGTCTGAACCGTTTAACGAACTAGATCAAATAAGCCCCTTAAGGAATTGCAAATGATTGTTTTTATTTCTCTTTTTTTACTTTTTTTGGCGGGTATCGCGGCCTGTACGACCCCCCCCAGTCTATTTAATTTAGAAACAACTCTAAGTTCAGGCAAACTCCATCTATGGATGATAACAATTAAGGCCTTTGGAATTCCTTTAAGTCTCTTTTTACTTAAGTTTACCAAAAATCATTTCATCAAACTTGCCTCGGCCCTCTGGGGAACTTTTCTAACCTTATTCTCCCTAATTCTTATTTTTACGATTTCAAGATTAGCCCCAAGTGTGAATCTTTATGGAGTTCTATTTATTGTGTCAGTTTTAATCTGTTCAACTAGTGTAGCCATTTTCTCTTGGATAGATCTCTCGATCCTCTTGAAAGAACTTCTGGACAGATCAAAGAAAGCCCAAGAAAATCCGCCCACTCCAACCTCAAGCGAGATCGAAGGAACTTATCAGGCTCCGACCAATCCGTCCTGAAGGCATTACCTCAGATTCAGAACAGATGGAAATAATATAGGGATTAAAGGACTCAATGATTAAAGTTGGGGATTTTAAACTTAAGGGACCTATCCTATCGCTTTTGACTCGATAGATATCATCCTTAGCAAAGTGAATCTCAAAGCAATTAAGACCAAACTTCATTCCTAATCCCACGGCTTTAGCAGCGGCCTCCTTTGCACTCCACAAAGCAATATTCGGATTTAAAGATTTTCCATTTGTCGCAAAAACACCCTGACTTGCTAAATTTCTCTCAAAATCGCTAGCAACCCGAGTGACAACTTTAGAAGCATCTCGATCCGCCAGTTCGATATCCACTCCCACTGGACATGGGGATAATGCCACCGCCACAATCGATTCAGTGTGAGAGAGGTTGACATACAGATTAGAAAAACTTTTACCCTCCCCATTAACCACTTGAAGGTAACCATAATTAGGCTCAGGTTGAATATATCCCTTAATACCTAACCGTTTAAATGCAATAGCTAAGGCCGCCCTACCCGCCCAATACGAACGCATTCGCTTGACACTTCTGCCCAACCTTTTGGGGGCAATGGGTAAAAGAACTTTCTTTCCTACCGACTCAAGACTCGCTGCATCACACTCTTCAAAGGGAAATAGAAATAGTTCAATTCCGAAGACTTTATTTATGGCGTCAACATTATTCATGTTCTTACCTAAGAGTTTAACCAGTCTTTATCTTCTTGCCAATATTGATAAGTATTTAAGTCTCTTTGGATTTTTTCCGAAATGTTAAGTGAACCCTAATTTATTCGAGAAATATAGTTTGAAAAACAGATCTCAAAAATCAATTTGGCTTGATAAATGGATAACCATTTGCCTATTAACGATGAGTTTTGTTTCGGTCGTTAAAGGGGAAGAACTTCAAGAATCACTTTCTGATAATTTCAACGCTAGCTCAGCAGAAGCGGTTCGAATTGAGAAATTTAAACAATCAGCTAAAAATATTCTAATCAATAAGCTCACAAAATCTGACGGAGATTCCGCAAAAATTTATATTTTAAAACCGATCAACTACACCGATCTGAAAACTCTTGAGCCTGTTGTTTCTACTATTGAAAGTTCAATTCAAGCTTATAGCTCTTCGATTAATGTCAAAAAGACCGATCAGACCATGCCAAGTCTGACCCTTGAATCATTTCGTTTTACAATAGCCAAGCTAAATGCGGAAATAGTGATTATCTCAGTCTTAAATGCAAATAATTTTGAAATGTATCTTTATGATAAGAGAACGCCTAATCAGATTTATGCGCACACTGAATCCCTATCAAGTTCCGCACGATATGATCTAAATGCAGAAGCGGCCAGTTACTATACCAAACTCCTGATTCGAAGAACTCTTTATCGCTATATTAAAAATCAATATTATGAAATGCCTAGGGATGATAGTCCCGCCATTCTTCAATCAGAAATTCCAAGATATATTGCAAGCACCTCTTCTCTAGAGCTGGTTAATCGAGAGGCTAAAAGCCATTTCTATTTTTCCGCTGGACTAGGTGCCGCTATCTCCCGTGGAAAGGCTGGTAAAATCTGGAACTCTAATCTTATCTCAGGCAAATTAGCTGTTCGGGTTTACGATAAACTTTATCTGGAAACCTCATTAAATATGTTTGCCTACAATGCCGTGACAGGCTCTTTCAAATACCTATTTTCTGAACGAAATAGCCCCTTTAGATTTATGGGGGGATTGGGTGTAAGTTACTTTCTTGAAGATCGTCTGGTAGTGAACTGGGATCAAACTAGTGGAGACCTACAAAAAAAATACTATATAGTTCCTAGCGTCTCTATCATGCTACCTATTTCACATGTATATTTGAAAGCTGAAGCTCAGCTCTATATTCCCTACAAAAGTAGCAACAGGTATGTGTTTGCTATTATGCCAGGTCTATTGGTGATGTTTTAAAGAAAGACGATTAGACCCACTCCCTGACTTAAAACCATTCGATCTAATCCATAAAAGGTAAACCTTACTTCAGCTTTAATTCCAACCTCTACAATAGGAATTAAAACTCCGAGCGCTCCAAAGCCCATCTGCTTTATTCCGCCTAAACGACCATAGCTCTCTGCTTCAGAGGGGCCCTGAGAAAGTCTTACTGAACTGATCTCCGTTCCTATTCCAATCCCCGCAAAAGGCCAAAGTGAAAAAGTTTCAGGTCGCCAAATATATCGATACCCCCCAAATATATTACTGACTGCAGAAACCTCTAGCCCCAACTCAAAAGCATGTCCTTTATTAGTCACATATCCCACTGAAAGGCCCTGCATTCCAGAGGTATATTTTGTAAATTTAATAGCCCCTGTTTGCTGTTGATAAACTGAACTAAAGCCCATCAAGTGGTTGAGATAGATTCGATTAAACTCAAATTTACCTATAGTATTTACAATGGTTGAAAGAATAGCTCGTCTTACATAATGCTCACTGCGAATAGCCTCATAATTATCAATGAATGCATCTTCATGTTTAAAATCGATTCCACTCTCCTCCTCTTCCTGTGTTTTCTCTTCCAGATTAGAATCCAAACCTCTCTCAATATTTTCAGAGGATTCCTCCGAGCGGACATACTCTAGCTGAAAATACTCTTCTAGCTCCTCTCGCTCAGATGAAGTAAATGTATCAATTTGAGGAGAACCAATAGGTTCAAGACTTGCTTCAGCTCCTAAGTCCTGAATTTTACCTTCCGCCCGAAACTCATTTCCGTGTTCTATCAGTAAAGAAGGATTAGTTTGATCAAAGAGAGAGGTGACTTCAACTTGTCCTTCACTTACCGAGATCCTTTCAGCCACAATGCCAGAGGAATCCTGCTGCCAAATAACGTAGAACTCAGTTCCGCGAACTCCAAGAACTGAGGTAGGTGTCTTTAAATTAAATTCTCGCCTTTGACTTTTAAAATCCTTAGAAACTTTTACCCGTAAGATTCCAAACTCAAGTTCCAAATTTATATTATTTGAATCTTGAATGATTTCACAAGCGGTTAAGGTGAACTGAGAGTTGTCACCTATTTCAATGATAGATTTGTCTTTCAAAACGAGTTCAATTCTTGAATTCTCTCCCGTTCTGATTTCGGAACCTTGATTCAGTTTTTGATCATTAGTTATATTGTAGCCCTGATTATAACTAACAATCCCGAACATCCCTGTCACTTTGGCACAAGGTTCGCCCACATCACCAAATGAATAGGCCAAAGTGATCCATTGAAATAAAACAAAAGTGATAACATGTGTAAGTTTTGAATTAAGCATCTCTATAAGAATAACCAAAAAAGATGGGTCTATCCACACTCTTCCGAAGGATTCAATGACTCAGCGATTAAATATTAGTAACTTCGAGCAAAGATAACCCTACCCTGAGATGGCGCCTTGCAATAAACGCAATTTCCAGCCTCTTTTATCTGCGCAAATGGAACGCAGCGAATCGTAGCTTTGGTCTCTTCTTTAACCTGCGATTCACACTTAGCACTTCCACACCAATGCATTTGATAAAAGCCAGATTCTGACTCGATCCGCTCTTGAAACTTAGCGTAATCATTTTCTAAATGCATATTACTTTCCAAAAACTGAGCGGCCTTTTCATAAAGACGTTTTTGTAACGCATCTAGAGCTTCCGTAGTTTTAATGGCAATGTCACTGAGTTTAACTTGAAATTTCTCTCCTACTCTCGGAGCAAAAACACAGATCTCATTAGCCAGATCTCTTGGACCCACTTCCACTCTCAGTGGAATTCCTGCAATTTCCCATTCATTAAACTTATAGCCCGCACTCTGACCTTCTCTATCGTCTATCTCCACTGTAACTCCAACACCCTTCATGGTGGATTGAATTTGCTGACAGGCTTGAAGAACTGCCGAGTTATCTTTGTTCTTTTGAGTGATAGGTACAATCATCACTTGAGTGGGTGCCGCCTTGGGAGGAATGACCAATCCCTGATCATCACTATGGATCATAATTAGGGCACCAATAACTCGAGTCGTAAGCCCCCAAGAGGTTTGATACACGTATTGAAGCTGTCCATTTCTATCTTGAAACTTAATATCAAAAGCCTTAGCAAATTTGTTTCCAAAATAATGGGATGTACAACCCTGAAGTGCTTTCTTATCTTGCATCATGAGTTCCAAACAATAAGTCTGTTCGGCCCCCGCAAATTTTTCACTCGGTGTTTTCTCACCAGGGATTACCGGAATTGCAAAAATATTCATAAGAAACTGTTTGTAGATGTCCAACATCTTGAAAGTTTCTTTTCGTGCTTCATCTTCAGTTTCGTGGCAAGTATGCCCTTCTTGCCAAAGAAATTCCATAGTTCTCAAAAAGGGCTTAGTTCTCATTTCCCAACGAACTACGTTAGCCCATTGATTGATCAGCACAGGTAAGTCTCGATAGCTTGAGATCCATTTCGAATACATCGCATTGATAATGGTTTCAGATGTAGGACGAACCACTAGAGGCTCCTCCAACTTCTTTCCCCCACCATGGGTCACAACAGCGAGTTGAGGTGCAAACCCCTCCACATGATCTTTTTCCTTATTGATAAAACTCTCAGGAATGAACATAGGAAAGTAGGCATTTTTATGCCCGGTCTCTTTAAATCGTTTATCCAACTCTCGTTGAACCACTTCCCAAAGCGCATAGCCCTGAGGTCGCAATACCATGCAACCTCTCACAGGACTGTAATCTGCCAATTTGGCATGAGTAATTACGTCCGAGTACCACTGGGAAAAATCTTCACTTCGAGGAGTAATTCTTTGAGCCATAGTTACATTCTCTCAACTTCGCTCATTAAGTATTCAAGCATTTCAGATTCAGGAACTTTTTTAATCGCTTTTCCTTTTTTGTAAACAAGCCCTTCGCCTTTACCTCCAGCAATACCGATATCGGCTTCCATAGACTCCCCCGGCCCATTAACTACACAACCCATCACTGCAATTTTGATGTTTTTCTTAAGTCCCAAAGCTCTTCGTTCCACTTCCTCGGCTAATTTATAAACATCGATATCGGCACGACCACAACTGGGACATGAAATAATCTCTGGTGTGTCATTTTTAAGACCTAACGATTTCAAAATATAAACGCCAACTTTGATCTCTTCAATCGGCTCCGTACTCAAAGAGACTCGAATGGTATCTCCAATACCCGCTAGAAGTAATGAACCGATACCCACAGCAGACTTCACAGCTCCGTAATTTTTGGTTCCGGCTTCAGTCACCCCAAGATGAAGAGGGGCTTCCGTTTTCTCAGATAACAAACTATAGGCTCGATAGTTCGAAAGAACATCAGAGGACTTGATAGATACTTTGAAATTAAAAAAGTTTTGTTTTTCCACAAGCTCGATAGCACTTAATGCGCTTTCAACAAGTGCCTCTGGAGTTGGATGGCCATATTTTTTGAGAAGCGGTTTTTCTAAAGATCCCGCGTTAACTCCGATACGCACAGCCTTTCCCATATCTCTAGCCATTTTAATGACATCAAGTGTCTTCCATTCGGCTCCAATGTTACCCGGATTGATTCGAACACAGGCGATATCATGTTTCATCGCTTCAAGCGCCATTTTGTAGTCAAAATGAATATCCGCAATCACAGGAATACGAACCTGTTTTAGAATTTGCGGTAAAGCATCCGCCGATTCTTGATTGTTTACTGTAACCCTAACCAACTCACATCCCGCAGTTTCTAATTCATGAATTTGTTTGACCACCTCAATAACATCATCGGTCTTGGGCGTGGTCATGGACTGAATACGCACAGGGTTACCTCCCCCGATTTTTACTCCCCCTACATTGATCTCTCTTGTCTTGTGGCGCTGAATTTTTTCAGTTGCTATCATACATTGCCCCCGTAATTGGTGATGTTTGATTCAATTCCGTAAACTTTCATCTTCTTGTGCAGATGGCTTCGCTCAACCCCTATGGTATTTGCCGTTTTCGAGATGTTGCCCCCGTTTTCAGTGAGCATCTTTAAAATAAATTGCTTCTCGAACACAGCTCTTGCTGAACGCAAAGTCTTGTCTTCACAAGTAAACAAATCTTGAGCTATCAAGGGCTCCGAATCTTCCAACTCCATTGAGTCGATGATTTCTGTTTTCGACAAAATACAGGCCCTTTCAACCCAATTTTTTAACTCTCTTACATTACCTGGCCAAGAGTACGATGCCAAGATTTCACATGTCTTTTCACTGATTTTTCGCACTTTTCCGCTAGAGTACCTCTTTATGAAATGCTGTATCAATTGAGGAATATCCTCTCCACGCTCTCTAAGAGCGGTGACCTGAATAGGAATTACGTTAAGCCGGTAAAAGAGATCCTCCCGAAACTCCCCCTCTTTAATACCCTTTTTCAAGTCCTTATTGGTCGCAGCAATAACTCTTAAATCTAAGTCAATAGATTCATCTCCACCCACTCTTTGAATAGTACACTCCTGTAAGGCCCTTAGAATCTTGGCTTGCATCTTTAGCCCCATATCTCCCACTTCATCTAAAAATAGAGTTCCACCATTAGCCTGTTCAAATTTCCCCATTTTGCGATCATGAGCGCCAGTAAACGATCCCTTTTCGTGACCAAATAATTCACTTTCAATAAGTTCATCTGGAATAGCTGCACAGTTAACCGCCACAAATCTTTCTTTTCGACGGGGACTCCCCTCATGAAGCGCTCGGGCGACAAGTTCTTTTCCTGTTCCATTTTCTCCTTGAAGCATAACCCAACCATTGGAAGGGGCTGTGACCTCAATCAACTTTTTAAGCTTAACCATCGCAGGACTATCCCCAATAAGGAAATCATCATCGTGTAACTCTTGCTTTAAATATTCGTTCTCATCTTTTAACTCTTTGAAAGCAAAAAGATGGCTTAACAAAAGAATGAGTTTGTCAAAATGGATCGGTTTTTCAAGGAGATCAAAAGCCCCAAGCTTGATAGTTTTAACAGCAGTTTCAACCGTGGCATGTCCCGACATCATCACAACAGGGGTATTGGGGTGAGATCTCTTAATTTTCTCGAGCACTACGACCCCGTCATCTCCTGGCATCCAGATATCAAGTAGGATTGCATCGGGATTAAATTTCTTAAGCTTTTGAAGCCCTGCAGTACCGTTCTTAGCGGTTTCTACGATAAACTTTTCATCTTCTAAGACCCCTTTTAGAGTCGCTAAAATATTTTCCTCATCATCAATGACAAGAATCTTTTTTAACACCATGGGTTTTTCTCCAATTCTAAATCTTCAACGATGAGGTTTAAGCCATGCTGATTTTTAGTTTCTTTAATTTGTATCTTCTCCGGAAATTCAATTATGAAGCTAGTCCCTTTAGAATCGTTAGATTCAGCTCTCACAGTTCCTCCATGGTCAGCCACAATCCGTTGAACAATGGCAAGTCCCAATCCAGTTCCACCCTGTTTTGTGGAAAAGTAGGGCTCAAAAAGTTGATCTAGACCTTGAGGATCAATGCCACAACCTTCATCACTCACCATGAGTCGTATCATTTGTGAATCTTCAATAATCTCGGTAGAGATCTCAATAATGCCTTTTTGATTCATAGCGGTCACTGAATTATCAAAAAGATTAATCAGAACCCTTTTTAGTTGTGATCGGTCTAACTGCATCTTGGGAATTTCCGAAAACAATTCGAGTTTGAATTGAATGGAATCATGAGCAGCTTTAAAAAGATTAACCGCCTCGATGACAACCTCATTTAAATCTTCGTTCTTTTTTTGTATCTCAGGAAGCCTTGCAAAAGAAGAAAACTCATTCACAAGGGTCTTAAGCGCATCAACCTCTTTCAAAATAATTTCTGTCGATTCTCCAAAAGTCCCATCATCATTAATTTTGTCCAGATATCGTCGTCTTAGCCGTTGCACCGACAACTGAATGGGGGTTAATGGATTTTTAATCTCATGAGCGATTCGTTTAGCAACTTCCCGCCAAGCACTCATTCTTTCAATTTGTTGAATTTCGGTAACATCATCAAAAACTGCAAGAACACCAATCTGGCGTTTATTTTCATCCCTTAGAACACTTAAAGTTACAATAAGATTAACCCAATGGCCCTTAGCATTTTGAATTCGCAATTCTCTTCGAATAGATTTCGAAGATCCATAAACTCCTCTTAATAAATCTCCTAATTCCTCACGATGAGAGGGAGGAACAAGGGCCCAATAAGGCTGCTTTAATATTTCCCCCATAGGAATCTTAAAAAGCTGTGAAGCCGCAGGGTTAATCATTGAAATAAGACCCTTTTCATCCAGAGAGACCACCCCTGATTGAACATTTTCCAAAAGAATCTCGATGTATTTTCTACGGTGTTCTATCTCTTGATTAGATTTTTGTAATCTCGAATGGGTGACTTCGATGTCTCTCTTATTTTCTCTGAGTTCTCGAGTCATGCTATTAAAAGAATCAACTAGTTTCGCCAGTTCATCTCCACCCGTTAGATTAATATGATAATCCAAATTTCCTCGAGCCACCTCGCCTGTGCCCTTAACCAACTCCTCAATAGGTCCAGTTAGCCTTTTAGCCACATAAAATCCTGTCCAGACAGCGGCAAAAAGTACAAGCAAAGTCACCATGGATAGGATAAAAAAATAGGTCGATTTAATGGGATAGTTAAGCGGATTATCGAGTTTATAATCCGAATAGGTCATGTGAATATCTGCCAACTGATTAGCTAATTTGAGTGGAATAAAGTAGTTCGCAAATAACACCCCCCGACCCACGCCCAGAAAGGCTCCACATCTAACCAATTCTCCCTCACCTACATTTTGAACTTTGCACTCATTAGTTCCAGAAAAAGCCCGCTGCAAAGTTTCAAGACTTGCAACAGGAATTACATTCAAACGATCAGGAGAGATCGAGGCGACCCTAGTGGCAAAGGGGGATACATAGTATTCAATAGCATCGAGTCCATATTCAATTCGAGCCTGTTGAAGCTTTCGATAAAAAGCTTCCCCACTTAAAGAATGTCTCTCCAATGAAAATGAGATCTTTCGAGCAAAGTGAGAGGCATTTCGCTCGGTGGTCTGATAGTAGTTTTGTACCACTTCAATACTTCTCTGAAGGGTTCCTTCAACTTTTACGTTAAACCACTTATCAAAACTACTCTTGATGTACAGCGCCGATGTCGTAAAAAGAAATACCGTAGGAATAGTGGCAAATAAAAGAAAGCTCACCACTAGACGCGTTTTTAAACGCGATCCCAATCGTCCCCGACGTTCATCTAAAATTAGCTTCAAGGCATTTCTAAAAACCAAAAACAGAAGCACCATGACCAGAAGAACATTTAAGTTCATCAACCCAAAGAAGAAAATACTATTAACAAAAGGGAGTTTTGAAGAGAGCTTTAAAAGGTGAACTTCAATAGCGGTAAAAATAATAATGGTCACAAAGACCACCCCCGCGATCACCTTCTCGCGCTTACGGCGCTTAAATTCATAGCTCTCTTTGGGCGAATACATAAGGGGCACTCTATTGTAAAAGGGCAAAAAAGACACGGTCGAATTGTGTTATTTTTAACTCACTTTTAAGCTTTGGACTTAAGCCCAATTAGGTTAGAGTGTTGCGTCAAAACCATGATTTACGCAGACTACAATGCAACGACCCCATTAAGTGACGGAGCCACACAGGCAATAGCCCAAGCCTTAGAGTTTTGGGGAAACCCCTCTTCAAGCCACAAATATGGCCGTAAAGCATTAGAATTAATTAATAAAGCTAGAGAGTCGGTGGCTACCTTAGTAGGAGTTAATGCTAACAATATAGTTTTTACTTCAGGGGGAAGTGAAGCCAATACTTTAGCTCTTATGGGAACGGCTTTAGAGATGGCTCCCGGATTTAGACTTTTAACCTCCAAAGTAGAGCACTCTTCAATTAAAGACACTCTTCCCCTTATAGAAAAGATGGGGGGAGTAATTCAATATATTCCAGTCAACTCAAGCGGTAAAATTTCGCTGCAAGATTTAGAGATAATTCTAAATACTTTTAAGCCCCATATGATGTCCTTAATGACAGCCAACAACGAAACTGGAGTTATTTTTCCCATACCTCAGATTCTTGAACTCTGTGAGAAGTATGGCTGTCTCTTTCATACCGATGCGGTTCAAGGATTAGGAAAATTAGATCCTTCGTTTTATCGAAAGGCGCATCTGATCTCTATTTCAGCCCATAAAATTTATGGCCCCAAAGGTGTAGGAGCTTTAATCGTTAAAAAAGGGGTGAAATTGGTCGCAACTCACTATGGGGGGGCTCAAGAGATCAAAAGACGGGGTGGAACCGAAAATGTCATAGGTATTTGTGGTTTCGGAGGATCTGCTAAGGAGCTTATTCAAACCCACAGCTCTCAGAATTTAAAAGAGATCCGCGATCAATTTGAAAATCTCATTAGTCATGGGCTCGATGGAGTCACTATTCAAGGGGACAAAGAGCCAAGAATTCCCAATACTTCTAATATCCGTTTCAAGGGAATTGCTTCTGAAGTCCTTTTAGGAGCTTTAGACCTAGAGGGGATCTATATTTCAGCGGGATCTGCCTGTTCATCAGGCTCAATTTCCCCAAGTCATGTGCTTTTAGAAATGGGACTTTCAGAAGCTGAAGCAAAAGAGTGTGTCCGTTTTAGTTGGGGACAAAGCAGTTCATTAAATACAGTTGAAGAGGTTGCCCAAAAAGTGATAGCTCACGTAACGAGAATTCGTGCTAGAAACAAGTTAAAAGAGGTCTCAAAGTAGGTCAGAAAAGTGAACCCGATGATTCAAAATCAACTCCCCAAAAAAGGGGCCAAAGTAGTCGTCGCCATGAGTGGCGGAGTCGATAGCAGTGTAGCTGCGGGCTGGCTTTCTAAAAACGGTTACAATGTGATTGGAATTTCCCTCCAACTTCATGACATGGCCGAAAAGATAGATAACGAATTTGGAACTTGCTGCAGCTTAAGTGATCTTAATGACGCACGAAGAGTCGCTGAAGTTCTAGATATTCCTTTCTATGTGAACAATATGGAGACAGCTTTCAATGAAGCTGTAATCGATGATTTCGTTCAAGAGTACTTAAATGGACGCACACCGAATCCGTGTGTTCGCTGCAATGAAAAAGTGAAATTTAAAAAGTTAATGGATTGGGCCTTAGATCTTGGTGCCGATTTCTTAGCTACAGGCCACTACGCTACTATTCAATGGAATGCGAACTTGAATCGTCATGAACTTCATAAAGGTGGAGATAACGGCAAGGATCAATCCTATTTCTTATTCACAATGAAAGAGGCTGAACTAGCTAGAACCCTCTTTCCCGTAGGTAGTTTTGAAAAACCGATCGTTCGAGCTCTTGCCGAGGAGTATGGATTACGTGTAGCTAATAAACCCGATAGTCAGGAGATCTGTTTTGTTCAAGGGAAGAGCTACAAAGACTTTATCGAAGAGAAAGTTCCGGCGGAGATTTTACGTCCTGGAAATTTCGTTAACGCAGAAGGAAAAGTTTTAGGACAACATGCAGGCCTTCATCAATACACTGTAGGCCAAAGAAAAGGAATACAACTAAACTCCCTGGAACCTCTCTATGTTCTCGCCTTAAACGCTAAAAACAATGAGGTGATCGTAGGGCCCGAAAGTTCTATTTTCAGAAAAAGTGCTATCGTTAAAAACATCTCTTGGGTTAACGAAATGGATTTATCTTCCTCTTTAAAAGCTCTAGCTAAAATTAGATATCGTAGCAAAGAGAGCCCAGTTGAAATAATTCCCATGGATGACTCCTCGATAGAGGTAAGATTTGAAATTCCTCAAAGAGCTATCACTCCAGGTCAAGCTATGGTCTTCTATGATGGAACTCGAACCTTAGGTGGCGGTTGGATTGAAAGCTTATCGGTGCACTAATGCGAATCGCAATTAAAACATTTGGATGCAAAGCCAATAGCACTGATAGCGATGCCCTATTTTTAGAAGCAAAAAAACGGGGCTACGAAATTGTTGACGAAACGGCTCCTGCCGATGCCTATGTAATCAACACCTGTACAGTTACTGAAAATGCCGATCGAGATGCCAGGCATCAAGCCCATCGATTCAAAAGACAAAACCAAGGGGGCTTAGTGGCTATGGTAGGTTGCTATGCTCAAGTTGCCAAAGACACTTTATTACAACTACCAGAAGTTGATTTCGTGGTGGGGACTGCCAACAAATTTAAGATTTTAGATCATTTTGAAAAAGCATTTAAAAATGAAGTGATCTCTAAGGATCAAGTCGAACCCGCTAAAGGATTCTTGCCTGAACAATTTCCAGGTTCCAGATACGCCAGAGCTACAATTAAAATTCAGGATGGCTGCAACTACCGCTGTAGTTTTTGTATTATTCCAGAAGCAAGAGGACGAAGCCGAAGTTTGAAATTAGAGGTTATTGAACAGCAAGTAGCTCAAGCCTATCAGGAAGGTTTTAAAGAGGTGGTTCTTACAGGGATTCACTTAGCTCATTACGGTTGGGATCAAAACACAGATCTCGTAGAGCTAATGAGAAGACTTCTAAATAAACAGGGGCCACGAATTCGACTGAGCTCATTAGACCCTTTCGAGATTCCAAATGAACTTTTAGATCTTTTTCAGACCCATGAACGATTCTGCCCTCATTTTCATATCGCCCTTCAAAGCGGAAGTGATTTGATCTTAAGTCGCATGCGCCGAATCTATCAAGCTAAAGAATTCATCGAGATTACCAAGCGTATTAACAGCCTACGGGCAGATACTTTTATTGGAGTCGATGTCATTGTAGGTTTTCCTGGCGAAGGGGAGAAAGAATTTCAGGAAACTTTAGACTGTTTGGAGAAATCTTACTGGACTAAACTTCACGTATTTTCTTTTTCTGCGAGAAAAGGAACTGTAGCAGCTACATTAGATGCCCAAGTTCCTGACAACATCATTGCAGAGAGGTCTGAAGCTTTACGTCGGTTAAGTGATAAACAATATTTCCAATTTATGGAAAGCCAAATTGGAAAAACCAAAAAAACAATTCTTGAACGCCCCTCGAAAAAACATCCTGATGTCTGGTTGGGCCACACAGAAAATTATTTACCCACCTACACATTACTTTCAACTGCTCAACCCAAAATGGAAGTAAGTTGCGAAATTATAAAAGTTGAAGGCGATAAGGTTTGGACCATTTTAAAATAACGGTCGAGGCTCAAGCCATCGACCGTTTATCAAATCACTATTAACCTTTTTTATCTTTTCCAGGCTGGGTTAATTCAATTTCAAGAGTTATCTCTACTGTTTCCCCCAGGGCCAAGCCCCCATTATCGAGGATCTTATTCCAAGTAATTCCAAAATCCTTACGATGGATTTTTGTTGTCCCCGACAAACCACGGCGTAGCTTGCCAAAAGGATCTTTTAAAACCGGTGTTAACTCCCCTTCAATAGAGACCCCTTTAGTAATACCTCTCATAGTAAGATCCCCTACCAAAGTAATCTTATCTCCCTCGCCCTTTGTGATGCTTTTTGTTTTAAAGGCCGCCTTAGGGAATTTATTAACATCAAAAAAATCAGGAGCCTTTAAATGATTGTCCCTATCAGTATTGTTCGTATTAAGGGTGCTCATATCAAGGGTGCCTTCAAGACTCATTTTGCTGCTGTCTTTATCATCCACCTTGAATATACCGGTCATGCCAGTGATTTCACCGCTCACATTAGAAACGGTCATGTGACGAATCTTAAAACGAGCTGAGGCGTGGGCCCCATCAATGTCCCACTGCGCCGCAAAACCTAAGTTAGCCAGAAATAAAACTAAAACATATTGAAGCTTCATAACTATTCCTTTCTAGAAGAGATATTTTTGTTGGGGGAAAATTGTAACGAGCCCCTTAATCGATTGCAAATAACTATTATCCTCAGCTCTTTTCCCTGTCACTAAGGTATGAGATAATGATTTTGGTTTTTAGTTCCAGGTCCATTTCTAAAGGAGTCTTTAATGTTACGAATTATAGCTTTGTTCGCTTGCCTTGGAGTATTAGTTTCCTGTTCAAGTCAACCAACCTCAGATAGCTCTGCAAGTAGCGCTTCATGCAACAGCGGAGACTGTATAAAAAACTTAAATAAACTTGCGACCCCTCCTACCGGGCAATCAGCAATTAAATCTGCCGCAAAAAAGAAGGCCGGTAAGTAGTCTTCAGCGGATAATTAGCTCAGAGGAATGATTATCTGAAAGGATAACTTCAGTGACTTGGGTTGGAAAAAGCGCCCTGAGAAAAGAGGGCGACAGTAAACTAAGAGGTCAGGCAAAGTATATTGATGACATCTCCCTTTCTGGAATGATGCATGGAATCACCGTTCGAAGCCCCATTGCTCGCGGTCTTCTAAAAAAAATTGAATATCTACCTGGTGTCAACTGGGACGAATTCATTACAGTGACTGCAAAGGACATCCCAGGAAATAATTATGTTGCCCTCATCAAAAAAGATCAGCCCTACTTGGTTGATGAAAAGATAAACCACCCAGAGGAACCGATACTTCTATTAGCTCACTCAAATAAACACATTTTAGAAAAAGCTCGAAGCCTAATTAAATTTCACATTGAATCTCTTCCTCCAGTTTTCACCCTCGAAGAGGCAATAAAGCAAGACCCTATTATTTGGGGAACAAACAATACTTTTAAAAGTTATGCCATTGATCGAGGAGATGTCGAGTCGGCATTCAAAGACGCGCATATCCTATTAGAGGGAACTTATGAAACCGGAGCGCAAGAACAACTCTATATTGAGCCCAATGGAGTCATTGCTATAGCGAATGAAAAAGAGGGGGTTACTATTTGGGGCTCAATGCAATGCCCTTACTATGTTCACAAAGCATTGGTTCCACTATTTAACCTTCCCCCTGAAAAAATCAGGGTTGTACAAGCAGAAACAGGTGGAGGCTTCGGTGGAAAAGAGGAGTACCCTTCAGTTATTTCAGGTCATGCGGCCCTTCTTTCCTGGAAAGCAAAACGCCCCGTCAAAATAATCTATGATCGAATGGAAGACATGGTTGCAACCACCAAGCGCCATCCCTCCAAAACTCGAATCAAAACCGCCTTTGATAAAAACCATAAACTAATAGCTCTAGACATTGATTTCACAATCGATGGAGGTGCTTACGCAACTCTATCCTCAGTGGTTCTCTCAAGGGGCACACTCCACGCTTCAGGACCCTATTTTTCTTCGAACATTAAAATTCGAAGTCGTGCACTAGCAACTAATACCCCTCCTCATGGAGCCTTTAGAGGATTCGGAGCCCCTCAAAGTCTTTTTGCAATTGAAAAACATATGGAATTCTGTGCTAGAGAACTCAAACTAGACCCCGTTAAATTTCGAAAGCTAAATTTCATTAAACATGGAGAGATCTTAGGTTGCGGTCAGCTCGTCAAAGAAAAGATCAAACTTAATTCAGTTGTAGAAAAAGCTCTTATAGAGAGCGATTTTCACAAAAAACGAAAAGCCTTCGTAAAAACCAATAAAAATAGTCCGATTAAAAAAGGGATCGGACTTGCTGTGTTTATGCATGGAGCCGGTTTCACTGGATCAGGAGAGACATTTTTAGCCTCCATCGCCGCAGTAAAAGCTACGCCCGAAGGAAAGATTGAGATTCTAACTTCTAATACCGAAATCGGGCAGGGAACAAATACCATCTTCTCCCAAATGGCTGCCGATGCTCTTAATATCGACTTCTCTGATATCGAAGTCGTTCAACCAGATACAGCTCATGTACCCAATAGCGGTCCGACTGTCGCTTCAAGAACCTGCATGATTGTAGGAAAATTGGTAGAGCAGGCTTCCAAAGATCTGAAACAAAAATTAATTTCAGCTCAATTACTCAAAGAGAAATATACAAGAAAAGAATTTATTTCAGCCTGTAAAAAATATATCAAAGAGATTGGAGAACTCAAAGGAAGCTCACAATACAAAGCCCCCTCTCATATTGTCTGGGATGAACAAAAATACCAAGGAGATGCCTATGGTACTTACGCTTGGGCTGCTTATGTAGCAGAAACATCTACCGATACTAGAACATTTGAAACCACCGTCGATAAGTTCTGGGCAGTTCAAGAGGTTGGAAAAGTCATTAATCCCCTACTAGCTAAAGGACAAATCATTGGAGGGGTAGCTCAAGGAATCGGTTATGCACTCTATGAAGAGGTTATTTGGAAAGAGGGAAGGATGGCTAACAATAAGATGAGTAACTACATCATGCCGACTACCTTAGATGTTCCAGAGATAGAGGTTCATTTTCTGGAACTCCCCTATTCGTACGGAGGTGGAGGTTCAAAGGGACTTGGTGAGTTACCCCTAGATGGCCCCTCGCCTGCTATTTTGAATGCCATGGAACATGCTCTTAAAATAACCCTTCGCCAAATTCCCATGACACCTGAAAAATTAATGGCTCAAATGGAAGAGATAAATAAATGAAAAAAATGAGCCTTACAGTCAATGGCAAAAAATTAACCGTCTCATGCCATCCCTTTTCCAGATTACTCGATGTCTTAAGAGAGGAACTTCAACTAACTGGAACTAAGGAGGGGTGTGGCGAAGGTGAATGTGGAGCGTGCTCAGTCATGCTTGATGGAAAACTGGTCAACAGTTGCTTAGTTCCATTATTACAAGTTGAAGGCAAAAAAATTCTTACCGTAGAGGGACTAGCAAATAAATCTCTAACCCCTCTACAAAATAGTTTTATGAAATGTGGCGGAGCCCAGTGTGGAATTTGCACACCTGGTATGTTAATGGCGGGCTATGCCCTAATAAAAAAGAAAAAAAAGCTCTCAAAACAAGAGATCCGAGAAGGGCTAGGCGGGAATCTTTGTCGTTGCACCGGTTACTCTCCTATTATTAAAAGTGTTCAAAATTGCGGAACCAAACCATGAGAGCTTATCTTCCAGACTATTCATTCCACAGAGCTAAGACTCTTACAGAGGCTTTCTCACAGCTTGAAGCCGGCGCAAAACCCTTCGCAGGAGGGACCGACATCATGGTACTGTTAGATGCTGGGGCCCTTCCTCCTGATAACTATTTCGATATTTTAGCTATCAAAGAGCTTCAAGGAATTAGATCCACAAAGAAAGCTCTCTCGCTTGGAGCCTTAACTACCTACTCAGAAATTCGCAATCACAAATTAATACAAAGTAACTTTCCTATTTTATGTGCTAGCGCACGAGAGGTGGGGGCTATTGCAATACAAAACAGAGGCACTATCGGTGGAAATATAGCCAACAGTTCACCGGCTGCGGACCTTCCGCCTGGGCTATTAGTCTATGAAGCTCAAATTAATCTAATTTCTAAACGTGGACTACGAACATTGGACTATACGAAATTTCATCTTGGATATAAAAAAAATGAACTACAAAAAGATGAGCTCATTCATTCGATAACCTTGAAACCAGAGTTCCAAAAACATCATCATTTCTGGAGAAAAGTGGGAAGCCGGAGATCTCAAGCTATCTCTAAAACTATGATAGCGGCCCTAGCTAAAGTGAATAGGAAACGTATTGAAGATATTCGCATAGCCTTAGGAAGTGTGGCGCCTACAGCAGTCCGTTGTTTAGAAGTTGAGACTTTCTTAAAAGGAAAAATTCTCAGCCCCTCTACAATTCTTGAGGCTAAAAAAATACTAAGTAGAGATCTTCATCCTATTGATGATATCCGCTCAACCGGAAAATATCGTCTTATTGTCTCTCAAAATATGCTAGAAGAATTTTTATGTGGGATTGGATAGGGCAAATCGAAAAATTCAAGCAACAGAGCAAACCCGTTTGTTTAGTCACTGTGGCCGGAGTCGAAAGTTCAGCCCCAAGAGAAATTGGGGCTAAAATGCTCGTATTAGAGGATGGGGCTTTCTTAGGCACCATCGGTGGCGGAAATTTAGAGCTTTTAGCTATTGAGGAAGCTAAGAAACAATTAAACCAAGGCAATTCAACCAAAATCAGATTCCCCTTAGGTGCCAAAACCGGCCAATGTTGCGGTGGAGTCATGGAACTTCTATTTGAATCTCTAAACACCGGGCCTCACCTATATATTTTCGGTGCGGGTCATGTGGGGCAATCTATAGCAAGAGCTTTAAACGACTCGGCTTTTTCAGTCCATGTTGTAGATGAAAGAAGTGAATGGATTTCTCAATTGCCTGAGAATGTTATTTCCCATGCCATGGATCCTGAAATATTTATATCACAAAGCCTATTTAACTCTTTAAAAACCTATTGCCTCGTTCTTACACATCGACATGATTTAGATGAAACTCTAATCAACATACTACTTAAAAAAGAAACTCGTTACTTAGGCCTTATTGGTAGCGAATCAAAGTGGCGAAGATTTCAACAGAGACTCTCAGCCAGAGGTGTATCCCCAAAAAAACTAGAACAGGTAAAGTGCCCCATTGGGATTGGAGCTTTAGGTAAATCTCCGGGTGAAATTGCTATCTCAGTTGGCGCTGAACTCTTACAACTTCACTATGGTCATTCACAATAGAGTTATTATCTTAGCTGCAGGCAAGAGTAGTCGGATGGGAAAACCTAAAGCGTTAATTCCTTTTCAAAACAAAACCCTGCTCGAGTTTCAAATAGATAGCCTCTACTCAATGGGCATCCAACCCATTATAATATTAGGCTTTCACGCTGAAGAGATAAAAAGAAAGATTCCTAACTTAAATAGCAAGGCTACTTTAGTTATAAATCCCAATCCTGATCGCGGACAATTTTCATCACTAAAGTTAGGATTAGAACTCACGCAATACAGGCCGGCTTTCATTCTTCCATTAGATACACCCGCTCCTGAACCTTCGGTTTGGAAGGCCCTCGAAGAAAATCTAGGTATTCATCAAGTTGTAGTTCCTCGTTATAAAGATCGAGGGGGACACCCAGTTTTACTTAGCGCTGATTTTATCTCTCAGCTTTGCTCTGATAAAATTCCAACATGCGAACAGAGGCTAGACCTTCAAATTAGAAACCTAAAAAAAAAACAATACCTCTCAATATCCGTTCCTCAATGTTCAGTAATTGTAGATCTAGACACTCCTAAAGACCTCAAATCTTATTTTAAGTGCCTTTAAAGTCTGGCTATGTAAAAATAACATTATGCCCCTTCTGACCAGCATCTTATTACTTCTCATTACAGCCCGACTCCTTGGAGAACTTATGATTCGATTAAAGCAGCCTGCTTTAGTCGGAGAAATTTTCGCAGGTATTTTATTGGGGCCTGCGATTTTAAATTGGATAGAGCCCAACAAGGCCCTAGAGGCAATTTCTGAACTAAGTGTATTTCTTATTGTCGTAGCTGCTGGATTAGAGATGGAAATGGGCGAGGTAGTGAAGTCAATCAGGGGAAAAGGGTTCATTGCAGCTATGCTAGGCTTTCTTATTCCACTCGGGGGTGGAATTGCATTGGGCACAGCTTTTGGTTTCGATGCCATTAGAACTTTTTTCTTAGGTCTATGTATGTCTATTACAGCTCTTCCTGTAACTGTTCAAATCCTAAGCTCCTTCAACCTATTACAAAGTAAAATCGCAAATTTCTCAGTTGCAACTTCGATACTGAATGACATTTTGTGTCTACTTTGTCTTGGTATTATTTTAGATCAATCAGAAGTGACCAGCGCTAAAGGACTGCTTCCTTTGATTGTTTCTGTGATCAAAACCTCTTTTAAACTATCTTTATTTGCTATTCTTATTTTTATCACCAACCGCCTAATTCAGTGGGGAACTCACAAAACAAAACAAATTGAAAGACTCATAGAAAAACTTGAAGATCTTTTCGGCCGCGAGGCCATATTTAGTGTTGCGATTATCTTTGTTCTCTTCTTCGGTTCCATGAGCGAAACACTGGGTTCTCATTTTATCATTGGAGCCTTTTTCGGTGCATTACTTTTGAGCCGTGATGTTTTCGGAACCTCTGTCTTTTCAGAATTACAAAATACAGTTTTATCTTTAACTAGTGGATTTCTTGGGCCAGTTTTCTTTGCCTACATTGGTTTAAGCTTCAGCATTCACGCTTTTTCTAATCCCACACTCGTTATGGGTGTCTTAGCAGTCTCTATAGTCACCAAATTACTCGGAGGCTATCTAGGTGGCAAGATATTGAAGATGTCACATCTTGAAGCGTTAGGGGCTGGAATTATCTTAAATGGTCGTGGAATCATCGAGCTTGTAGTTGCTAACATTGCGTACCAAAGAAAGCTCATTGATCAAGATCTGTTTTCGACTCTCATCATCATGGGGATTGTAACTACCGTCATCACACCGATGCTTTTTGCCAAAACAAAGCTGGGTTCGATCGTTCGCCCTCGTGTATAATATTTAAGTAAGCAATCAACTTATCTTAATATATTTTCATTCCCCTTTAATTTAAATAACTTATTTTTAGAGGTCCGCTTGTTGAAAGTTATAAAAAACTTCGAGCAATCTTCATTGGCCTGGGTACTTTTTGGTTTTAGTGCTCTTTATCTCACAGTAGCTTTCCCATTTTCTTTCTTTCGTCATGATGATTGGCTCATGATTGGAAATGTAGCTAGAATTATTCCTAATCATTGGAAGTTTATTTTTGAACCCTATCTTATTTTTAACTCTGTTCCGGAGGTGTGGTTTTTCAGGCCTTGGTTCAAGCTGATACTGTATCTGCTTTATCATACCTTTGGACTCCAATATTACGGATGGCTAGCAGTTAACTTACTATTAACTGTGGGAGCTCTTGTTTTTGGATATTTAACAATTGCTGATCTCACTCGTAGTCGCTTAAACGCTCTTATTTTCGTCCTCTTTTTTGTTTTTTCGGTTCACTTCCACTTTGCAAGCCTAGTTTGGGTAGGGGAAGGCACAATGAACTGTCCTCAAATTTTTCTCCTGTTTTTAAATTTCTATCTTTACAACAAGGCTTTTAATTCCGTTACTCCCAAAAAAGGAATAATATTTTACGGACTTAGTATTTTTATATTCATACTTTCGCTTGGTTTTAAGGAGGCAGCTATTTTCCATTTGCCCTTCCTTCTTTTAATCCTTTTCAATAAGGCGAATGGTAAAAATTATTCTCTAACCAGAAAAATTAAGTTTTTAATCCCTTATTTTATTCTTGCTTGCATCTATCTCTATTTCAGACTCTTTTTAGTTCCATTTAATCCCGGATATAAACCTCGTGGAGACTGGACTTGGTTTCTAATTCCGTTCTTTTTTATCTGTGCCGCCTTTCTCATTCCCCTCTTTTCTATGGTCATTGGGGCGGCCTCTTCAAAAGTTTATCTTAATAAATGTTTAAAAGAGATTCTCTTAAGGGGCGGCTACTTCGTTTTCTTTATCCCCTTCTTTATAACCTACATGGGACATGGATTTTTCTCACCAGGCTGGTTGCTTGCTCCAGGATTTTATTTTACCTTTGTATTGGGTCTCACCTTTCCAAGTACACTTCTTAACCACAAATTCATTGCGACCTCTCTGGTATTTACTTGCATTGTTTCAAGTGGCTTAGTTTTTTATCAAACACATAATTTAAGCTGGTGGTCATGGCACCGACCCCAAAGACAAATCTTAGAGATCATCAAAGGTGTAGCAACTTCCGAAACTCAAACGATTCAAATTTACAATTGCGAACAGTCCGAAAAAAACAATCCTCACCTGCATAGAGTTGTGGGTTACTCTGATTCAATTCAAGAAATTTTTTGGCTTGCCCACAAAAAGCTTCCCACAGTCAATGTGCTTCCATGTGAGAATATGCAAAGATCACTCGCCTCAGCAGCCCCCAATACACTTTCTCTAAAATGGAGTTTTCCAGAATTCACAGTTCTAGTGAATTGAGCTACGCTTTTTAAACCGAGTACTTTTCTCGATTCGGTAGATTTCCAGACAACTTGTCTCTAAGCGCGAAAAAAGCTTGGGCAGTTAACTTCACATCCCCCATCGAGCGATGTCGATCTTCGGCATTCACTTCAAAGCCAAGTCGATGGCAAATGATATCTAAATTGTGTTTGCTTTCACCTGGAAAAGCACGTCGCGAACACACCATAGTATCCCACACTTCAAATTGGCGTTTAACCCGAAACTGCATCAGATACTTCATAACAAACGACATATCGAATCTAGCATTTTGAGCCACGAGCCAAGAATTTCCTATAAACTCTAAAAATTTTGGAAAGATATCTTCAATCACCGGGGCTTCAGCTACCATTTCGTTAGTAATGCCATTCACTTTCGTGGCATTAGACGGAATTAACCGTTTAGGATTCACTAATGAATGAAAAATCTGAGCATCGTTCATGTTCTGACCCCAAACCTTCATAGCGCCGATTTCAATAACTTCATCTCCCCCCCAAGGAGATAACCCTGTGGTTTCTAAATCAAAAAAAACGTACTCATCTAAATCCAAACTTAGCTGCATTTTTTATCACTTTCTGTATTAGATCCCAAAAAACAGAGAGATGATTTAAGAACCCCTTTCGAAAGGGGTCAATAGATTCCGCAACGTGTTGAAACACTTGAAATTTCTAGGGGTTATATTTCCATTGAAAACTTGACATTATGCTTCATTTTAGGGTTCTTTATAGGTCATGAACCCTAAAATTTTAAAGGATCTTCAATACTCTGAACGCCGGTATCAACTTTCAGAAATTAATCATAAATACGGCAAACAAACTCACATTTTAAGTGATCCCTATCTTTTTACGACTCTCGCAAAACTCTGCCGCTCTGATTGCAAACAGCCTTTAATCAACCAACTATTAAATACTTTATACCGAGAACTTATAAAAACTGTAGTGAACCAGGAATTTCCATTGGTAAATACTCAACTCGAAACTCGAATGGCAGCATTCCATCCAGAGGGCCGTTTTGAAGCTCCAGTTTTAGATCCCTCAACAAAAGTTGTGTGTGTCGATTTAGCTAGAGCCGGAACAGTGCCATCTCAAATCTGTTTTGATGCACTTAATTATATTTTAAACCCTGATGGGATTAGACAAGATCACATTAGCATCAACCGCAAAACAGATGCTAATGAACAGGTGATTGGAACCCATCTTGGTGGGGTGAAGATTGGCGGCAATATCGATAATAGTTTCGTTTTAATTCCAGACCCTATGGGGGCTACCGGTTCAACCCTCAACACGGTAATGGATATCTATAGCACTCAT
Source organism: Bdellovibrionales bacterium (assembly GCA_005776395.1). GTDB lineage: Bacteria > Bdellovibrionota > FAC87 > UBA2466 > UBA2466 > UBA2466. Next base: position 9,813 of record SXPJ01000071.1, on the reverse strand, counting down.
GGTAACGCCAGAAAGTTTATTGCTATGCATTTGGTTGTAACACCTGAGTATCTTAGCCACTTGAGCAAAAACCATCCTGAGGTTATTGTTTATGCTCTAAGACTCGATCGAGGTTTGAGTTCTGAAAAAATTTTAAATTCAGTTCCAGGAACATTTTGGAATGAAGAATGTGGTCTAAATAAGAAACAATATATCGTTCCTGGAGCTGGCGGCTTAGGCGAGGTTATTAATAACTCTTATGTTTAATATTTTTACCATCGCCTTTTTTGCTGTGTTCTTAGGATTAGCGTTGGCCATGTTCATTACTCGGCAGAAAACTCCGGAGCCTCTTCAGCTTGTTCCCCCCGAAGATGATTCTCTTAAAGATCCCAAAGAGATTCGAGAATTGACTCTAGAAGATCTCTATCGGGTTGGGGAAAAACTTTGTGAAGAAAATGGTCTAAAAATAAAAGACCGCGTTTCTGTAAGTGAAAATGAGGTCTACTGGATTGCCGAAAGCTCCAATGAATTTTTCTTTGGAAATTATGTTTTAGGATTCTTTAAAACAGACCTCTCTCACCCCTATGTCTCTTTGCCCACTATTTTTGAATTTAAAGACTTTATTAAAAGTGTAACAAGCACCAAAGGATTTTTTTTCACCACAGGATACTTTACCAAAGATGTTCATCAGCCTTTAGAGGGCGCAAAAATTAGTCTTTATAATCGTTTAAAAATTTTATCTGAGTTTGATCGATTTAAACTTTCTCTTTAGGAGCGCTTGATATGGCCATCAGAAAAGTAGCTGTCATGGGGCATCCGGTTTTGCGGCAGGTCGCAAAACAGGTTCCGGAAAAAGATATCTCAAAGCCCGAGATTCAAACATTGATTCAGGACATGATTGAAACAATGTTTGAATATGATGGAAGAGGGTTAGCCGCTCCTCAAATTCATGAAAGCCTTCAAATTGTCGTTATGGTTTGGGACTTTGAACCTGAAGCTAAACCTTATCTTAGAGTATTAATTAACCCTGAGATTAAACCGCTCACCGAGGAAACCGCCTCCTGTTGGGAAGGCTGTTTAAGTCTTCCAGGCCTTAGAGGTAAAGTTAATCGACCCAATAAAATTTCGGTTACAGGCCTGGATGCCAAAGGGCAAAAAATAGATTTTGAGGCCGAGGGCTTCGCAGCTACTGTCATTCAGCATGAATGCGATCACCTGATTGGAAAGCTCTATATTGATAGAATTACTGATCTATCTCAATTTGGCTTCTCCCGAGAATGCAGCCAGTTTTTAATAAAAGAGGAACCCGTAGATCACTAGAGTAAAAGTTTCACTTTTTAAGCCATAAAAATGCAGCTAAAGTACTGCAAATTAAGAAAGTTATCCGATTAAGCTACATAGGTACGCCATGAAAAAAGACAAGAAAAAAATCACACCTGAAAAATCCACTCCGAGATCTCTAGACTATTCAGTTCTAAATAAAATTTGCGATCGGGCCTATTTCATGGCGCTAAGAATGATCGACATCGCAAATAACCGACCTAATATAGAAAAAGGGGAACCCAAAGTCGGAGGCCATCCGAGTGCTTGCGCTTCATCACAACATATTTTAGCGGCCATTCACTTAGTGATGAGAGAACCCGAGGATTATTTTGCTTTTAAGCCCCATATCTCCCCAATGGACCACGCTTTTAATTGCTTGCTTCATAATTTTAGAAACGAAAATAACGAACTCTTTTCCAAAGACCAACGAAAACTAGCCATGCACCATTTGCGGCACTATTCTCATGAGGGAGAACCCGTTTTTCAGTCTTATCATGCTGAATCGGATCCAGATAATTTCAGATATTTTCCTTCCGGATCTGTAGGGATCCCTCCAGTAAACGCCCTCTATACCTCTTTGGGATATCACTTTGCTAAAGATCATAAATTTGAACTAAATGAAGATCCTACTTTCTGGTGTCTAATGGGAGACTCAGAGTTTCGAGAAGGATCTCTTCACGAAGCTATGCCAGATGCAGGTGAAAGACAGCTCGGAAATTTAATTTGGATTGTTGATTACAATCGACAAAATCTCGACGGCACACGTGTTCTAAATGAAAAGGCCCTTGGTGGAAGTGATGCCGATCGAATCGTTCATTTAGCCAAAGCCAATGGTTGGGAAGGAATTAAGTTAAAGCACGGAAAATTACGAGAGAAACTCTTTAAAAAGCCAGGGGGCGAAGAGTTTAGACGCGTTCTCGATGAGGAGTTTACCGATTTCGAATTCCAGGCAGTACTTGCGGCCAATCGCCCGGAACTCACTCGAAAAGTTTTAAGTGAAAAATCTAGCAAACTTAAAAGTTGGCTCAAATCCTATTCTGATAAAGAGGTTCAGGAAGCCTTTAATAACTTAGCAGGGCATGATCTCGAATCACTTGTAGAAGCTTTTAAAGCAGCAAAAAAAGATCGAACACGCCCCACTCTAATCGTAGCTTACACGATTAAAGGAAAAGGGCTTTCCTTCCAAGCTCACTCAGGAAATCACTCAGCCATGCCAGAGGAGCAAGAACTTAGAGATCTTGCATCCACATTCGGCACCTCTTTCGAAGAGCCATTTGAAGATTTTCCTGAGAGTTCCACTGAGGAGATCTATCTTTCAGATCGAAGACAAAAACTCCTATCAGGAATCGATCAAATACTGGGTGAAGTAGCAGAGCGAAAAGAGAGGTGGTTAGAAGAGGCTCAAACGATTGAATGGCCCGTTGACTTTGATATCTCAGCATTAAAGTTTAATCCTGTAGCCCATACACAGTGGATGTGGGGTCAGATTGCTGCAAAACTGGACAGACTTGCCCGAGGGGATAGAGGAAGCAAAAATGACAATCTAGGCAAAGGCTGGGGACAGGTCGCTAGATTTTTTCTTACTATGGCCCCCGATGTAGGAAGCTCTACAAACACCAGTCCTAATATGAATGGAAAACTCTATGGCGATGTAGGCCAAAGAGATTTCGAGGCAGAATATGGTGCGAAGGATGAAAAGGCCCCAGATATCATGCCTCATACTGACGTGAGAACGGGCCATATTCGATTCGAAATCGCAGAAGGCAATTGCATGTCAGCCGCCGGATCTATCGGAAAGTTTTATTGCTTCACAGGGATTCCCTTTTTCCCTGCGATGACTATTTATGATTTCTTTATCAAACGTGCGCATGATCAGTTCTACTACAACTTGTATTGGCACTCTTCATTCGCAACTATTGGAACCCCCAGCGGGATCACCTTAGCCCCCGAAGGGGCACAACACTCTTGGAAATCAGATTTTCAAATCCCTAATTGTGTGACCTGGGAACCTGCTTTTGCCAAAGAGCTTGAATGGATTTTAGCTGATGGCCTAAGACGGCACTTCACTAAAGACAATTCCAACAGAGAATCTCTTTTGATCCGCTGCGTGACTAAAGGCTTGGTTCAAAAAGATTTCTTAGATCGCCTAAAACGCCAAAAGCGTTTTATCGAACAGTCGGACGTTGAAATCTTAGAGGTCATTAGACAAGACACTCTAAAAGGGGCTTATGCCTTAATCGACTACCGTGGCTACGATGACTATACTCCAGGTGACAATGTAGTACATATTTTCGCCATGGGGGCACTTGTAGCAGAGGCCATAAAAGCCTCTGACCAGCTCTATGAAAAAGGAATCTACGCCAATGTGTTTGTCGTCACGAGCTCCGACCTATTACTTAGCAACTTCGCTGATGCTGCAAACTATGACCACCTAAAAAATGGACTCGGAATTTCAGGAGATCTTTATTTAGCATCCAGTTCAGAGGTTTCCACTCAAAGTGCTTGGCTCTCTCTTCAAGGGGGAAGAGTTCCAGTGCTATCTGTTCACGATGGAGAACCTGGGCTTTTGGATAACATCGGCTCAATCGTAGGAACGAAACAAAAATGTTTAGCCGTTAGAAAAACTTCAAAATCAGGAACTACCACCGACATTTTTCATCTGCATCATTTAGATGCCGAAGGCATTGTAGCCGGTGCATTAGAGATTCTTGAAGAGGTTTCTAAGGAAACATTTAATGTTTCAAAGATCTTAATCTAATCACATCTTTCATTTAGCAACGTAACTAACTAAACTCTATCGTCACTATTCTCCTGAAAGCTTGTCCCCAGGACAGGCTCTATTACCTATGCAGAACATACTAAAGTGATGACGACAACCCAAAGAACAATTTTTCTGTTCAGTTCCACACTTGTTTTCACAATAGTCTATTGCTTTCTGGTTATACCCCTGTGTTCCGTCACAATAACGATCTCTCCCATTACGAGTTTTTGAATAGAAAAAAGAGGAAACATTACAGGCCTCTATTACAGCAAAACTTTCACCATCTTTTAAACCCCAAGCATTAGGATTTCCTGCGTGATCGGTTCCAACAAGTACTCCTTTGATTCCCTGTTGAGTAGTTTCAGCCCCCTCTTTTGCTTTAGCAACTACGACTTTAGCTGCTCCTTTGGCTGCCTCTTGAGCAATTTCAGCCCCCTCTTTTATTTTATCAGCAGCCGCTTGAACATTTTCAATAACCTTATCTAGACCCGCTCTTGAATACCTACTTAAAGTATCATTTGCAGCTTTCAATGGACTGTAGTTAAATTCTGTAGTTTTACTTAGTCCAATATTTTTATTACATGCTTCCTCCATTCTTTTTAGATAATTAAAAGGGAGATGATTTTGTGCCACTTGAGTTCCAGCCTGGAAAACTTTTTCATCGACGGGAATTGTTTCAAGTCCAAAATTGATATCTGTTAAATCTTGAAATGGAGGATTTAGTGCCATAACAGGAACAGGATCATTCTCAATATAATAATGAATAGCCTTACTATTATCTATTGGCGGAGTTTGAATGCCGTTTGGATTTATTATATTGTTTATTAGCCCAGTTTTACCGCTGTTTTGTATAGCTACTCTTGGCGTACCAAATAAAACCAGTTCCGGTCTAGGTCTAAATGACTCAAGTTTTTTTCTCAATTCTTGATTGAGATTAGCATTGGCCATAAGATAGGCTATTGCACCCCCCAAACTATGCCCTGTAAAAGTTATTTTAGGAGCTACACATTCTATGGGAAGTTTTTTAATTTCATTCAAAACATATTCAGCATAAATTTCTGCAGCCTGCTTAAATCCATCATGATAAACTCCCCCTTTTTTGGGTAAAAAATTTACATCGTGTATTATGTCCTCTACCTTTGAAATATCAGTTCCCTTAAACGCAAAAACTAGGTCGCAATCCTTTGATTTATAAACGACAAGCCTGCTTGGAGAATTGGCGGGTTGATAACTTTCTTTAAACGCATACTCTTTTTTTTCATGTTTCAGAGTGTCATTTTTTATATCGTTTTCACCCCCAGGCTTAATAAGATTATCATGAAGCCTCGCAAGATCTCGATGCCAACACAACTGGGTACGTGGTTCTTCAATAGGTCTATTTTGTACTTGGTTAGGTTGATGATCCTTATTAGGCTCTGCAGCCCCACCCACTGTAACAATCCACAAACTCCACAAAACACTATAAAAATATATTTGTCTCATGCTTATCACCCTGTTCCATTTTATCCCATTTTTTGTATTTGAATTATACTACTATAGAAGCTCTTGCTAACAACAATAGTCGGAGGTAATTCTGCGCTATGAAAAGCTTCACTGTCCTAGTTTTCGGAATGACTTTCTTCCTCTGCCTCGGTCTAGCCGAACCCAAAGGATGTGAGCTGGACACGGTCCCCGTCTCAGTATACAGCGGTAATTTGAGCTACACCGGAACCCAGCCCGCCGAGAAAATGAAGACTCTTGCCGATAACGCGGTGAAATCTCTCAAAGATGCACCGGACGCCATGCTTTATGTCCTTCCCGAACTCATTCTAACACCCAATCCCGTTGATAAGGACGACTTCAACGATGTGAAAGAGGCATCGCCCTACGCGTATCGCGCACCACCTTTGCACCAAATTCCAGTAACGGATCCCTTCGAGCAATTTGCCAAAGTGGCCAAGGATCGCAAAGCATTCATCCAATTTGGATTTCTAGAGAAGGGCACGGGAGATGACGAGGGAAAGCTTTACAACTCTGCGCTGGTTATTGGGCCCGACGGCCGCGTGAAAGCGAAACATCGCAAGGTCAATCTGGTGAATACGAAATTCGCGAACGAGAGCAAATACATCACCGCTGGCAATAGTGCGACTACGTTCGATGCGAGCTCCGTAAGTTTGGGCACGGTGGGTATCGCCATATGCGCCGATATTTACGATACCGCCGACATCAACGACGAAGAAAACAAGTCGCTCAAAGAAATGAATCTCGCCATCGAGGCCTATGAAAAGAATCCCACGCCAAAGGAAAGAGAAAAAATTCTCGCACTGGTGGAAAAAATTAAGGAGATTTCATTGAGGGCGCCTGCCCATCTGATAGAGAAATACCGTGGGGCTAACGTCGATCTTCTAGCCGTGAGCGCCCACTGGCTCGAGAAAGAGGACTCGGAGGAGGGATTCACATACAAGTGGACTCCGAAGGAGTTCTTTCAGAACACCGCGAAGTATCTCAACCACCCCAACCGCGAATCCAGCTTGAGCCGCTATCCGATGAAAATGCCGGAGGGATTTCTTTCCGGCATCGATTACAAACAGCGTAAGGACCGCAACGTGTATGTAGCGTTTTCCAATATGGTTTCCATGGCTCCTACCGTCGGAATCTACGGACCTGGGGGAAGGTATCTCGTTCAGCGTAAAACCACACAAGAGGGTTGGGTAGTTGGCTGCGTACCGAGCGTGAAATCGCAAAAAGTGGAGATACCCAAACCACATGAACTGAACAACCACGGGCTGCGCCCGCGTTAATTAATTTAGGTAGGTAAAGGTCTCAGGAGCGAAGTAGGCAATGGGATTAACAGCCTTACCTTTTTCTCTGACTTCAAAATAGAGACTGGGCTTCTCATTAGTTCCAGTGTCACCCACGGTACCAATGATCTCACCTTGTTCAACTCGGGAACCAACACTTTTAGAGATCTTAAATAGGTGTGCATTCAACGTATAAAGACCTGAACCATGATGGAGAATAGCCACATTACCTAAGCCCCGAACCCAACCCGAGTACTCCACAATTCCAGTAGCAACGGCACTTACAGGAGAATTATGTTCGGCTTCAATCTCCAAGCCCTTATGATAAATTACAGTTCCAAACTTTTGATTAACTGACTTACCAAATCCTTGAGTGATTCTTCCAACTACGGGAATAACAAACGAACTCTTTTTAGATTCCATTGGAACAGTATCATCTTCAGGTATCTTAAATTGATTAAAAATTGAATTCAGTTTGGCAGATAGCCGTTTGTATTCCTTAAGAGCAACTTGATAGGAGTTCTGCTTTTTATTGATTTGAGCCAAAATCTGTTTTTTCTGAGACAAAATTTGATTAAGAAGAGTCTCTTGTCCTTTAAGTTCCTCTAATGAGATCTGCTGTTCTCTCTTGGCCTCACTCATTTTTTTCTCACTCTCCTCAAGTCGATTAGCCCGTTCTTTTAACTGCTTTGTAGCTGTAGTATGGGATCTCAGAGTTCGATAGAGAACTCGCACTCTTGCAGTTAGCTGGCTTAAATCCTGCCCCGTAAAAACAAACCTCAACATTCCTTCTTTTTTAATTCGATAGGCAATCTTTAGAAGAAGATACATCCGTCTTCGATGCAACTGCTCTAGCTCTTTTTGACGATTATACTCAAGGGACAGGTTTTCAAGGGCCATTGACATTTCAGTTTGACTCAAAGCAAGGGAGCTAACCCTTTCGCGAACTTTATTTTGCTCTTCATTAAGTCTATCAAGATCACCCAGAATATCTTTTCTTCGAGATTCTCTGATTTCAAAATGAGGTTTTTCCTTTTGAATGAACTCTTTAAGCTGTTTGGCTCTTTCAGGAGTTTGGGGCTCAGAGAAAACAGGAGGGACAGCTAGACACAAAGAAGAGGATCCAATAAAGAAACTATTCACAATCCAAATATAAAGTCTCTTGTTCATTACAAGGTATCTTCTTGAAAACGAAGGAACACCGTAACCCCTCCGAGAAGAGCCATGGTAATTCCAATAGCGTAGATAACTAGGATTTGAGCAAAAGACAAAAAACTCCAATGAGGCATTCCAAGAAATGTCGACCAGTGGGCAGATATCAAGCTTGAGAAAAATATTTTCACAGAAAATAATACCGTAATAGCGATTGAAGATCCGGCAATCCCTTCAATAACCCCCTCCCAAATATATGGAGTAATAATAAAATTTCGATCCGCGCCAATAAGGTTCACTATTTCAATTTCATTTCTTCTGGATTGGTGTCTCATTCCCATAAAGTTTGCAATGAGGAAACTACATCCCACAATCATGAATCCCATTATAATGAGCCCGATAATTTTGACGATTTGGCTAATTTTTTTATACTGCGCCAACCAGTCATCAGAGAAATCAACTTCTGCCACCTCTGGAAATCGAGAAACAATCCCTTTTATAATTTGAATTTTTTCAGGCGAAATATCCTTTTTAACTTCCAATTCCAACACATCAGGAAAAAGTTCACTTCCGGGCAGATAGGATCCTCCAGACGAACCAAGAAAGGCCTGAAGTTCTTCTACTACATTACTTTTCGACTTAAAGGACACCTTTTGAACATTCTCAAGTCCTAAAATTCTATCGCGAAGAGCCTGAATTTGTATCTGAGTTAACTCCTCTTTCAGATAAGCAGTTCCAGAGATTTGGGGGCTGGTCTTTTCAGCAAGCTTCTCGAAGTTTCGATAACACAAGAAAAAGCAGCCAATAATCACCAGGGCTACAGAAATCGTCATAATACTTACGAAGTGTAACCAGGGTTGCCTCTTAAAATCAGAGAAGCTGTAACGAAAGCCTTTGTATTTGCTCATCGGTCACACGTCCATTCGGTGATCAGAAATAACTCTTCCTTTATTGAGAGAAATAACTCTTGAGGGATATTCTTCCATCAAAGCTTTATCATGAGTTGCAATGAGAACTGTGGTTCCCATTTCATTTATTTCTAAAAATAGCTGCATGATATCTCTTGCCGTTTCAGAATCTAAGTTTCCTGTAGGTTCATCAGCTAAAAGAAGAAAGGGTTTACCAATAATAGATCGAGCAATAGCTACTCGCTGTTGCTCACCGCCGGATAAGGTCAGAGGATAATCACGAGCCCTGTCGGCCAATCCGACTAGCGATAGGACACCCCGGACTCGATAATCAACCTCAGAAGGGGTCATTTTTCTAATCTCTAATGGCAAACTCACATTGTCATAAACTGTGAGATCCGGAAGAAGTTTAAAATCCTGAAATACAAAACCCACTTCACGACGGTATTGAAACATTTTCCCTTTGGGCAACAAAGAAAGGTCACGATTATTTACAATAATGTTACCTTCTGAGGCCTTCTCCATCGCAAAGAGCATCTTTAGAAGGGTGGTTTTACCAGCTCCATTATTTCCAGTGATATAGGCGAACTCTCCACGTTGAAGGTCAAAAGAGACACTCTGTAGAGCATAGCGATCAGTCGCGTATCTGAGCCCAACTCGATTGAGACGAACCAAACTAGCCGACATGATTTTTCCTTTTTTAATTAAGAAATGAGGAAAGAGGTCCTCTGAAAAGAGAACTTCCCACTGATTATTTTATCGTTAAATCCCAAAAACTCCTAATTTTCTCGTGTTGATGCGCCGTAGCGTTCTGTTAAATTGGCCCGAGTGATACAAAGCGTTGCGTCTAAACTCAAAAAGGGCTACAACTTTTGTTTCCATGGCGCCATAGCCAAGTGGTAAGGCAGAG
>SXPJ01000005.1 GCA_005776395.1 Bdellovibrionales bacterium | reverse complement strand
AGGTCTGCGCGTCCGTTTCCGGAAAACGGCGCGGAGCCAATATGGGCATTTTAAAAATTGATCACCCTGATATTTTAGATTTTATTCATGCAAAACGTGAAGGTGGCTTTACCAATTTTAATCTCTCTATTGCAATAACTGATGAATTCATGAACGCAGTTCAAGAAAATAAGAAATTTAAACTTAAAAATCCCTATTCAAATAAGATCGTGAAAGAAATTCAAGCCCAAGAACTCTTTAATGAAATTATTAATGGGGCTTGGTCTACGGGTGATCCCGGACTTATTTTTATCGACAATATTCAACGCAACAATCCCACTCCAGAAGTAGGTGAAATCGAGGCCACCAATCCCTGTGGAGAGGTTCCTCTACTTCCTTATGAAGCCTGTAACTTAGGATCTATTAATTTAAGTCATATGGTAAGCCCTACTTCTAGGCCTGAAATTCTATGGGACAATCTTAAAAAAACAATCCAGATCTCCATGCGTTTTTTAGATAACGTAATTGAAATTAATAGTTTTCCAGATGAAAAAATAGAGAAGCAAGTGAGAGGCAATCGTAAGGTGGGCTTAGGGGTCATGGGTTTTCACGAGATGTTAATCCAGCTCAATATTCCCTATAATTCAGATAAAGCAGTGAACACTGCAACTCAAGTGATGAAATTTATCCAGGAGACAGCACACGAAACCTCTGAGGAACTAGCCAAAGAACGAGGGGTATTTCCCAACTGGGAAAAGAGCCTTTACGGAAGAGCCCAAAAGAGATTAAGAAATGCGACCTGTACTTCAATCGCCCCCACAGGAACTATTAGTATCTTGGCTGAAACCTCACCAAGTATTGAACCCCTATTTGCTTTGGCACTTTCACGAAAACAGGTCTTAGGCGGACAGACTCTCGAAGAGATTAATCCGCTATTTCTTAAGTACTCAAAAACCCATCAAATCTCAGAAAATATAATTTCACAGCTAGTAAAAAAGGGGATTTTAAAAGACATTCAAGAGATAAATAAAACGACAAAAGAACTGTTTGCAACGGCTCTAGAGATAAAGCCAGAACAACATTTAAAGATACAACATGCGTTTCAGTCTTATTGTGACAATGCAGTTTCTAAAACAATCAATCTCCCCCATGATTTTTCACAAGAGGGAATTTCAAAACTCTATATGAAGGCTTGGAAACTTGGACTCAAAGGAATTACCGTCTTCCGTTACGGGTGTAAGCCCAGTCAAGTCATGGAGCTCGGAGTCAATGCCGACTTTTCCTGCTTTTCTAAGGACTGTTTTATCTAGTAAATAACGAGTCCTCATTAAATCATCCCACCAAGTAAAATAGAGAGCATAATTAAATCGATTAAATCGATGATGAACTGAATGGTTAGTTGCACTGATAATTCCCTGTAAGAACTTATTTCTATGAAAAACTGCAGGATATAATTCATAGCCTAAGTGATTGATCACTCCGAGAACGGTCATTAACATTAAAAAAATTATAACTACAGCTGGATGAGCTGGAACGGTAAACACAATGATCGGCATATAAAAAGATTCGATAAACGCCTCAATGGGGTGAAAACAGAATGCTGCCCAAGGTGAAGGATTGGGAGAGCTATGATGAACCCGATGCATTTTTTTATAGAACCAGGGAATATGAAGCAATCGATGGGTCCAGTAAAAATAGGTGTCGTGAATAAGCATCATGACAAACAGACTAAAAACAGCATAGGCTAAACCGTATTTTGAAAAATCGAGATAGATTAAAGTATTTCCCTTTTGCCACAGGTCATACATCCAAGCCCCCATGAACCCAAAGATTACAGAGCTAATGACTGAGTACTTAAACTCATGTCTCATCACCTTAAGGCTTGGAGGTTCAGTGGCAATTCTCTTGGACTGCCACGCAGACCTCTTCCAGACATAGCAAAGATAGTAGAGGCCTCCAGCAAAACATAGGTAGCGAACAAAGACGATTAAAGACAATAATACGGTGTTCAAAAACACTTGAACCTCCTAAAGTCTTATCGGATATTTTAATAAAGTCGCGACAGAAAGTTTCCCTAAACCATCGACCCTTCTCTGCTATGGAAAGACATACTTACAACCAATCGTTTTAATTGTCTTTTACCGTATCTCAAAGGTTCTCATTCCCTAATGTTGCCTATACGAGGACTGGGGACTATCGCATTCTCTATAAGATTGAGGAAGAAACCTGTATCAGCCAACGCATTACGAATCTCGAGGAATTGCTAGGTATCTCGCTTTTCGATCGGGAACAGCGGAACTCATTACCCTCTATCATTTGAGATATTAACGCCCTCTATTGTTTCTCACAGTATAGTGTACTATAGTGTCCTTGTGGGTCAATTCGAGTTCATTTTGTGGCTAGCATACTAGTCGAAAGGAGAGAAAATTATATGAAGAAGTACGCAAAACGACTAAAAGAATATGACAAAATTGAATTTAATTCCAAAGCCATTATTTCTGGCATGAGACGCCTTCAAGGTGCTAGAAGAAAACCTACAAGCATTGCACTTGAGGAAGATCTGATTAAGGAATTAAAGAAAATAGCAGACAAAAAAGGAATCCCTTATCAGGTTCTCATGCGCCTTTTGATTGCTGATGGACTTAAGCGATTAAAAGCGGCTTGAATTTTATTCTATTCCAAACCTATTCCTCAAAAAAAGATAAAAACCCTTAGTGTAAAGATATAGTAAGCCCTAAACGTCAGGGGGTTTGTGATTGAAAACCTAAAAGATTTGTATAATGGTTGTTTTATGGAACAAAAGATGTTGAAACTGCTTTCCTCCCCGTTTTATTGGGTTCTTCTTGTAACAGTGGTTTTAGTTAGCTTGTTTAAAGGGCTTACCATTGGGGTTGATATCCCCATTTATCACACAGCAGCCAAAACGCTTTCAAACTCGTATTTTGATATTTATACCTCTTCAAGAGGTGTGGGGGGGGGGCACTATACTGCGGGCCCCTTGGCGGCTATTCTGTGGTTGCCTGGCGCTTACCTGTCAGAAATAGTAATGAGATCTGTATGGGCTTTTTTAAATGTCTTTTTCTTTTTAGGACTTTGGCTACTGTGTAAGAGGGTTTATGCCAAAGCCTTTCCTAAACTCCCTCTCTCAGTAGCCGCACAGTCACTAACATTGATAATGCTAGTTGATCCAATTTCAATGAATGGAATCCAAGCGAATTGGACGTCAGTTTTATTACTTTCTTGCTTAGGCGGTTTTTATTTACTTCAAAATCAACGCTCATTTTTAGCTGGCTTTCTAAGCTCTTTCGCTTTCTGTATCAAGCCGCCATATGGATTTCCAGTTCTGCTTTTTTTACTTTTAAAAGACCGAAAAGCCGTGATGGGATGGGTTTTAGGGGTGGTTTGTTTTGGTGTTTTCCTTCCTTTTCTAGCCTTAGGAAAAATGGGGGCCTTTGCTGTATATCAAGATTGGTTTCATACGCTTTCCTCTGTCGCAGCCGATCCTTATTGTAAATACAATAACCAATCGGCCTTGTGTGTAGCCTACCATCTTTTCGGTAGACAGAGTCCGTTTGTTATTTGGTTTGTGCTCGGATTTGCTGCTATATCCGGCGGGTTTTTGGTGTGGATTTTGCGGAGATTTCGGCGCTCAGATAAGTTTTTGGGATTGGTTTTTGTGGCAGGGTTTTTCATTCACTTAACTTGGTCAAACCTAGTCCATGACCACTATTATATGGCCATGCTCTTGCCACTTTTATGGATCAATAATCTTTTGGTAAATAGAAAACTGTCAAAGCTTGGTGTGAATCTTTGGTGGCTACGGTTTGTGATTGTTCATCTTTTTGTGATGGCCATAGTAGGCCGAGAGTGGTCTATCATGGCTTTGAATTTTGGACAGCATCTGTGGGGTGTTCTTCTATGTATCCTTATGGGTTTTGATTTTCTCCAAGGTAGTTTAGCTGATTCTACTCAGTCTGACCTCTTAAGTGCTAGGTATGTGGAAGCTTAAACTTTATCAGTGGCTATTATTAGTAACGCTATGGGGAGCTGGTGTTGTAATCGCTATAAAGTACGAGGTTGATTTCCCAGTATTTTATCGAGCAATTCAGGTGAGTGCATCTAGTCCGGTTCATGCTTACAGTGCTGACCTTATGTATCAAAATGGTCCAAGGTTTTATTATGGGCCTCTGACCTTGGTGATTGCTAGGCCGCTAGCATGGTTTAACTTTAAATCTGCAAAGTATTTTTGGGTTTTTTTGCAGACTATAGCTTTTGTTGTGTTTTGGAACTTTTTATTAAAACATTTTGATGTGCTTAGAAAAAATCAGGTGGCGTGGCTACTGGTTTTCGCAAGTAGTATTAATCCCATTCATCTTAATTTTCAGAGCAATAATATCCAAATGATGATCCTTGCGTTCTTAATGGTGGCTGAAAGTCTCAGCACTAAGCCCTCCACAGGCAAACAGATCCTCGCAGGGCTGATAATTCCTTTTTTGGGTTGTATCAAGGTGTTTCCATGGTTTGTTATTGTCTATTATTTTCTAGGTAAATCGTGGGCGGTGCGATGGGGTTTGGTAATAGGAATGATGCTGTCCTTTGCCCTCCCTCTTTTAGTTTTTGGTTGGAATGACGGTTTAGCGACTTATCAGGTTTTTTACTCCTCGTTAGGAAAGTACCAGCAGCACAACTCGTTTATTGAGAGCACAAACTTACAATGTCTGCATAGCCTTGTGGCAAGTCTGCTTCCTGACCGAATAGTAGAAGGCCCTTGGTTTCCTTTGCTTGCCAATAGTTTATTTGTCTCAATTGGATCATTGTTTTTTTTCTATGTGTGGAAATCAGGAAAAAAGATTGCCAATCCTATTTTTCAAAATGCCCTTTGGACCTTAACCATTGGCCTAATGGTCTTTATTAACCCCAGTTCTCTTGGGCACTATCTTGTATTTTTAGTTCCTGGTGTAGCTGCAGGGTTTGAACTATTGGATCGCTTGCCTAATTCCGTTTGTGAAAAAATCCTTATGTGGGGTGGGGCCTTAATCATCATGGTTGTAGTAGATGGTATGATTGGTCGAACAGCAAGCCATGCCCTTCAAAAAATACGTATTCCAGCGATGGGGATGCTTATTCTATGTGCTGGTCTTTTCTTGAGCGTTTACAGATTTGGCAAGATGGAAAGTCACGCCATTAAAAATTAACTCGATATATGATTCACTCTGAATTCAAGAAGAAGAAATTACAGACCTTGAAACAAAAACATTGCAAAAGGTCCTATTCCAGTTTTCGAGAGTCGCTGTATTATAAATGGCTTTATTTAGGGGATCTCAACGTAATAAAGACGAGAAGCCTAGAGTAATAATTCTGTCACTAGCGTCTCTCACAAAAGGAACTAGCCCATTGAAATCCGGAGGTCCGATAAAAGTGTTATGATAAGGGACCCCGTTGGAAAGTTCGGCATCGGAAATTGTGAATCCGGCATTTATTGCTGCTTGAGTTTTATGTAAGGGTTGCATTCCATTTCCAGCGTCAGCAATCACGAACAGAAGTGGCAATTCCAACCATGCATAGGGCTCGGGAGTCGCCTCTTCAGTCAATGCGACTGCGCTTCCACCATTGTTTATAAAGTTTTGAATATCGATCTTTCTTTGTTTTAAAATCGAAAGATCGGAAGACGAAACGCCGCCTCCGGTGTTTAGGTCACTTGGAACATAAAGAACTTTATAGTCATTTAAGTTTTCACTGGAAAGAGCAGCTCCTGTTCTAACTGTAGTAGAAAGCCCTTGAACTACCGCTGCGCTTTGAATAGCGCTTAATGCTGTGGATGATGCGCCTACCACCAAAATATCTTTGGGTGCGTGATTTAGATTCCCATTTATAGCAAACTCAATCATCTGTTCTATAAAAAGCCATCCTTGCCAGTTAACATCATCAGCGGTTCCTAATAAGTTATCTGGGCCACTCGTAGCATAGCCGTGATCATCGCGATCTCCTCCATCAATCACCACGGCTCCCGCAGTTTCGGGATCGAATGTCTGATGTAAAACAGAATCTTCAAAACAAGCGGTTTCATTCAGGATAAGAGCAAATAAAAAAATACTAACAGCAGTGTTGAAAGGTTCTTTAGTTTCATGGAATATCTAACTTACTGCAAGGAGTCTTTCGAAGAGAGGTACAACTTAAATATTGTATCAAGTTTTGACTTGCGCCTCCAGCTAAAGGCTCTTTTTTATAAGGTAGATACTTACTTTGAATTGGCTAGTTTCCTATCTTTTGATAGAAACAAGACTCAAAAGAGGGGGGGAATCTTATATGAAAAACC
Organism: Bdellovibrionales bacterium; assembly: GCA_005776395.1. Taxonomy (GTDB): domain Bacteria; phylum Bdellovibrionota; class FAC87; order UBA2466; family UBA2466; genus UBA2466. The sequence goes on along the minus strand of SXPJ01000005.1, from coordinate 21,047 downwards.
GCTTCGCTAAAGGATCCTTCGTTGCATTACTCGTTGTGTTAGTGGGGGGGGGGGGGGGCGTAATACATGTTAATAAAAATTTTATTGATTATCCCGTCTATGAAACAGCGGCGTTACGCGTTTTAAATGGGGATGTTTCCCATCTGTACGATTTAAATAGGAATTCCCCTGGAGGGTACTACTATCCCTATTTTTTTGCTTTAGCCTTTATACCATTCGCCGCTATGGGCCCCGAGCTAGGAAGGTGGAGTTTCCTTGTTTTGTTTTTCTTTTGCTATTTTTTTGTTCTCACCTTTAGTCTGAGGCTGGCTAGGCCATCTTCCTCAATCAGTACATCATTTGGTTTTCTAGGCGTTCTTATTCTGCTCTCAACCTATTCTTTTAATGACGCTCTAATGAATGCAAACATCGGATTGATTTTGCTGGTTTTGTGCATAGCCGCCTATAAAATTGCTGATAAATCCTGGGCGTTGGCATCAGCCCTAATGGCTATCTCTATTTCATTTAAAGTTTATCCTGTTATTGTTCTTTGTTATTTTGCGTGGAGAAGAGATTGGAAACTCGTTTTCACAACAATTCTATTAACGTGTGGCCTGATGTTTGGGCTCCCTATGGTTATTTATGGTTATACTCGAGGGTTTGAGATTGTCTCAAATCAGCATTTTGTTCTAAGTCATTTTGGTAATCATTGGCCCTACGATTCTCATGTTTTTCAAAATATTCCTGCAACAGCGATGAGGATAGCCGAGCTGCTTCATTTCAATAAAAACCAAGTCTTTAATGCGTCATTAGTTTTCTCGGGAATCATAATTTTAGTTTTTTATAGTAAAAGTTTTTTTCTACGGAATGCGGATAGCGATAGGGGGTTTCAAGATAAAATGTTTGTTATCTCATTGGCTTTAGTCCCCATGCTTGTACCGGTCAGTTGGTACAACATGGGATTGTTTTATCTTCCTTTGTTGAGTTGTATAGTGGCAGACGCTTTCGAACGTCGAGAGCGTTTTACAGTCATAAGTTTAATCTGCTACGTTGTATTTTACTGCCTATGTACTCCAGATATTATTGGTAGGCCTTTAAATTACTGGCTGGCATTTCGTGGTCTTCCTTTTTTGGGGATAGCCCTGGTAGTACTAGACTTTTGTCGACAAACTTTTCGTAAGTATCAAGGAAACTTTATTTGTGGAAAATTTACAGGATGATACGTAACGTTTTAGGAAGAGTAGCGAGCTTCCACTATTTTTTTTTAGGTCTTCTTTTAATTCCCTGTTGGATTATTGGAGTGAAATATTTTTTGGATTTAAAGACTATTTATAAAGTTGCTGAGTTGGCCGGGACTAATCCGATTGCTGTTTACAATGATTTCAAAGGTGATGCCGGAAGGTTTTTCTACGGTCCTATTTTTATTTGGTTAGTTCGACCCATGGCTTTTGTTCCCAAGCAATATGGAACATTAGTTTGGTTAATACCTCAAACGCTAAGCTATGTTATTTTCTGGACATGTTTACTGAAGCTTATGCCCAATCTATTTCAGTCCCGACAAAAATGGTGGTGGTTACTACTCTTTGCTTTTACAATTAATCCAATTCACAATAATTTTCAAAGCAACAATATCCAGCTGATTTTATGTGCCATGCTCATGTTGGGTGAAGTGCTAATGGCTCAAAAATCAAAAGTCGCTGAGTTGTTAGGGGCGAGCCTTGTATCTTTAGCTTCAGTTATTAAGATTTTTCCCGTTTTCATGTGGGGCTATTATTTGATTAAAAAGCCAACTCGAGTCAAAGTATTTTTATTGATAAGCTTTGTATTTTTTATTGGATTTCCAATGATTCTTTTAGGTTTGAATGATGGAGTTGAAATGTATCGAGGCCTGATTGCTAATATCTCAACCTATCAAAAAGATAACTCCCTGGTGGGCGTCGTAGATATTTTATGTTTTCCGTCATTAGTTGCTCGAATTGCAACTGTGCTCAAGATGACGGAAGATACTTTTTCAGTTCTTACCAAGGGAATGATTTTATTGATTTCAACCTATTTTTTTTATGTGACTTATGTGCAACGAAAAAACAGTCGAGAGTATTTAGTTGCTCTGTGGGCTTTGGGGCTTGCCTTGATGACTTTCTTAAACCCAAGTACGAGAGTTCATTATTTTATTTTTTATGTGCCTGCATTTTGCGTTTTAATCACTCAGGGAACTCATCGATATAAAAATAGCAAGGTTTTGTTGGTGTACGGGCTGACAAGCTTTGTATTAATTGCTTTAACAACTGAAGGAGTTGTTGGAAAGAGCTTTAATAATACTCTTGAGGCATTAAGCATTCCCACCTGGGGAGTAATAATCTTATTGGGTGGAATTATTCATCTCCTAAAAATAATGAGTAAAGAATGTGCTCTTCCCACCCCGACGCTTTCGAACTGACCATGAACTCTATTCAAGTATCTATCCCCAGCGATTCTCGGTGAATAAATTTTAAGGCTAATTGAGAAGTACCAGAAAAACCTTTTCGTAAATTCTTGAATGACTCCGATTTTTACCATGCGCTGTGGCTCATCGAGAACTGCTGTTCACAGAGCGTTAGAACAGCTCTTAACAGGAGATCATGATAAAGACAGCTAAACCCTATATACTTAAGTGAGATTGTGCCACTCTAATACTTAGCATCCTAATTAACCTCAAACACCTCAATTAGAATCAACCCAAGGGAGAAAGAACTATGAAAGCTATATTCACGCTAGCGTTATTGGTTTGCAGTTTTTACACAATGGATTTATTTGCAGTCAGCCCCGTAGAACTACCTATTATGAATGGAGAAGGGGGCGTTTATAAAATGACCGACCACCCAGAGGGCATCTTTGTGGTTGAAGCCTATTTCTTGAATTGCCCTTACTGCAATCAAAATGCCCCTAAAGTGAATGATCTAGCGACTATGTTTGCGAGTGATCCTAGAGTTCAGGTTCTTGATGTGGGAGTCGATCGTGATAATGCTTCCTATGCGACCTGGATTCAAAAACACAATCCAAATCATCCCGTTTTAAAAGACAGCTCTAGAAAACTTATTTCTCAACTGGGAACTTCAGGATACCCCTCGACCTATGTAATAAACTGCAAAGGACAACTCATAGAAAGCACCGAGGGATCTTGGGGAGATGAAGAAAAACAGACTATTATTGAAGCCGTAAAAAAGCTCCAGGCTACCGATTGCCATATTGAAAACTAGTTATTCCTTTACTTAAGATTATAAGAGGGGGATTGGGATTATTTCCAATCCCTTCTTTTTTTATTTCACGCTTACGAGTAAGCTTTGCTATATGCAAATTATTTTATTTTATCTCAAACTACTGGCAGTCATTTTTTGGACCTTCTTAACCAGTGTTATTTATCTAGTTATCACGTTATTGAGTAAAGAAAGATCCACAATGTTTGCAAAGACCGTTAACTTTTTAGCGGTTGGAATATTTCCTATTTTACAAATCAAACTCGAAATTGAAGGGGAAGAGAATTTAACCTCAAGTCAGCCCTGTATTTTTGTGGGAAATCATCAAAGCGCTCTGGATCTTGCGATTTATGGAGCTATCTGTCCTCCTAATACCGTTGCGATAGGGAAGAAAGAGATTGGTCTAATACCCTTATTTGGTTGGTTATTTAAATATTCTGGCGGAATACTCATTGATCGGAAAAACAAAAGAAAGGCGATTTCACAAATTGATGAAGCTGTTGAAGCTGTAAAAAATCAAAATCTTTCCGTGGGAATTCTTCCGGAGGGGACAAGAAACAGAACGGGAAAAGGGCTATTACCTTTCAAAAAGGGGGCCTTTCATTTGGCTATTGCTACGCAGGTTCCGTTAGTTCCGATTATTATTGCTGAGTTTGGAGAGCTTGTTAATTTTAATAAAAAAATATTGAAAAAGGGAACTATTAAAGTCCGAGTTCTTCCTCCTATACCTACTGTAGGAATGGACAAATCTCAAGTTGAAGAAATAACTCATAAGATTTACGACTTAATGCTGTCAAATCTACAATAGGTCTAATTAATTAAAACTGTTTCGGAAGGGAATTTTTTTAGCTTTTCAATTCCCGATATAAAAATAGCCGATTGAATAAAATACTCAGCCTTTCCATTTCGAGTTTCAATATCGTGCCAACGCCTAAGAAAATCATTTTTTTCAAGTTTCCCATACGAGGATCCCAAAACAGGATCCATTAAATAGAAATAGGTTTCATCATACCCAATGATGACTCCGTAATGGCCATCCTCCCAAATATTACTGTAATCTTTGGTTCCCGGGGGACCCCATCCTTGAAAATCTACAATTACGGGCTCTTTACGATCAATCGCAGATTCCAGATCTGAAAAACTGGTTTGAGTCTTGAGCTCGACCTTAAGCCCGAGACTTTTGACATAGTTAGCTATAGAAACTGGATGAGTTCCAAATTCTTTGTCGGTCTGCAAAGGCTCATGAAAAGCCATCTCCCCCTCTTCACTGACTTTCCAGTAATGTAAAACCGACTGAAGAGCGGCCGCTCCACAACTATAAGAGGTCGATTGTCTGAAAATAGGAACTGGAAGTATATTTGTTTTCTCTTTTTCTGGCTGAGAAATAAAATTATTTGCCCCGCTAGCTACAGTTAAAAATAAAATGAGCAGAACGGTTGATTTTAGAATGGTCATAAAATCTATTTCAGCATTTTCTTTTACCTTTGAAAACTTTAAAATAGGTTAACTATTGAATAGGACTTCTAATGGATTTAATGGAAAAAATGGGTCGAAGAGTAGATGCAGCTATGGGACGAATTCCCTGTGATACCCTATTTAAAAATGGCACCTTTTTAGATGTTTTCTCTTGTGAATGGAGAAAGGGAGAGTTGGGAATTATCGATGGCACTTTAGTAGCTCTAGAAGCTGGATTAAAGGGGCACCGAATAATCGATCTCAAGGGAAAAAAAGTGGTCCCAGGCTTTATTGATGCTCATGTACATGTTGAAAGCTCGTGTCTGATTCCATCCAATTTTGAATCGATCGTTTTATCAAAGGGAACTACAACTGCAATCTGTGATCCCCATGAATTAGCTAATGTCAGCGGCCTCAGTGGTATTCAATATTTTCTTAAATCGGCTGAGAATATGGCTATGGATTTAAGGATAATGTTAAGTTCATGCGTTCCAGCGACTCACATGGAAACTAATGGAGGGGGAACTCTATCGATCGAAGACTTGGCGCCACTGGCCTTGCATCCCAAGGCTCTGGGTTTAGCAGAGATGATGAATGTACCTGGGGTTCTTAACTCCGATTCCGAGGTTTTAAAAAAACTGGCCTTCTTTTCTGAAAGTAATATTGATGGTCACTGTCCTCTACTTCAAGGACGAGAATTGTCGGCTTATGCCTCTACTGGAATCTCCACCTGTCACGAATCCTCAAGGTTAGATGAAGCCCATGAGAAATTGATTAAGGGAATGAAGGTTTGGATACGAGAGGGAAGTGTCGCTAAGGATCTAAAAACTTTGGTTCCTCTTCTAAACATGGCGACTTCGAGCAGCATAGGCTTCTGCACCGATGATAGAAATCCATTAGATATTGCTCAAGAAGGTCATCTAGATTTTTTAATACGAACTGCAATTCAAAAAGGAATAAGCCCTGAAGTAACATACCGGTCGGCTTCTTGGAGTGTGGCGCGACACTACGGACTCGATCGTGGACTCTTAAAAAAGGGGGCCATTGCTCCTGGCTATAGTGCCGACTTAGTTGTTTTGGAAGACTCTGAACAGTGTCAGGTTTCTGAAGTATGGGTTAAAGGAAAATGGGTTAAGGAACTGGAAAAAAGTCCGGCCATTTCAACCACCGCTCGTCAAACTGTAAAGGCCCACCTCCCCGAAATAAATGAACTTAAGGGAGTTGAGGGCAGAGTTCATATCATAGTAGTTAATCCAGGAAAAATTATCACCGATCGAGAAGTCGGAGATTCAAAGAAAAAAGGGGTAGCTCGATTAACTGTTCTAGAACGTTATGGAAAGGGATCTAAGCCCGCAAATGGTTATGTAAACGGTTTTGGAGAAAATTTTAGCGGCGCTATTGCATCCAGTGTGGGACACGATAGTCATAATTTAATTGTCGTGGGTTCAGATCTCTCTGATATGCAGGCAGCTTTAAAGACCCTTATCGACACCCAAGGGGGTTTTGCTGTGGTTCAAAACAAAACATTACTCGCAAATTTAGCATTGCCTATAGGGGGATTAATGGCTGAATCCTCTCCTCGTGAAGTGGAGCAAAAGCTGCTTAAACTTCGAGAGGCTAGCAGATCTATCGGATGCACTCTTGCTGAACCCTTTCTTCAATTAGCTTTCTTAAGTTTACCTGTCATTCCATCTTTAAAGCTTACCGACAAAGGGCTAGTGGATGTGGAAAAGTTTTCAATTATATCGGTGAGTGCTGTCTAAACACAGCTGCCTTTACTTCTCAGAAACAACTCGTTCTCGAGCCTCTAAAAACTGTTTCGCCACCTCGTTTCCCGACTCTACCGCCCCATCCATATACCCCTGTTTTTGAACACTACAATGTTCACCGGCGAATAGTAACCGCCTATCCAGTTCAGGTTCTCCTGCTGCGCCAATAATGGTGGTGTATTGTCCCACCTTGGGACTGCTGTAACTTCCCTTCGCATAGGCAAGTTTTGGCCAGGTCATAAAGGATTTATTCCCATCAACTTTGGCAGATGCTTCGGGATAAATTTTTTCTAAGTCTTTAAGTGTGGCCTCTAAAATATTGGGCTTGGGATTAAGCCCTTTTTCTCCGCCAAAAAGGGCGGTTAGAATTCCATGAGTTCCCTTTTGAAGTCGACTAGTTTCCCAAAAACACTGAGTTGGAAAATCTCCAAATATCGTTCCGCGGGACGGAGGAATCTCTCCGGTTTTTTGTCTCCAGAATTTTTCCTTGAAACCGATCATAAGTTTTGAATTTGTTCCATAACCAAGTTCTGCAATACTTTTTTTCTTTGCAGGACTTAAATCCAGCTTATCGATCCCCTCAACCCCTCTAAGGACAGAAAAGGGAACCGTCATGATAACCCGATCTGCGGTTACAGTTTCAGATTTACCCTGTGACATAAAAGTTAACTTAAGCTTTTTCCCCTTATCAGAAATTTTCACCAAGGGATGCTCTAAGTGTATTTTGGTTTTACCTGAGAGCCTCTTCTCTAACGCTAGAATGAGATTTGAGTTACCTCCCACCACCCGTTTACTCTCATCAGAATCCCCGTACATGTTAAAAGACTGATTGGGATCATTATCAAATAAGGCTAAAAGATTAAGGGCCGATTGCATTCCAGCTGTAATTCCAAACTCACTTTCATAGGCCTCTTGAACCAAATCCAATAGCCAACTCTCGACAGAGTTTTTCTTCGATTGAAGATATTCCACTAGAGACATTCGATCCAAAGCTTCCACTTTCGGACCCAACTTTTTCCTATAGGTGGGCATCTCATAGTTTCCATTTACACTCATTAAACTCATGTCTTTGAGCATTAATCGTAGAAGGGGTTTAGCTGCCGCTTGAAACTCTGCTTCGGAACGAATTTTTCCATGGGAAAAATAGATCTTACTAAATCCAGAATCGTTATCAGTAAAATCTTCAAGAGGAACATTAAGCTCACGACAAAGTCCAATAATGCTTGCCTGATTTAAATCGATAAGTTCTCCGCCAAGCTCACAGAACATACCCTCATCATTAAACTTATTTTGTGTGATAATTCTTCCACCCAATCGATCATTAGCCTCAAAGACCTGGTGCTGAACCCCAGCTTGAGTTAATCGATATGAAGCCACTAAGCCAGAAACACCTGCTCCCACGATGATTACATTCCCATGAGAACCTGCCGCTACTGAAGCTGGAATAAATTTCTCAATGGCTTTTAATGGACGACCCGCTGCCGTTAATGCCATAGTTCCCAAAAGAAATTCTCTACGAGACACACCGCTTGCAGTTTCTGGATTCGATTGTTTTTTGGAGCTTTCTAAAAGAACCTCTGAAGCTATTTTTTTTAGTCTTTGAAACAAAAGATATCTCGCCATGGAAAGCTCCGATCTTTAAAGCAAAGAGGAAAGTATAATACGATTGGGCCCCTGTAGGAAAAGAAGATTCTATAGCACTAACCAGTTAACTCCGTATCAGATCGGTGAGTTGATTTTAGATAGCAAAGCGAGACGCGCCGACAACCGTGTACTCTTGGTACTCGTAGGAGGCGCAACAAAGCTTTGCAATAAAAGCAACTACCCAGCTGGTGCGGAGTTAACTGGTTAGTGCTATATGCCTCAGTACGGCTAAAAATATTTAGACATCTAGAACTAATGGAATGAAAACTGGCTTGTGACTCGCTCGCTTTTTGTAGAATCGCCGCCCCTCTAGGCGCAACATCTCCTCCAGTTCGCCTGAGTGCAAAGAATCATAGTAAATATCTTCTAAGTGATCCTCTGCCTCTTCAATTACATAATCAGGATTTTCCCCTTGGAAATACATCAGTCCGTAAGGGCGAACCACGGGGGGGGCTATTAGCTTTAAGCTTTTGGCGTCACGCATAAATACCGCGAACACTATTCCAGTTTTTGAAAGATTGCTCCGCTGAGTAAAAACATCCGGACCTCCCTCCATAAAACTGGTGCCTACAACCACACTTTTATTGAGCTCTATCTTTTCAACAACCTCTAGACCCTCATCTGATAACTCAACCAAATGACCGTCTTCAATCACTCTGATGTTTTCAGGTTTCACACCAGATTCTTCGGCAAGTCCGGCATGTTTTGAGAGGTGTCGATAGGCCCCATGTATTGGAATAAAATACTTAGGCTTAGTTGCCTTTAGCATCATTAGCAACTCATCTTGTTGTCCGTGACCCGAAACATGAACCTGGTGAATTGACTCATAAATGACCTCAGCTCCAGCTCGATACAACTGATCGATCATTTTTGAAATAGCTCGCTCATTTCCAGGAATAAATCGACTCGACATCACAACTAGATCTCCTTGTCGAATCTGGAAATCCTTGTGAATCCCCACAGAAATTCTGAGCAAAGCCGATTGTGGCTCAGCCTGACTGCCCGTAACAAAAACGATCATTTTGTCATCAGGATACTGCCCCATCTGTTCTAAGAGGATAAGAGTATCGGGTGGAATCGAAAGAGAGTTTTGCTCAAAAGCCAACTTCGTGTAGGAGTGCATGCTGCGACCTGCAAAGGCCACTTTTTTCCCTTGAGAGTGAGCCAATTGTAATAACTTTTCTATCCGTTTTATATTTGAGGCAAAAAGCGCAATAATTATTCTGCCTTTTTGCCGCTTTAAAATCTGATCAAATGAATCCCGTATCTCCATTTCGGATAAGGTATGTCCGGGCCTCTCTGCATTTGTGCTATCAGAAAGTAGAAGTGCGACACCTTTGTTCCCCCACTCTTCAAAAGGCTCGAAACCTATTTTTCCCTGAGATGTCTCATGGGCATCATGCTTAAAATCACCTGAGTGAATGACAGTTCCAACCGGTGTCTCGATTGCAAAGGCTAACGCCTCAATAATGGAGTGTTGGACTGGAATAGGGTCAAAAGTAAAGGGCCCAATTTTAAATTTCTTTCTGCTTTCAATTGTGTGAAATCGAACATTTTTTAAGTCGCTGTGCTCCGTTAATTTTTGACTAATTAACCCTTTGGGAAAGGGCGTCGAATAAATATCGAGCTCTTTTTCTTTTAGCAGATAGGGAATAGCCCCAATATGATCATCATGACCGTGAGTAACCACAACTGCGCGAAGACTATCCAGCCTTTTTCTGACATATTCAAAATCGGGAACCAAGAGATCCATTCCCGGCCAATGACTATCTGGAAACTGCACTCCGCAATCAATAAGAACACTATCGTCCCCATACTCAAGAACAAGACAATTCATTCCTATCTCACCTAACCCGCCAAGAGGGAGCAATCGGAGCTTCTTGTTATTTTTGTTCTGAATCTTAGCCATATTGAAATGTGGAGTTTATAACAAAGTTGTGAATTCTTCGAGGAAGTTTTTTGACAGCCTTACAACATTCATACCTAGAAGCTAATCTTTCCCTTCCTTTTAACCGATAACTCTTATGGAAGAGACTAACTTCAAAGTTCTTTAAAAAGGATCTGGCTATGAAATCTAGAGATATTTTTCTCCCATCCCTTAGTGGGGTGCTTGTTGCGGGAATGATTGCTTTCTTATCCTGTGCGCACCAAAATCGCAGTGATGAAGATGTTTATAATGATGAGGCCTCTTTTTCCGAAGCCGATACCAATTCTGATTCTAGCTCCTCAGAACAGGCCTCTAATTCAAATGAGGCAGGTGATAGTTCAAATTCAGAACCTCTCTCTGAACAAAACTCTCTCGAAGGGCCACTGGCTGACAACAAAAACACTACAGAAGCCGAGCCTATTGATTCTCTTGAAAAAGAGTTAGAATTGGAAAGCTTATCAACCGATTCCAAGCAAGATCCCTTAGCTAATAATACGCAAAATCCTACAACCTCCAACGAATCCTCTTTTGAAAATGAACTTGAAAGCGACGCCCCTAGTGCCCCCCCCTCATCTTCTCCTGAGGAAGGCGCAACTGCCAATGGAGCTGTTATTGGAAGTGCTGCTGAAGGCTCAAAATTAGAGTCCGAGTTAGAATCCGTTGAACCTATTCAGCCAAAAACTGATGAACTTGCGGCTAAAGATACCATTACTCCTGAAATGGAACCCCTATCTCAAGAAACACTTAACCTTGAGAAAAGGCCAGCAAAGAGATCTGGGTACGTCGCATCAAATAAAGTTCCAAAAATTCCCGCTAAGGCTATCACTCGAAAGGGAGTCAAACTTAATCGTTTCTATTTCGTTAGAAATGGCGATACCCCTCAAAATGTTTCATCACTGATTTATGGATCTCCCGAAAAGGCTAAACAACTTACAAGGTGGAATGGAAAAAATTGGGGTCCAGGTAAAATTCTTTATTACGCCTCTGCTAAAAACCCAAAAGACTCGAAAATGGATTCCTTTTACAAGGAAAACGACATTGTCGCCGAGGAGTACTTAGTGACTCAAGGAGATTGGCTATCCAAAATCGCTCAAAAGAAATTAGGAAGTCCTAAGAGCTGGACTGAAATCGCCGTAATCAATGGTATTAAAAGTCCAAAAAAACTAGAAGTGGAACAAAAGATAGCAATCTATCCCAAAGATCTCACAGTTAAGCCAGTAGAAACTGTAATTGCTAAGTCTGAGCCCGTAATACAACAACCCGTTGAAACACAGCCTGTTCAACCCCCTCCAGTCGTTGAACCGCCTCCCGTTCAAGAGGCTCAAATTGAAGAACCGCCTCCAATAGCAGTCGAGTCTAAAAAAGAATCGGTAAAATCATCTCCAGTGGGCTTTGATATACAAAAGATTATCGAACAGAATATGTTTGCTGGACTTATGGGTTTAGCCGGATTTCTACTGCTTATTCTCCTCGTGGTAAAAAAACGTAGGAAAGCCAAAGATTTTTCAAATGAAGGCTTTGAAGAAAGTGAAGATGGCTTTCAGCCTCCTACGAAACTAAAAAGAAAATAAAGCCCTTTAAAAGCCCCTTGAATTTCCGTAGCAAAGTTGACAAAATACCTTTAAAAGCACAAGTTTCCCTTTTCCCAGACTGAAACAAATTGTGCTCCTTAAATTAAAGGTGTTTTATGAAATTGAAGGATTGTTTATTTACTTCCGAATCGGTGACTGAAGGTCATCCAGATAAAATAGCAGACCAAATCTCAGATGCGGTTCTAGATACCATTTTAGCTCAAGATCCAAGAGGGCGAGTTGCGTGCGAAACCTTGGTTACAACAGGACTCGCTATCATCAGTGGTGAAGTGACAACCACTGCTGTTTTCAACCCAACAGAAGTTGCCCGTAATGTGATTAAACGTATCGGCTATATCAGTGATGACATGGGATTTGATTATAAAACCTGTGGAGTTATTACTGCCATGGGTAAGCAATCTCCCGATATCTCCATGGGCGTAACCGAAGGGCAGGGGCTCCATAAAGAACAAGGGGCTGGCGATCAAGGACTCATGTTTGGTTATGCTTGCGATGAAACTCCTGAATTCATGCCAGCTACAATCTTTTACTCCCACAATCTCTGTAAACGTCTTTCTGAAGCTCGCAAAGAGGGAACATTAGGTTTTTTAAGACCTGACGGAAAAGCACAAGTTACTGTTCAATATGAAAACGGAAGTTTAAAGCGAGTAGAAACTGTTGTCGTATCAACTCAACACAGCCCAGAAGTAAGCCATAATGAACTTACGGATGCTGTCATGGAAGAGGTTATTAAAAAAACCATTCCAACCAAACTTTTAGATTCCAAAACGAAATATTTTATTAACCCTACAGGTAGATTTGTTATTGGCGGGCCTATGGGGGACTGTGGACTTACTGGACGAAAAATTATCGTCGATACTTATGGTGGACATGGGGCTCATGGCGGGGGAGCCTTTTCAGGTAAAGATCCCTCTAAAGTAGATAGATCAGCTTCTTATATGGCTCGTTATGTAGCTAAAAACATTGTGGCTGCGGGTCTAGCTAAGCGTTGTTTAGTTCAAGTGGCTTATGCTATCGGAGTTGCTGAACCTATTTCTTTAATGATCGAAGATTTTGAAACTGGAACGGTTTCTTCAGCCAAACTAAATTCTGCAGCCCGAGAAGTTTTTGGTTTCAAACCTACAGATATCATTAAAGCCTTGGATCTCTTAAGACCCATTTATGAAGAAACAGCCGCTTATGGTCACTTTGGAAGAACTTCATCCAAAGGTTTCACTTGGGAAAAAACTGATCGGGTCGATGCTTTAAAACAGCTTGTTAAATAAACAAAGGGCCCGGCTTTATCCCAAAGCGGTGCCCTTTGTATTTATTCACTTTATTAAATAATTTTATCCCTTAAATTATTTAATAAAGTGAACACTATCGATATAGCCTCACTATTTTTTAGCTGGAATATTTGTTTTCCTTAACCCTGGATTAGTTTGAGGTTTATTTGTGGTTTTATTTTGATCTGTTTCTTCATCACATTCGATCTCTAAATCAAACACGAGATCATCGCACTTCGCACAGACCGTTTTATTATTGAATATATAGAGAGTCTTGGGATTTCCGCATGTTTTACAGGTTTTCATAAAAAGCCCTCCAAAGGCTAACGAACAACTGTTAAAAGGTTAAATGTTGCCTGATGATAACTGCCAACCCATGTTAAATTTTCTGACAACTGACTAAATATAAGTTGATTGTAAATAATTTGACGCATCAAATCAATACTAATTATTTGATATTACATCGATTTATGTACACAAGAGGAATACACCCAGCTCAATTGGCTCGAGCTAAAGGAGGCTCAGTTCTTAGCGCATTCACATCGGGTTTTATTTCTGCGGCCGAAGCCCCTGGAGCAACTCCAACAAAAATTTCCTCTGCATCGATAGCTTCCCGTAATACCTGATCCATATGAGAAACTTCCACGACCTTAATATTCTTCAGAATGCTTTTGGGAACATCTCTAAGATCCTTACCGTTTTCCTGAGGAATCAAAATCTTCTTCACCCCCCCACGATAAGCTGCAAAGATCTTTTCTTTTAAGCCCCCAATGGGAAGTACATTTCCTCGAAGAGTAATCTCTCCAGTCATAGCCACATCTTTGCTAACTGGTTTCCCAGTTAAACAACTGACAAATGCTGTAGCCATTGTAATCCCTGCGGAAGGTCCATCCTTAGGAATCGCCCCTTCAGGAACATGGATGTGTAGATCTACTTTTTCGTAAAAGTCATTTGCGAGACCTAGTAATTTCGCTCGAGAGCGAACATAGCTTATAGCCGCTTGAGCAGATTCCTGCATTACATCACCTAGTTTACCTGTAAGCGTTAGCTTTCCTTTTCCCGGAAGCTGTAAAACCTCTATTGTAAGCATATCCCCACCGGTTTCGGTGTAGGCTAACCCGTTTACAAGTCCAACCTCAGAAGTCCCTTCAGTTTTCTGATAACGATACTTATGAGGGCCAAGAAGATCCGTCAGCTTTTTGGAATTAACTGTAACCTTAGTTTTTTCATTCCCTTTACCAGCCCATTTTCGAGCGACTTTTCTACTTACGGCTCCCACCTCACGCTCTAAACTTCTTACGCCAGCTTCTTTAACATAGTGACGAATCAGATCTTCAATAGCTTGATCTGCAAAGGTTATTTTATTCTCATCTAAACCATGTCGCGCGATCTCTTTTGGAATCAAGTGGCGTTTAGCGATCTCCATCTTCTCTTCTTCAGTGTAACCGGAAAGATTAATAATCTCTAAGCGATCAAGTAAAGGTAACGGAATGGTGTGTTGAGAATTCGCCGTTGTAATAAACATGACATTCGAAAGATCGTACTCTACCTCTAAATAGTGATCAGAGAAGAAACGATTCTGTTCAGGGTCTAAAACCTCAAGAAGGGCGCTACTAGGATCTCCCCTAAAATCGGTGCTCATCTTATCGATCTCATCCAACAAAATAACTGGGTTGTTTGCCTCTGCTTTTTTCATCCCTTGAACAAGCTTACCAGGAAGAGCTCCAATGTAAGTTCTTCGGTGCCCACGAATCTCTGCTTCGTCCCTCACTCCACCGAGTGATATTTTTACAAAATTTCGACCGATTGAACGCGCAATAGATCTAGCTAGAGAAGTTTTCCCCACACCTGGAGGCCCCACTAAGCAGAGAATAGGACCTTGCATCTTCTCAACCAAACTTTGAACCGCTAAATGTTCTAGAATTCGCTCTTTAACAGGTTTTAAACCGTAATGATCCTCATCCAGCATTTTCTCAGCCGCATCTACATCGATCTTATCTTCGGTTTTCTCATTCCATGGAATATTCAGCATCCAATCCAAGTAGTTTCTGACCACCGTAGCTTCAGCAGACATAGGAGACATCATCTTAAGTTTTTTGATTTCTGAACGAGCTTTTCTTAACGCCTCTTCAGGAAGTCGTTTTCTCTTAAGTTCTTTTTCAAGCTCTACAATTTCGTTTTTAAATTCATCTCTCTCGCCAAGCTCTTTCTGAATTGCCTGCATCTGCTCATTTAGATAGTACTCTTTCTGAGAACGCTCCATCTGTTTCTTAACTCGAGAGCGGATTTTTTTCTCAACTTGAAGAATCTCTATTTCGCCTTCAATGAGCCCCATTAAGCGCTCAAGACGTCGACAAGCATCGGTCATTTCAAGAAGTTTTTGCTTCTCATCTACTTTGATATTTAAATGAGGAATAATCGTATCGGAGAGTTTTCCAGGATCTTCAATGGACAGAACTGACATCAGTAATTCAGGAGGAATACGTTTATTGAGCTTAACGTAGTTTTCAAAAATACCTTTGATACTTCTTACGAAGGCCTCAGCCTCCACCATTGAACTCACACATTCATCAAGGAGTTCTCCCTCGACTTTAAAAATCGAATCTTTTTCGGCGTACTTTGTAATTCGAATTCGGCTCACACCTTCGACTAAAACTTTAAGTGTGCCATCTGGAAGTCTTAAAAGTTGAATGATGTTAGCTAAAGTTCCAACACTGTAGATATCTTTTTCGTTGGGATTATTGTTTTGCGCTTTTTTCTGAGCCGCTAAGACAATCTGTTTTCTATCGTTCATCGAATCTTCGAGTGCTCGAATAGATTTTTCTCTCCCCACAAACAACGGCACAACCATGTGAGGAAAAACAATAATGTCTCTTAATGGAAGTAATGAGTACAGAGAAGTTGCTTCTTGTTTTTTAGTCATAACCGCTGGCCTCCCCTGATTTAATTATACAGTACTTAACAAGATGAATATAAGCTCGGAAATATTTAATTTTTTAACACTAAGTATCAGGAGCGCTAAAAAACTAAAAAAAAAGCGACCCCCTGTTTTCAACTCAGAGAGTCGCACAAATATTTAATGACAAATTAATTAAGCAGTTTCTTTTTTCTCTGCAGCTGCAGCCTGTTCTTCAGATGTCGTATACATAAGCTCTGGCTTGCCCTTTTTAAGAATTACATTTTCGTCGATATTGCATTCCTTGAGGTTCGCAATAGAGGGTAACTCATACATAATATCTAGCATTGCATTTTCAAGAATAGATCTCAAACCGCGAGCTCCTGTTTTCGACTTAAGCGCTTCTCTAGCCACTGTATTAAGAGCCGAATCAGAGAAGTTTAATTTTACATTCTCAAACTCAAACAGCTTTTGATACTGCTTGATGATGGCATTTTTGGGCTCAGTTAAGATACGAACCAAAGAAGGCTCATCAAGCTCATTTAGAGTTGCGAGAACTGGAAGACGACCAATAAACTCAGGGATCATTCCAAATCTTAGTAGATCTTCAGGTAAAGCCCGGCTTAAAGGACTTTCTTTAGATTTTTCCTTTTGTCCTTTAACGTCCGCACCAATACCCATGCTTCGTTTTTGACTTCGTTGCTCAACCACCTTATCAAGACCTACGAACGCCCCTCCGCAGATGAACAAAATATTGGTGGTATCCACTTGAAGAAATTCCTGCTGAGGATGTTTTCTGCCGCCTTTCGGGGGCACATTGGCTCGGGTTCCTTCAAAGATTTTTAGTAAGGCCTGTTGAACGCCCTCACCCGATACATCACGGGTAATAGAAGGATTTTCTCCTTTTCGAGCAATTTTATCGATTTCGTCGATATCAACGATCCCTTTTTGCGTTTTTTCAATATCGTAATCGGCATTCTGTAAAAGATAGAGAATGATGTTCTCTACATCCTCACCCACATAGCCCGCTTCAGTGAGTGTGGTAGCGTCCACAATACTAAAAGGAACTTTAAGAAGCTTCGCCAAAGTTTGAGCTAGTAGAGTTTTTCCACTTCCTGTAGGTCCAATCAGAAGAATATTGCTCTTTTGTAATTCAACTTCTGATCCCGGTCCCCCTCTCTCTTTAGCCTGAATTCTTTTGTAATGATTGTGAACCGCAACGGAGAGGGTTCGCTTCGCCTGATCTTGGCCGATCACATAATCATCTAAAACAGCCTTGATCTCGGCAGGCTTTGGAATTTTAGTTGTGCCAGTACGAACATCCTCTTTTTGAGCCTCTTCAGCGATGATGTCGTTACACAACTCAATACATTCATCACAGATATGAACAGTGGGACCGGCGATTAGTTTTTTCACCTCTCGCTGGCTTTTTCCACAGAAACTACAAACTAGATTTCCGAAGCTTTCGCTATCTCGGCGACTCATGAATGCCTCACTGTTTTAATGATTTACTAATCGGTTCATAAGTAAGTTTTAACTTTTTTAAACCCTAAACAATTGAAGTCAAAAACGGAATCTCTTTATTTCAAGTTTCCACCTTTGCCGCGCTCCATCACCACATGGTCGACAATACCATAATCTTTGGCCTCTCCAGAAGACATATAGCGGTCGCGATCGGTATCTTTCTCGATCTTGTCATACGGCTGGCCCGTGTGCCTTACCAAAATATGATTAAGCTTTTCTTTCAAAAGAAGAATCTGCTTAGCTTGGATAGCAATATCGGTCGCTTGACCTTGAGCTCCACCTAAAGGTTGGTGGATCATAATTTGGGAGTGGGGCAGAGAATAACGCTTTCCTTTTGTTCCTGCACATAATAGCAAGGCCCCCATACTGGCAGCTAATCCTGTACAGTAGGTGCAGATATCAGGCTTGATATATTGCATCATATCATACATTCCAAGACCCGCCGAAACACTGCCGCCAGGAGAGTTGATATAGATATGAATGTCCCCTTCAGGATCTTCCGACTCTAAAAACAGTAATTGCGCGATAAAAAGATTTGCAACAGCATCGTTGATCTCAGTTCCAATGAATAAGATCCGTTCTTTAAGTAACCGAGAATAGATATCAAAACTTCGCTCCCCGCGTGATGTTTGCTCAATCACCATGGGAACAAGATAGCTATTGGTGGTTTCTGTTGCGTTTAAATTAGGTTGCGTTGAAGAAATAGTTTTAGAAAGAGAGAGGATGCCGGACATGGAGTGTGCCCTCCTAATTTACTAATTAAACCTCTCTTAATAAAAAATGACAAGACCCGTAGTGCTAGAACTACGGGTCTCATACCAAGCTCATAAAAAGGGGAAAAATTTTCCCCTATTTTGCAATTTTTGCATTGCCGACCAAAAACTCAAAAAGTTGATCGGTAAGGATTTCATCTCTCAAACGCTGAATGATTCCTTTTTCATTTAGGAACTTTTGAGATTCTTCAACGCTTTTACCAAGCTGAGTCGCTATTTCATTAACTCGAGCTTCAAGTTTTTCCTTGTTGAGCTGAATATTTTCTTTAATCGCAATCTCTTTTAAAATAAGGGTGCTTTTAACCATGTTTTCAGCTCTCTGTTTAATCGACTCAAACTCTTCAGGCTTAGGTTGAGGCATCTTAATTCCACGGCGTTTAAAATCCTCTTTCATCCAATCCATTAGAGCCGTAGTTTGCTCCTGAACTAACGTTTGAGGAACCTCAAATTTATGCTCAGCAATCAGGTGATCCACAATCTCTTGTCGTTGTTCTTTTTTGAACTCTTCTTCTTTGGATTGCTTGATATTTTCGCGAATTTCTATAGTCAAAGACTCTAAGGTAGCCCCTTCTTTTAACTGAGAAGCAAAGGCATCGTCTAACTCAGGAAGAATGCGCTTTTTTAGTTCCAATAACTTAACATTAAACAATGCTGTTTTTCCGGAAAGCTCTTTGTCTCCGTACTCCGCAGGAAATGTTTCATCAACTTCACGAGCCTCTCCCACCTTCATTTCCATCAATGCTTTTTCAACATTGGGAAGAACTCTTTCCGAGCCCAATTCTACTGTATAACTTTTAGCCTCTTCCTTTTTGTGGGGATTGTCTTTTAAACAAAAACCAACTTCCACCACAGCAAAGTTTCCTTTTTCAGCTTTATCCGTAGATAGCGGCTCAAGAGTTGCCATTCTCTCTCTCAAGTTTTTAAAAGTTCCTTGAACCTCTTCATCAGTGGGTTCAGTCACCTGCTTCTTAAGAGTCATTCCTTTGTAACCCTTTAAATTGATCTCCGGCTCAACTTCAAACTCAGCCGAGAAAACAAAAGGCTTGTCATTTCCAATCTCGTTCACCTGAACTTGAGGACGACTGACTGGGGAAAGTTTTGTCTTTTGAAGAGCCTCACTAAGACCCGCCTCTAAAAGATGAGAAACTACATCTCTTCGAATGTCCTCTTTAAATTTTTCTTTGATTAAGTTAGCCGGAGCTTTTCCAGGTCTAAATCCTGGAATTCGAGCCGATTTAGCATAACGATTCACCATCATCTGCTCATGCTTTTGCAAGGTATCCCCTGCAAACTCAATGGTAAGCCGTACTTTAGTAGCGCTTAAACGGTCCACGCTTTTTACGTTCAGATCATGACTGTGTTCTTTTTCGGTCACAAAAACCCCTGTTTTCTAAGTTAAATTAGGAGGTTCTTCTACCACGGCATGGCGCTAGGCACAATAGAAGGGTTTTATTGACTCATTGAATAGATTATCCTACATCTTTGGACGAATTCTCTTGGAAAAACGATTGGATAAACAGATAACAAACTCCAACTACAATACAGGAATCAGCTATATTGAACGCAGGCCAATGATAGATCTCCTTCCAATGAACATCCAAAAAATCAACTACATAACCAAAACGAACCCGATCTATTAAATTCCCCACAGCTCCCCCCATCACCAAGCTTAAGGCCACTGCGGTCAGTTTTTGGTTGGCTTTTAACTTCGCTAAGACAGCCGTAATAATGACCAAAGCAAGAATGGGAATAAGAATAAAGAAAGGATCTCTGAAGTAAGACGGGGCATTGTGCAAAATTCCAAAAGCAGCCCCCATATTTCTTACATAAGTAAAAGCAAAAAAGGAATCTATCACCGAAACACTTTCACCCCATTGAAACCTATTTAAAACAATCTGCTTCGTCCACTGATCGAACAAAATCACCCAAGGAACTGTAATGACTATGGTGAGTATTTTCCATTTTGGAAACGCTTTCATAATGATGCCCTTTCACCCCTCTTAACTTTGCTGTTTTGCCTAAGGGTATTGATAAACATCAAAATCACCCCCACTAAAATAGAGATATCGGCCACATTGAAGGCAGGAAATGTCGGCTTCCCTTGCCAATGAAACTGTAGAAAATCGACTACATATCCATACTTAATTCGGTCTAAAAGATTTCCAATCGCCCCAGAAAAAATAGTCGTTAAGGCTATAGAGGTCAGCATCTGATCATCCTGAAGCTTAATAAAAATAAGCACAATCAGAACCAAAGCAAATGCTGGAACCGCAATAAAGAAAATGTCTTGTAGTTCTTTAGGGGCTTGCTGCAAAAAACCAAAGGCAAAACCGTTGTTTTGCTTTAAAACGCCTGTTAAGAACCCAGAAATTAAGGGCTGTTCAACTTGATTCTGCCACCTAAAATGAACGACATGCTTCAACAACTGGTCTAAGGCCAGAATCAAACCGCTTAGTGAAAATAGAATTAGGTACCTTTGTTTCATGTACCCGAAGAATTTTACTACGAACTCATCGAATCTAAGAAAGCTTTATTCGTTTTTGTGGACATAATCTTATCCAGCAAAAATTCCATGCTATCTACAACATTCATGGGTTGAAGAACTTTTCTTAAGATCCAAACTCTATTTAGAACCTCTTTATCCATTAGAAGCTCTTCGCGACGAGTTCCGGACTTATTGATATCAATACATGGAAAGATACGTTTCTCCATGAGTTTTCGATCCAAAGTAACCTCAAGATTTCCAGTTCCTTTGAACTCTTCGAATATTACTTCGTCCATTCGACTTCCAGTATCAATTAGAGCGGTCGCAAGAATGGTTAAGCTGCCGCCATTTTCGATGTTTCTAGCAGCTCCGAAGAATCTTTTTGGCTTATGAAGTGCGTTAGAGTCTACACCGCCTGACAAGATCTTTCCGCTTGGAGGTACCACAGTGTTGTATGCACGCGCTAAACGAGTGATAGAATCGAGCAGAATGACTACGTCTTTTT
>SXPJ01000070.1 GCA_005776395.1 Bdellovibrionales bacterium | reverse complement strand
AAGGAAAATGGGGGGCGTGTTTTTTTACCATGTAAAATAACTTCAAAAAAGATGAAGGAAGGCTGAAGAGATCTCAATTTGAGATTTGTGAAATATTAGATCTGAAGAAATCCTTAACTTTCGCTACATCACCACGTGCAATCAAGTAGTTGCACAAAAATGATAGAGACCCCATTCTGTGATCTTTTTTCGATTGATCAAATAAAGAACAGTCGATTTTGGTTTGTATTTTCAAGCCCTTAATCGGTTTAAGTCATTTCTTGTTGTTTTTATTTACACCTGTACTTTAAAAATCGATTGTAAAAAATTTAACCACTTTCTGGTTTTATACTTGTGATTTTAGGGGTTTCAAATTGTTTAACTCTACTGGCAAAAAAAATGCATTTACAAGGCGAAACATTAAAAGACCGCAATCAACACTTAATTACCCATGAAAACTAACGGCATTAACCAGAGGAACAAATGAAAAATTCAATTTATATTAGTTTCGTATTCGCATTCATTGGAGCCTATGCTCCAGTTATATTTGGTGAAAACATTAATAATAACCCCTTTAGTTCACAATATGGTTTGCCTATCCATAATTATAATCAAGTAGGGGCACGACTTGCCGCAGAAATTAATGCATCGCTTGCAGCAATTGCGGCACTTCCTCCTTGTCCAGATTATCCCTCGGGATCAACTCCAGCTCAGATGGCGCAGATCGATCGAAATAGATGTAGATCGGTTCTTGGATTACCCCCCACGCTTCCCCCGGCTCCAATGGATAAGGATCGAGTTGCATCCCAGTGGGATACTGAAATAGCAGGAAATTCAGGTGACTATTTCGATCACCCGGACCATCCAACTACTCACTGGTTAGTTTTTAGCTCTAAATTAAAACATCAATGTAAGAAGAGTTTAACAGAATGGAAAAAATTGTATTGTGCCTCATTACAAGCGGTCCTTAAAAGACCAGGGTGTACGACTCCGGAATGTTCATTGATGAGTTCATACTATTTTTCAAGATAAGATTCAAAAGTCATACGTTTTTCCCTGGTAAAATTCAGCAAAAACTAAACAATCTCTCGAATCAACTCAGAAGGGCTCTTATTTAACTCAGGATGAATCCAATCGGGCCACACTTCATTCAAAGGAGCTAAAACAAATAATCTCGTCGACATTCTGGGGTGAGGGACTTTCACTCCATCACTATTCCAAATCTGATCTCCATAGCAAACAAGATCCAGATCAATCACTCTGGGACCATTAATCACAGTGTGGGTTCGTCCCAGCTCCTTTTCCAGAGTCTTTAGGTAATTTAAAATCGCAGGCGGCTTCCACTCCGAGATTCCTACCATCACACCATTAAGAAACTTGGGCTGCTCTTTAATTCCCCAGGGTTCAGTTTCAATAAGAGAAGACACTATTACATTCTCTAAAAACTCCTCTTGAATTCGTTGGGTAGCAACACGAATTGTCTTCTCTCTATCTCCAAGATTAGAGCCTAGAGCAATAGCTACTTTAACTTTTTGTTTCATATTTTAGCTTCTCGGTAAACAGCCCTAGAATGAGCCTTTTCCCTTACTTCAATGAACGAGAGAGGATAAAAAATCTTAAGTTCATTCCAAATCCATTTTGCTAGATTTTCAGAGGTTGGAAACTCAAAAAGGAGATCGAGGTTCTGTTCATGCAGTCTCTTTTTTATTAATCGATTAAAGGTTCGTTTAACTGCACGATAATCACAAACAAACCCCTCTTCGTTGCACTCACCTTCAATTCCAATAACCACAGAAAAATCATGGGGGTGATTAGGCTCAAAAAGCATCCCATGATGCGAATGATAGGCTTTAAATGTAACTTCTCTAGAAACAATCATCTTGTATAGCATCCCAAGTTATCAGGGCCCGTTTCATAGCACCTACGTCGTGAACACGAAATACTGAAGCTCCCATCTGGTAAGCCCAGAGATGGGTCGCTAGAGTTCCCTCTTCTCTCTCTTCGATAGATTTCTTTCCATCTTTTAACAACGCGCTCAAAAAAGATTTTCGTGAGGTTCCAATAACGACTCTTCCCGCAACTCCCACTAAAGTATTTAAATGCCTAAGAAGATCAAGATTGTGATTTAAATTCTTTCCAAACCCTATACCAGGATCAAGCCACAAACGATCTAAAGATATCCCTGCCTCTTGAAACTGTTTTACTTTTCGAGTCAGTTTTTCCTTAACTTCACTCACAACACCTAATAGGTATTGAGGATTCATCTGCATCGTCTTAGGATCCCCTTTTTTGTGCATCAAGATTAACTGGACCTCCAAGTGATCAGTTAAAAGAGAGATCCAACGAATGTCACTGCCTCCATTCACATCATTAATGATAGTGGCTCCAAGTTTAATAGCCTCTTTAGCGACCTCATATTTCGTCGTATCCACTGAGAGAGTGATAGGAAACTCTCTTCGAATAGTGTCAATAACGGGAAGGACTCTATCCATCTCCTCTTGCAAGCTCACAGGGTCTGCTCCAGGCCGGGTTGATTCTCCTCCCACATCAAGAATATCGACCCCCTCTTGAATCATGACTCGAGCCCGTTCCAAAGCCGCCTCTTGGGTGAAAAACTTCCCCCCATCGGAAAAAGAATCGGGAGTCACATTTAAAATACCCATGACCCAGGGAGATAAAATTTTCATGGAGGCATCCTAGCCCAAAAGCCCCAATTTGCAATATTTTCTAAAAACCGGTGATTGCCGTGGTTAATAATTTCAGCTAAATCTGAAAGTGTATGAAAAAGCTAACTTTTTTTGCGTTTATTTGGGCTCAGATTAGCTTCGGGTGGGGAGAGGTGGGCCACCATCTTATTGCCCGTTCTGCAGTGGAAATTCTAAAATCTCATCCCTCATGGACTACTGCCCACCTAAGTGCTTTGGAGCAAGAATCTTTTCAAAGTTTTTTTAGAGTCTTTAAATCCAAACAATACCAGCAAGGGCACCTATCTAATATTCCTGACACCTACTGGAGAAATTTAGAGCATGGAATGGAAGAGGTAGGAACCTTATTAGGTTCTTCATCGCACTACTTAGACTCAGAAAAGCTTCTCAATTTAATGAACGCTAAAAGTTTTTCTCAAAGTAAACTACCCCTTACCTATGCCCAGGCTAAAAATAGATTCTCCAGCGTGAAAAATTTCTTCAAAAATATTGGAAGCCTTCCATGGCGCGCACAACAATTTACAGATCTTTATGGATCTGCTCTCACAAATCATTTTTCAAAGGTCTGTAACGATGACAAAAACGCAGAGTTATCAACCAGAGTCATTTTAACTTATGCAGGCCTTCTCTCCCACTATACCGGAGATGTCAGTATGCCTTACCACTCTTCGGTAGATCACGATGCTATCGCAGTAGGACAGAAAGGGATTCACAGCTATTTTGAGCAGGATCTGGTTGCTGAACTTGAAATTTCTAACCTTTTTGCCAAAGTCACCGAAAAAGCTCATGCCTTATTAAACTCCCCAATTCCGGTGGATGGAACCCCCTCCTTGGAGAGTCTAAGACAAAGATCCAAAGAGCTCTATCCTACTCAACTCCCCAATCAGGAAACCACCGCTCTGATGATGGTTGTTATTGAAGATAGTTTTTCTGCCATCGAAAAACTTCGCCAACTAGATTACACCTATGCCATTGCAAATCTTGAAGAGGCTCTCAAACAGCCAAGCTGCCGAAACCTTATCGTTGTTAAAGAGCTGAAAAACCAATATGAGAAGTTGGATACCGATGACCAACGAGCCATCTTTGGAAAAGTAAAAATTTTAAGTATGCCCTCAGATTACCACGATAAAAAAACAGAATCGGCTTGTCGAAGAATCCCTTCAGAGAGAGTCAATGAAGATGGAGAACTTTCCAGTACTGGAAAAACCGTAGCCGAATGGCACGAGGCTTTCATCGTGAACCGCCTAGCTTTATCAGCGATATTAACAGCTGAGATCTGGGTAAAAGAGTGGCTAAGAACACAAAAACCTAAACTCTGCAGCACCTATCTTTATGCTCACAAACCAAGCTTTATTAGCCCCACCGAGTCTAAGTGTTTCGGTTATGCACTCAAAGAGGCCGCTAAAGATCTCTTAATGAAAAATGGGAAGAGCGCACTTACCGGTTTAAATTCTTCGCGCAGTTCGTTTGAGTGCCTTTCTTTTTAGTTCAGCGTTCCAAAAAAACATCACTAAAAACTCTCTCTTATGAGGGCGGAGGATATAGCACTAATCAGTTAAATACCTGGTCCCAATACTCCTTCAACGTTATTTAGAAAGAACCCGCTTTGTTTCTTAACCCTAATTTAATCCCTGAGTTCAGTTGAGGTAACTTAGCGGTCAGGGCACTCGGCAATTGCGCTGTTTTACCCCTATAGTGAACTCTCGTGCGTGTTGTCTAATTCTAGGATTCTTACGGGTGTTTTTCTATAAACCCTTCAAGAACAGTCTTTAAATCACCTGTCGCACCTTTAACCTCCTCCTTGGCTAGCTTCACAGCTTCCAAAGGCGCTAGTTTCTCTAAAACCAAAATTAATTGCTGTTTTTCAATTGAGTTGTTCGAACTCTGTGCTCTATAAGCCTTTACCACCATATCCACAGCCTCTCTGTGAACCACAGGAAAATTAGCAGCCCCTTTACCGACAGGACTATTCACTATCCCTCTGCCAGCTCCTGACTGTCCGGAGCTATCGCGCGTAAGATCAGCAACCCCATTTTCACTGAGCCAACGAATCACAGAATTCTTAACGTCTGGACGTTTTCTTTGCTCCTCAATCGCTTTTTGAGCTTTCGAAAGATCAATCCCCTCTGTTTCAAATAGTTTTTTAAAACCGATGGGGTCTTGACCTAATACAGCCGCAGACCGCTCGATAGATCCCGAAAACTCCTTCATATGGGTCATAGCACGAGTGGCCTCCATTAATTGCTGGCTTAGCAATGTAACTTTAAGATCCTTATCCTGGATAGCCTTATTCTCGGCTTCAGTTACCACATCCCCTGACCGTAATTTATTCATTCTCCTCTTCTCTAAAGCAGCAAGTTCCTCTCGTTCCTTCTCAATATGACTTCCTATTTTTTCTGATTGAAGATCGATCTCATCAATCGTTTTTCTGAGCTCTGTTACCTTGTTCCAAGCCCCCTCATTCAAAAGTTTTTGAAGATCCAATAGGTTAAGTTCAATCTTCTTAAGAGGCTCATTCACTACTGGGGTCCCTTGGGTAGAGGCCTGCAACTCTTTTAATGCTTTAAGAGATGCTTGCACCTTTTTTTCTCTCCATTGAGTAAACTCTTTTATAAATTCAGGGCTAGCCTCTTTATACTGATGAGCCTCGAAACTTCTCATCAATCCTTCGATGTGATAATCGATACTTTCCTCAAGCTCTTTTCCCTGATGTGACTTTTCAAATTCCTTACGAGCACTTTCACGATATTTATCCATCCCATTCTTCATCAAAGATTCTTGCTGAGATTTAAGTTGGGCTCGATCTAAATATCCTCGACTACTGCCCCACCCAATGTAGGCCGCAGTTGAGAGATGATCTAACAAACTCTCTCCTATTCGCTCATTGGTCATTCCAGAGAATTGAGATTTTCCATGTCTCGCCCAGTGCTCAGCCTCTTTCAAAGCTAAATCGGTCGCCATGAAACTCCCCGTACCAAAGAGTTGTTTCCCTAGCCCTGAGCCCTTAAGACCCAAGCCTCCCATGATTTTATTGTTAACCCCGATAGCAGTACTAAATACCGCACCTGAAATCGCATTCTCTTTAGCATCCTCACCCAAAATAGACCAGAACTGTGCTGCTGCACTTAGGGGTTGATACCTATCCCCCATCTCTCTTTTCCTTTTTTCTTCAAAAGCCTCTGTTTTCTCTTTCCAGGCTTGAGGTCTACCCAAATAATTTTGTAGATTAGATAGAGTTGCAGCTAAGGGCATCTCAACAAGCGGCTTGCCTCCAATAAGTCTACTCCCTATAGCCCCCGTGCCATGTCCTAGGAAATGGAGATTAGCAAAAAACTGAGCGCTTCCCAGAAAACTATTAAGTTCATCTCCATTAAATACTCTACTGCTCAACCGGGTCCCTATATCGTCAGTATAATTGAGATCCCGGGTCTCCTCTCGAAGCATATCGATATATCCGTCCCCGTTGACATCAAGCTCCTGCTCTATATTAAATTGATGAACCGCTTCTTCGTATTCCTTCTTTAGTTCAGGATTGGAATCTTTATTTTTAAATTTCTGTAATATTCCGGGGTGAACCTTGTGTTTCTTCCAACCTAAGGGATCTTTTTTGGCCTCTTCTAACCTAGACTGGATATAATCTTCTCCATATTTAATTTTCCAACCCTCCACTGTCACGCCCACTCCAGCCTTGATGCCTTGAAATGTTCCTGCCACTATCAGACCATGCCGATTAGCGGCGGGAATCATCGCCACCGATCGCAATAAAGCCAAAGAACTTTTAGCCCCCAGCCGCGTAGCTAGATTTCCAGTTTTAGCTAGAGCCTCCAACCCTTTAACAGCCCTTAAGCTATTGAGAGTCACAGCCCCTCCTCTTCCAAGGGTGAAAACGGTCTTATTCAACGCAATAGCTATCTTCCCCGTTTTTCCTAGCGTGCCGACAGCTCCACCCAATGGTAATGTTGCGACCATAAGAATTCCATCTCTGATATTTAGAACATTACGAGTCTGCTCATCTAGCGCCCGATTCTGATCTTGGAGGGTTCTACTACGGAGAGATCTTAAATCTTGATTCGCAAAATCACTACTTGTCTGTTCACTTCCAGGAATTGGAATGGAGCCATGCCCCTTAATAAAATTCTCCAAATTACGCAATTGTCTATCGATCCTATCTGCCTCTCTTTTATCTGGTGAGTTATTGGAATTTAAAGCCTCGTCAATAACCTCTTTATCCACAAACAGAGAGAGAATGGGTGAGGAAAATTCACCGCTGATAAGGTCCCAGGCGCTCTTAAGGCTTTTCATGTCCTTATCATTTCTCTTAATAGCCTCTCGAAGCTGAATAATACTCGCTAAGCCCTGTTTAAGTTCTTCCCGAATCTGCTTCATGGGTTTTAACTCGTAACTAAGCTCCGGCTTACCGTCAGCCACCACCTTCATCATTATCCGGGCCGCCGTCTCATTGGAGAGAGGGAACCACTGATGTTTAGATTTGTCCGCTGAACCTTGATTATTAAACTGTCCCGTTCCGAAATCGAATTTCGAGTCTAATACGCTCACCCCATAGAGGGCCGCCCGCCGTAAGAGAGCAGTTTCAAATGCCTTCACTGCATCTTGTCTGGGAAGAGTAATCTCCCTACCCCCTTCAACCTGAATTCTCATCGCCACGGGAGGTAGTTTCTTTAAAAGCTCTACAATGCTTTTTTTATCAAGTTCGGCTCTAGGCTGAAGAGTGAGCTCATTATGTAAAGGCTCATAATCAAGCCCCTTCTCTCTCAACTCCCCAATCGTTTTCTTAAGCTCTTCAGTCGCAGGTGACACCTTAATCTCTGGAATGAGTTTAGCTCGAAGCTCAGGAGAGATTCTCTCTTTTTGAAGACGATTCAGAAGAGCCGCTTCAAATCCCTCTTTTGAAGATTTGAGATCTCTCGAAAGGCTCAATGGTAAAGCTTGAGCCTCTTGGGCTCGAATTACATCATCTTGAATTGCAACTAACCTCGAAATACGGTCTTTAGGAATGTTAAGTTTTTCAGCAAGTTGTGAAATTAGCTCCTCATATTTCTTTTCTTGATCTTGAAACGCAGCTCTCTGATTCTGAGTATCGATATTGTTGCTTTCAAACATCTTATCCAACAGCTCTTTAGTAAGAGTAAAACTTTCCGCATTCTCATTATTACCTAGTAATCCATTTTCCTTTAGAAGACGATAGACCTCAGCCTTAATGGGTTTAACCAATGAATCTCTTTCAGACCTATCTTTTTTATAGCTACTGTAGGCAGCCAAATTAACCCCTAAATCGGAATGGGTATTCGAAGAGATGAGAGTTAATGCAGTCAAGAGTTTACGCATCCCCTCCTTGTCATTACCTTCTCTACTTTCTCTTAGAGCGTTTAAAGCTTTAGGTACAAGATTAAGGTCGGAAATCAGTTGGTAGTTAATTTCTCTCTGTTTCTTTTGGGTCTCAAGAGCCGCTTTCACCTGTTCTTGTTGCTGAGGTAGCATTGAAGCATACCTCTTAAGCTCCTCTTCGTATTTCTTAAACTCCTCTTCGGTTTTTAAATTGAGTTCAGCCCTTTTAGATCGTCCTGGGATCTGAGTTTGGATATGGTTAAGTGCCCCCTCTTTACCGTTAGTCACAGGGAAAAAATAGTATTGTTGTCTTTTAGGATCATTCACATCATAGAGGCCTCTCACCTGATTTAAATAGCTATTTGGAGTGCTACTCAAAGCTTCCACCTTTTCACGCGAACCCACAATGGCCGTGAGCTTTTCTATGACTTTACGGTACTGAACTCTAATAGCATCGGTTATCTCTTCGGCTTGAAAAATCTTATCTAGCTCCGCTAAATGCGGCTCTGCAAGTTTTCGTTCAAGAAGAACCTGTCTTAAGTGAGGGGGAATTCCGGTATAATGGCCAATAAAATCCTTAGCCGTTTTTAATAGCTCTAGGTCTGTCCTCTGCTTACAAGCCTCATCGCTACCACAAATCTTAACTATCGTTTCATTTTCTCTTTTCAGCTCGGCTAAATAATTATTGATATCATAATCGCCGGATTGACGATTCTGCTTATCTCGAGAGGTAACCCCTTTAAGGCCCCATTCATCCAGAAGCATTAATCCCAAAAGTTTTTTCTTTTCCTCTGGATTCAGATCTTCGAGTTTTTTCTTAGCAAACCTTTCTCTGAGACTCGCTCTTAAATCACTGTACTCACGAGCATCTTTTTGCGGCAGGTGAGAAAACTTTACCATGCTTTTAAATAGATTATTAAATTCAGGGCTGCCCTTACTAATGAATTCAGCTGTAGACTTGAATAAAGAGGTGTTCTTTTCATTAAAAACCGCTTCGACGAACTTATCTAATTTTCCCTCCTCTAAAAATTCCTTCAAAGCCTCTTTCTGATCGCTATTTAAAGTAACCTCTGCTGTTTTTTTGGATAGGTGCTTAAGAAGATCGCTATAGACCGGGTCTAATTGAGAAAGTTGTTCTGCCTTCTCTAAACGATACGGAATATTAAAACTTTTCGAAAAATCTGTGCTAGCACCAACCCATTCTTTAAGTTCAGGATTAACTTTAGTAAAAGTTTCAATCGTGGGATCCACAGACCTATTCAAACTCTCCTCTTGTTGACGAGCGCTCTGAACAATTCTCTTAAGTCTCGATCCCTCAGGCGTATTCCAAAGCCCATGAGGCGCATGCTCGATGAGAGTTTTTAAAAGATCGTTTCTAGCATCTCTAAAAGGGGTTCCCTCTTTACCTTGTTTGGGATTGTCCTTCTCCTCATTTTCAAGCCTATTCATGGCTTCGATAGATCTCCTGAATGCAACATCCTCAGGAATAGTCACTCTTGCAGCAATATTATCACATCGATTTTTTTTCGCTCCAGGCAAATTAAAGATCTCCTCAGCAATTTTTATCAGTTCAGAATTTCCTCCTCTAATGGCCCTGTTCTCAATATCAGAATTAACAGTCCATACCTTGCCGGCTGGTGGCTTTCCGTAAAGCAGATTGTAGGCCTGTAAAATTCCGGAATTAAATGTTCGAGTCGCATAGAGATTCCGTGCCTCATCGCTCTTACTAATCTCTTTCACTGCGTCCCAAAGGTTCATCTTTCCCTGTTTCACGTTATCAATCCAAACCTGTCTTCCCGGATCGCTTACCCCATCATCTTCTCGCTTCAAAAAATGCTTGTAGGCCCAGGCGATAACTGGGGTCACCTCATCTATGGGTGAGTCTTTGATTGCTCCTGCTAAAAGGGCATGATCTGCCTTGAGGTCATTGGGGTTAATCTTTAAGTTCTCAGCGACCTTAACTCTAGCAGCCTCCAAGTGATTACTATCCCCTAAGTCTGTCGGCGAATTTTGAGTTTCTACTGCATGGGTAATTAACTCCCCAATCACCGGATGAACTAGATACTGAAATCTGAATTTGTTGGCCCCTTGGGTAAACTCATCGAAAAACTTTAAAAATCTATCCTCCTTAGGGGTCAAGCTCTCTTTGTCCTTACGCTTTAGAGAAATAATTTTATCCACTTGATCCTTTAAGGGCTTCATCAACTCTAATGGCTGCTTTTTGTCTGTTAACGAAATCTCATTCGTCTTAGTTTGATTAAATACACTATAAAGAAAATCTACGATCTCTTGACTATCCTGGTTCTCTTTCTGTAGCTTTTTAAGGTCAGAAAAAATTTTGACCATTTCTCTATTTATAGCTCGTCGATTAGCTTGCTGGTTAGCCAAGCTACTACACCCATTTTCGAATTCAGAAGGGATCTGATCTCCTTTCTTGGTATATGTATTCAGATGCAGGTCATTTTGACTGAGATACCAATTCAAACTATTAAAATTAGCTTCATTATTTGCAAGAGAGCAAAGAAATGCATCGGCCATACTACGCCTGAAATTGGAGTCGGGTGGAGAGTTATAAACCTTGCCGTCGGATATAAATGTGTCATAAGGCTTCGGGGAATATCCCCCCACCCCTCCTCTTCCGGAGGAAGGATATGTTCTGTTGTAATGTCCCCAGTCTTCAGTAGGCCGAATAGAGTTTGGTATTTTTCGGGGATTAACTGTCGATAAAAGTGGCTGAGAGGGACCATACTGTTCCATAAACTTAAAGTTGTCTAGACAGGGAATGGTCGTTTGCGAAGGGGGCGAAATGGGTCTGGAAGAAGAGGTATGGGAATTCTCTGAAAAAACTTGGAAAGATAAAAGCAGACTTAAAACGCCATAAGTATAAAAAGGGCTATAAACTAATGACTTCATTAATGCCTCACCTTATTTCAGCCTTATCTAGAAAAGAAATGGCTCATTGATTATCATTAACAGGCTAAGAGGTTGCATTTTTTATGCACGACAAAAAAACAATGATTTCAATCTGTCTTCAATTAGTTATCTCAGCCAATTCTTTAAATAGAGTCTCCCCCATGTCTTATCGACAACGCAGCGACTAAACCTTAAACAATGTTAAGTCTCTTTTTTTTATTTTTAGGTCCCTGCCTAGTAACCCATGTCAGAACAAAAGATGGATAGATCTCCACCACAAAAAAAGCATCGCGAATGGTGGAGAGCATAGCCTTAACAATATTGTTACGCTGTGCCGGCAACATCACAGATTCCTTCATCAAAGAATTCTCTAGTTTTTTTGCTAGGGAAGATAACTCGAGCACAACACAAAAAGAATACCCCAGATGCACTGAGACTAAAGCTTAGTAGAAATACTGTTTTCTACCCGTCAGGAAAGACAACTAGGAGAATTCACATGATGGATTAATACGGCGAATCAACACGATAGATCAATACGATTGTGAGCGGTTCATCCTATGATATAATTCTTAAATAAAGCAACCTTTCCCTATTTAGATGAGGACAAATATGAACCGCCAATTATACTTTTTTTGTTTTGCAATCTCATTCATTTCAGCCCTAACCCATTATGCCTACGCAGAAAGACCCCGCGAAGAGAGAAGACAGGAAGAGGAAAGAAGAATGGGCCTTAGTCCCACGAAGCAGCTTAAAGAAATTAAAGCAAAATTAGAGGCTGCGAAGACAGAGGAAGAGAAAGAGTACTGGAAAAAAGAAATAGAAAGGGTAGAAAAACTCCAGGTTCTTCTTAATGGAATAGCTACCACCGTAACAAGTGCTGTCAACTCCACAGAACCTAGTAAGCCCTCATCAAATCTAAGAGGACGGACAGAAACTAATACCACCCCAACTGACACAGAGAGTGGTCATGATAGATTCCGTCCTTCAGGGAATCGCCCTGTCGAGTCTTCTCGCCCGGTCGAGTCTTCTCTCACAACCGCTCAGAAGGTGAAAGCTCTCAAGGAGATCTACGAAAGTAGTGATCCCACTGCTTCCAAAGCCTCCATTGACCTTCTTGAAAAAACTTACAACGAAGTCAAGGATAACCCAGAGGCTCGTGAAGGTTTAGATAAACTTTTGACTGAAATCATTAATTCAAAAGGGGATCCCGTAGAACTATTAAAAGGGATCGTAGAACTCACGAAAAAGAATGGGGTTAATGCTAAAGATACTCTAGAAATTATGAGAGCCACCTGTCCTGATCGATGCATTAATAACAAAGGGGCTTGCCGAATCGCCTCTCAAATTTTGAAGGGGCTTACGACTGCTGCGGTCACAGCAACTAGTTTAAGTTTAGCTAGTTTGGTAAATTATACACTCTCAGATATCAAAGTTGAAGATCTCGGAAATGGAAAACAAGAGGTCACCTTGAATTTAAAAGATAAAGATAAAGAGAATGAGACTAAAACTCAAAAGGTTACAATTGAGGACAAAGAACAAGAGGTTGAAAAGTTTCCACCAACTCCTCAAAGAAGCAATTAATTAAGGAGATACTTTCAATTTCAAAGCCTCAGTCGCAAGCGATTGAGGCTTTGCTGTTTCTAGGGCTTTAGAACACTCATTAAACTTTAAATCCCCTGGTTCAAGAAGGTAGGACCAGAAAGAGTGATCAAGCCCACCTAAAATGATCTGTGGGCTCTTTCCCCAGAAGTTTGTTTCATACTTTCCAATCGCAATTTCCGAAAAACCTCGACCAAAAGAGGCGGCTTTAGCAAGAAAATCTTTACTTCCTAAAGGCTCAAGACTTGTGGAGTTATTCTCCTCCAAGGCTCCGCCTAAAAACAGGATCGGTTTTAAAGTCAAAGATGAAATTTGATTTCGAGTGTTGTGAGATAAAGATCCTAAGATGTAAAAAAGATCGGCTTGAGATTCGATATCATTTTTTATCCTCTTAAAAGAGGCTTCAATCGATTCTACCTTCCAGCTTTTTTCCTTATGAATTTCTAAAGCTTCTGAAAAGCTTAAAAAAACTATTTTTTTTCCAAGAAACTCTTTTATCAAAAAAGGTTCGAAAAGAAATTCCCCTTTTTTAGAGAGTAAATTGCTACTGAGAAGCGCAATAGAACTTCCCCGATGCGAGTTCTTAAAAAAGGTAAGCGAAGGGGCTAAGTCCCTAGCATCCACAGAATAAAAACCCACCTTTTGAATTTTCCAAATTTTCCAAAGAGCATTGCGTTTGCTCTCCCGCTCTTTAGCTGTTTCAGGATCTCCCAATAATTCCGAAAAGCTGGGCCCCACTTGAAAAACAAGATCGGCCGGATTTTCCCCAGCAAACTGACACATCCTCTCAACACCCCCTAAATTTTGAAAAGAGCAGCCCGCATAATAGAGCTTAAGCCCCAACATATTTTGAAACCGTAGTTTAAAAATAGATTGAGTTTGAGATTGAGTTTGAGATTGAGTTTGAGATTGAGTTTGAGATTGAGATTGAAAAGCAGGTGATAAGGTATCTCTAGGTGTAGAAACACAAGAGGTGATAGCCAAAGCTATCACCCCCAGTAAAAGACTATTTAAAAACTTCATTTGGCAGAGGCGCTTTTAACAGCCTTCGCTTGGTCGGTAACTGCTTCAAAGATATTCCAAGCCTTCAAGTAAGAAAGAGCTTGCTGCAATTGATAGTCGGTCTTAATGAACTCTTTAGGATCATCCACTCTGACCTTCTTGCCATCTTTCTCCCGAATAGGACGCTTGTCCTCTTTCTCACCTTTGGTGATCTTAGTAGGATCTTCAATAGCCTCTTCTTTAGTTGAGGTCTCACCCAGTTCGTTGACAAGATGACCTTCAAGATCGGCCTCTCTTAAGTATTTTCCTTTACGCGCTTTATCGATAAGAACGGTATCTAACCTATCCACTTCGATATCTGGAACAATCCCTTTAGACTGAATGGTTCTTCCATTGGGAGTGTAATACCTAGCAATCGTTAATTTCAGCCCCGCTTGATTATCTAAATCAATCACGGTTTGAACCGATCCTTTTCCAAAGGTAGGTTTCCCAACAATAATAGCTCGTTTATGATCTTGAAGAGCTCCCGCTACGATCTCTGAGGCACTCGCGCTAGATTCATTCACAAGAACCACTAAACGGAAATTTTTGTATGGATTATCCCCTCGAGCATACTCAATCTCTTTTTTAACTTTGTTTCGACCCATCGTAGAAACCACAGGCAATTTATCTAAAAATAATCCGGAAACATTTACAGCCTCCTCTAAAAGTCCGCCTGGATTAGAACGTAAATCTAGAACTGCCCCCTGGAGAGACTTCCCATTCTCTTTAGTAAGTTGTTCAATTTTCTTTCTTAAATCTCTTCCGGTATTGGCTTGAAAATTGGTGATCCTTAACCAAGCATAGTCAGGCTCAATCATTCCACCTTTAATAGCCACCACTTTAATAATGTCTCGACGAATTTCAATAGGGAGAAGTTTATCGGCCCCTTTACGAGCCACGTGAATGGTTACCTTACTTCCCTTTTCCCCTCTCATCAGATTCACAGCCTCTTGAAGGGTCATTCCTTTGGTCTCTTTTTTAACCTTTTTAATTTTATCCTCAATGATAAGGATTTTATCTCCAGGCTCAACTCCAGCATTAAAGGCTGGCGTATCTTCTATAGGAGTCACCACAGTTAAATAACCTTCATTAATTGAGATCTCAATTCCAAGCCCACCGAATTTTCCACTCGTATCAACCTGCATCTCTTTAAACTGTTCCGCAGGTAGATAAACGGTATGAGGATCTAAAGTAGCTAACATTCCCTTAATAGCCCCTTCGATAAGTTTTTTGGAATCCACCTCCTCCACATAGTTGGTCTGAACAAAATGGAGAACTTTAGTAAAGACATCTAACTGTGCGTAATTAGGAGCTGCTGAAACGATTTGATAAAAACCCATGCCTACTGTGAAAGCAATTCCAACGATTATCCCTAGGAAGGTACCTAGAAATAACTGACCTTTTCTCTTCATAATATGAACTCCTTTCAGGCTCTATCGGACGAATAGAATGAAATCCTAAGTAACTCTTTAAGTGTACAAATTGTGATCACTTAAGAGAAATTACGCTCATGGTCTTAGGAAATAAACCCCTAATTTAACCTCTTTTTTTTCCGATACCTTTTAAGGAGATTCCCTTTGAGGATTAACGCAAGGTATAATACCAAGATGAGGTCCGGGGTTAAAAACGAACGGGGTCAAGTCGCTATTCTCTTTGCCATGGTCTTCACCTTCATGTTTGTTCTCTTCGCTTTTGTTGTAGACTTTAGCCATCTCATTAACAACAAGATCAATCTTCAATTAGCTGCCGATACCGCAGCCTATACCGGAGCTGCATGGCAGGCCCGTACCTTAAATCAAATGGGTCAGATCAATTACCATCTTCGCCAAGATTTTAAAGAGCTCGCTATGAGGATTAATGTGACCCACGCCCGACACAATAGAGAATTTCCCCGTGGAACCGCCCTGATCCAAGGGGGAAAGAACGCGACTACACATGAGGCTTTTATATGTCAGCAAGCTCATGGTTATCGATCCCTCTCAGGGGTCAACTATTCAAATCAAACCAATCTATGTGCTAATGCAGATCCTAGAACCGGGGGCTTGCCCCCCATTGTGGTTCCTCCCGTCATCGCAAGTTTCGACCCTTTTCAGGTCGCGCTCAATCAACAACTCCGTCGTATCCGTGATATTGCAGACACTCAGTGCCGAGCCGCAGCCTTTGATAATGCGGCCCTAGTAAAACACTTAAGCCAAGTCTACATCAATAGAGCCAGGTTCCATTCTAATCAGATGAAAAATATGGAATCTTTTTTAAATGAAGATCTAGTCGCTGAACAGCCCAACGAAAATGCTCGCCATCCACTGATGAAATCGGTCTATGAAACCGTCAGAAGAAATTTAAACTCTTCAAATGATTTTAAAATTGAGGTACTCACACCGACCGACAATAAATATGTTGAATTAACGGAGTACTCCACCAATGCGAAACTTTTTTATTATGATTTCAGTACCGCCGGAAGTGGTTGCGTTGCTATTCCCAAAAGAAGTGACCCTATTCCTATTATTGCCGGATACGAAAAAAAACAGGAGATCGTCACCTACTTTGCAGTTAAGGTTACAACTAAACCAAGACTTTTATTTATGCCGACGAAATGGGTAGAGGCCGCCTTTCCTACACTTGAAGCCTTTGCCGCTGCAAAACCTTTCGGAAGCCGAATTGGACCTAAGAGCAATAGCGATTTTCTAGTCCCCACCCCTGGGCGAACCAACAATTCAAATCCCATGGTTAACTTTAGCTTTGTTCCAAATGACAGACAGGGGCTTCTCAACACGAAAACTCTCGCTCTTCTGGATCGATTTCACCCCTTCAATAGTTTAGGAAGATCGGATGGAAATCAAAATACAGGTTGGCCTGAACCGGATCGAGATAATATCAGAGGAGCTTTACAGATCATTCGAGCCCCGACCATTTTTGATTCGCTCTTTTATACTATTTTCCCAGATCCGGGCGGAAACATTAATGACGACTATGCAGAGCCCGAATATGCCCTAGCTCTCTTTCCCGACTATCTCGAGGCCGCTGGACCCGACAACGCTATCATCAACACTCTTCAGCCAAAAACAGCTAACTATTTTAGAAACCTAAGCTCTAGAAATCGCGGTCCTGGTTGGATTCAGGTCAATGCAGACGAAGGAGGCTCTGGAGCAGACTACGGAAATTATGCCCAAGAACAGTTGAGTACCCACTCAACTACAGGGGTCGCTCAGATCGATATTATAAAAGAGGATCCCAGAGCGTTTGGATTTGCAACTAAGGAGCAAATTAATAGCGGCTGGACCCCCCAGGGTCAGCCCGGAAGAATCGGTTATTCGGTTAAATTTATTCCATTGAATCTCCTTCAGTTTTTACAGACAGAAAGCACCACCGGAGGGGTAGCTCCTATTGCCAATAAACCCACAGGGGATCCGAATATTAATAAAATACTCCACTAAACTAACCGTCTTTACAAAGGAGGGGATCCCATGATTATCTCCCAACACTCATGAAGATTTTAGCTGTCGACACCTCCTGTGATGAATCGTGTGCCGCAATTATCGATACGACTCAATGGAAGCTACTCGCTGACGTTGTTCACAGCCATGTAGATAGCATGAAACATTTTGGCGGCGTAGTTCCTGAAATTGCTAGCCGTGAACACTTAAAAGGGCTTCCCTTAGCCACTCACGAAGCCTTAGAAACTGCAAAGTTAATCCCCTCTTCTATCGACCATTATATAGTAACCAATCGTC
The DNA here is from genome assembly GCA_005776395.1 of Bdellovibrionales bacterium. Lineage (GTDB taxonomy): Bacteria > Bdellovibrionota > FAC87 > UBA2466 > UBA2466 > UBA2466. The sequence goes on along the minus strand of SXPJ01000070.1, from coordinate 16,951 downwards.
CAGGTCTTATTGGGGCTTTACTGGTAGGCCTCTCTTTCACAAAGTCATTGGCCTTTTCTGTTTCAAAACCTTTTTCGACTTTAAACCATATTGAAGCCCATCTTTTTTCTCCTCTACTTACAACTCTCGATGGAAATGAAGCCCCCCCTTTTCCTTGGATTGCTTGTGTGGTCAGTGGCGGCCACACAGAGATTTTTCATGTGGAATCTTTTTTTAAATATACTTGGCTCGGAGGAACTCTAGATGATGCTGCCGGAGAGGCCTTTGATAAAGTAGGAAAACTTTTAAAACTCCCCTACCCCGCAGGTCCCAAAATCGATCAATGGGTTAGAGAATCGGCTACGGCTGAGCACCGAACTCGCTATAAATTTCCAAGAGCAAAAACTAAAGTACATACACTTTCTTTCTCAGGGCTTAAAACCGCAGTAGCTCTTGAAGTTAAAAAAAGTGATCTCTCAAACTCTAATCAAGTTTTAGCTCTAGCCGCATCAGCTCAAGAGGCTATTTTAGACGCCTTAGTTGAAAAACTACTCCAAACTCAAAAATTATTAGGAGTCACAACCTTGGTTCTCACAGGCGGTGTGGCCTGTAATTCAAGACTTAGAGAAAAATTACCTCATGCACACTTTCCCATTCCTAAACACTGTACAGATAATGCGGCCATGGTAGCGCTCCTTGCAGGCTACTACGCCAAACACGATAGATTAATAGCAGAGCCTTGGAACACAACGGCCTACCCCTCTCTCAATACAATGGGGGGAAACTAATGGCCCATCCTAAAGAGCTTTTAGCCAAACTCGATGCCAATGCTAGAAAATCTTTAAGTCAAAACTTTCTAACATCGCCCCATTGGGCAGAAACACTCACTTCAGCAGTTACAGAGGGAGAAACTCCACAGGCTATTTGGGAAATTGGCCCTGGTCTCGGAGCCCTCACTCAACTTCTTTTAAAAAAAGCCAAAGCACCCGTCACTTTATTTGAATATGACAAGAAGCTCTCAGCCTTTTTAAGAGAACAATATCCTAGCATTCATCTTATTGAGGGGGATGTTTTAAAGGCTCCGCTTCAAGAGCTTGCCCAAAAAGCAGGAAAAATAGCAGTGCTTTCTAACTTGCCTTATCATCTTTCCTCTCCTGTTTTTTTTCGTTTAGTAGATCTTAAAGCCCACATCACTCGAGTTGTTCTTACCTTTCAAAAAGAGTTTGCGGAAAGACTCATAGCAAAGGTCGGACAAGAAAGTTATGGAGCCTTAAGCATCATTGCTCAACTACATTTTAAAATTACCAATTTAGGAATTCTTCCGAGTGGGGCTTTTTATCCACCTCCATCGATAGCCTCTCAAGCTGTTATCTTAGAGCCACAAAACCCAAAAAATCTGGATCTCAATACTCTCTGTAAAGTAATTAAAGCTGGATTCTTACATCCTCGAAAAAAGATGGTCAGTAATCTTAAACATGTTTTCCCAGAGGTGGATTGGGCCAAAGCCATGGAGGTTCAAGATCTATCTTCCAATACAAGAGCCGAAGAGCTTAACGAATCTCAATGGATTTTACTCAGTCAGGCTGTAAAGCTATAAGTACCCCGCCCATTGGGACGTGTTAGGCGGCCTATTTATACAGCCCCTCTAAATCACTTCAAAAAAACACAATAACAACTATAAATTCAAAACCTTACAATCAGTCCATTGAAATTAATAATGCGTAGTGTTATAACCTCCCCACTTAAGTCTTAGGCGGAGTCGACCATTTTTAAGAGTTTTTTATTACTCGTAGTTTATCTTTCATCTCAAGCCCTAGCCTCGCAAGCTCAGAACTACGGCCTAGGGGGAGAGAGCTCTGGACGCGCTAATAGTGTTCTCGCCGAAGTAAGTAACCCTTACGCAGCCCTCTACAACCCTTCACTTCTCGCAGCCCAATCTCAATCTCTTTTTGGATTTAGTACCGCTATCCAACAGACCCGTTTTCAAAGTTCTGAAAATTTGAATTTAAAAAACCAATCACTTACGACCTGGTCTTTAGGCTTCTCTCTCCCTTTTAAAATCTCAAAAGATTCAGATCGCCACATGGGATTCGGGCTTGCTCTATCGGGCCCTTATCAGAAGCTTAGAACCTTTGCAGCCCATGCTCCAGAAGATGCCTTTATCATGCGATATGGGGCCTCTGACTCTCAATTTAAAGCCACCCTAGGGGCTGGCCTTGAACTCTATTCTAAAACTCTTTATTTGGGAGGAGCCCTCTCCCTCTATTTAAGCACTGCGGGGGCCGCTGAGCAAAATATCGTGGGTCGTCATCCTACAGGAAGAATGGCCTTAGATGTCGGCCTCAACTCTGCGGCTATTATCGGGCTCTACGTCTCCATAGAAAAGACTCAAACAGCTCTCACTTTTCATCAGCATCTGGACCCCAGCTTTAGTCAGTCCATGGATGGAAAAATTTCTCTAGCCGGCAGTGATGTACTTCATCAGCCCATACTCGCTAAAAGCACTCTCTACTATGAGCCTCAAACTCTTGAGATCGAAGGACAACATCAATTTGGAAATTTAAAGGGCTCATTAGGTATGGCCTATGAATTTTGGAATCACTATAAGGCTCCGATTTTAATCACCGAGGCTAAAGACAACTTGGGAGAAACTCGAGTGACCCAGCTGCCCAGCGTTCCTTTAAGAAACACCTTCAATCCTAGAGTTTCACTTGAGCTACCTGCAACTGAAGATCTCATAATCAGTTCAGGCTACCAATTTCGACCTAGCCCTGTGATGGATCTCTCGGGTCCGGGTAATTATTTAGATTCAAGCGCTCACGTCTTAGGACTCTCAATCTCCCATCCAATTAAATTCCAGGCAGTATCTGCCTTGTCTACTAAACTGAGCCTTTATGGGCAGTACCACTGGCTCAACACTCGCAAAGTAACTAAATCCACCCCCTCTGAACTCTCCCCTTCTCAGTACACCTTTAAAGGAAATGCTGCAGTCTATGGGTTCTGCTTGCAGACCGCATTATAGAGCGATAGGTATAAGACGATGGCACAGATAAACACATTATCGATAAGAAAACATAAAGTAGCCCAAGGCTCAGATCCTTTAGTAGCTGTCACGGCCTACGATTACACTTTTGCAAAATTGGTCGATGGATTGGTCGATATCGTGCTTGTGGGGGACTCTCTCGGAATGGTGGTTCAAGGTCATCCCAATACACTTTCAGTTAAATTAGAGGAGATGATCTATCACTCAAGATGTGTCGCCAAAGGGCTAAAAAGTGCTCACTTAGTCGTCGACATGCCCTTTATGAGCTATCAAATCAATATTGAATCGGCTCTAAAAAATGCAGGCCGTTTACTCTCCGAGGGAGAGGCTCATGCCGTAAAAGTTGAAGGTGGAGTCACGGTATCTCGAACCATTACGAGAATGGTTGAGGTTGGAATTCCCGTAATGGGACACGTAGGCCTCACCCCTCAAAGCGTTCATGCTTTAGGAGGATATCGAGTGCAAGGAAAAACAGCCAGTGCACGAGAGTCTATTATTCAAGATGCCATCGCCCTAGAAGATGCTGGAGTTTATGCAATCGTTCTTGAGGGGATTCCTATTGAACTTTCCCAAGCCATAACCGACAGAGTCAAAGTTCCAACCATTGGCATTGGTGCGGGACCCCACTGTGATGGGCAGATCTTAGTTCTTCAAGATTTCCTAGGACTCAATATCGATTTTCAACCCAAGTTTGTTAAAAAGTTTGCAGAGCTAGCAGAAGAAACCCGCTCCGCAGTCAACGCCTATGCCTCTGAAGTAAGAAAAAAGAGTTTTCCTGAGAAAGAACACTCATTCCATGTTAATTCTTAACTCCCCTGAAGTAACTCAAGAAACCTGTGTACGCTGGAAAATAGAAAGCCAAGTAGCTTTGGTACCGACGATGGGCTGTCTCCACGAAGGTCATTTAGCCTTGGTGAGAAGAGCTAAAGAACTAGCGCTTAAAGTCGTCGTGAGTATCTTTGTTAATCCACTTCAATTTGGCCCTAATGAGGACTTCAAAAAGTATCCAAGAGCTTTTGAAGAGGATTGTAAAAAGCTAGAATCCCTGGGAGTCGATCTTTTATTTTATCCAACGGTTAAAGATCTCTATCCTGAGAGTTTCGCAACAAAAGTTTCTGTAGGAGAGATTGGCCATCGACTCTGCGGAGCCTTTCGCCCTGGCCATTTTGACGGGGTGGCTACTGTCGTCTTAAAACTCTTTGAAGTGACTGCATGTGACTTTGCAGTTTTTGGTGAGAAAGATTTTCAACAGCTCACCGTAATTCAACAACTCACTCGAGATTTTAATCTTCCAGTTTGTGTTGTTCCTTATCCCACTGTAAGAGCTAAAGACCAGGTGGCTCTTTCCTCAAGAAATAACTACTTAAGCCCCAAAGAGAGAGAGGCTGCGACACAAATTCCAATAGCTTTTAAATTAGCCCAAGAAGAGGTGACACAGAATCCACGCCAAACGGTTGAAGAGCTTCTAAAAAAAATAAGCCCCTTACTTACCTCTCAAGAATTGAAATTACAATATTTAGAGATAACCCAAAATCGCGAGTTACTTGCGACCCAGCCAAATGATTGTATACAGAGTCTAATCCTTCCCCATCTCTTTGTTGCCGTGTATGCTGGCACAACTAGGTTAATTGATAATCTGTCATTAAAGGGTTTTATCTATGAAAAAGCTTAGAACTGCGATGATCACCGGAGTGCTTGTCTTGGCTCCGCTCATGGCCACAATCAATATTCTGCGTTGGCTTATTGTAAATCTCGATGCGACGGTCTCACAATATCTACCGGCTAAAATCACTCAAGACTATCCAGGCATCGGGCTTGCTGCTGTATTTTTACTCATCTTGATTACCGGAATAGTTACCCAAAACATCATAGGCCAAGGGTTGGTTAACCTATTAGATTCTGGCGTAAAAAAATTACCCCTGGTCGGTAGCATCTATACAACTATCAAAAAGTTTCTTGCGACTATTGTGAACCCTGGAAGCGATAAATTCTCAGGTGTTGTCTTAATTCAATTTCCAAGAGGTGGAGTTTACTCCATCGGATTTAGAACAGGAAAACCAGACTCCAGAATAATTCCCAAAGCTTTAGATGACGAACATGCTCGTTTTGTTAATGTCTTTGTCCCTTGTACACCCAATCCCACTTCAGGATTCTATTTATGGGTCAAAGAAGAGGATCTGATTGCTCTCGATCTGTCAGTTCCAGAGGCCTTTAAAATAGTCGTTTCTATGGGAATCATCACCGGGGAAGAGCACTAAAAACATGACAGATTCGGGCGGCATAAAAATTATCAGTGAAAATCGAAAAGCTTTTCACAATTATTTCGTCGAAGATAAGTTTGAGGCCGGCATCATACTAAAAGGGACCGAGGTTAAAAGTCTTAGAGAAGGAAAGGCCAGCCTCCAAGATTCTTATGGACTCCTTAAAGGTGGAGAGCTTTTTCTACTTAACGCTCACATTCCACCTTACAAGTTAGGAAATCGGGAAAATCACGATCCCCTTCGCACACGAAAACTTTTACTAAACAGATCCGAACTTTCAAAGCTTTGGGCAAAGTTAGAAACTCAAGGCTACAGCGTTATCCCCCTTAAAATGTACTTTAAAAAGGGGCTAGTAAAAGTTGAGATGGCTCTCGCTAAAGGCAAAAAAAACCACGACAAACGTGAGGCCACAAAAGAAAAAGAGGCCAAACGAGACTTAGCTAAAATCACTAAAAAAGCACAAAGATAGGTAAAATCTACAACCCCATCTCCTTCAACAAGACTTGCCAAGGAAGTATGTGTACACCCTCGATGGATGAAGAAATTTTTCCTGGATGAACAATGATTCGTTCGTGCTTTTTTCCGTAATACTCTTGAAAAGATTTAAACCCTCTGAGATCAGGTTTTCGAACACTGTCAGTAGACTTTACTTCAATAGCCCAAATGGATCCGCGCAATTCGACTATCAGATCCACTTCAGCGGAATGCTCTGTTCGGTAAGAGAAGATTTTCAGGGGAATCCCTAAAGCTCGAGCACTGTGTTTAATTTGAGTATAGATAAGATTCTCAAAAAGCATTCCTTTACGGTCGCTTGAGAGTTCAAAGTTTTCAAGAAGACCATTTAAAACTCCATTGTCAAATAAGAAAAATTTAGGATGTTGAACAAGTCGTCGACGATTGGATTGAGAAAAAGCTTCTAAAGTTTCTATGATCAAAGTGTCTTCAAGAACCTCAAAATAGCGTCTTGCCGACTCTCTATTGATACTGGCCTGATTCGAAAACTTCGCAAGATCCAAAAAATCGGTAGTTCTGGAAGCAATCACTGACAGGAATCGAGAAAACCCTTCCATATTACGCGCTAAAGACTCTGCTTGAATCTCTTCTCTTAAATAGGTTCCCGAATAGGTCAAAAGAAGTTGTCTTTGGTCAAACTCGCTTTTCTCAGAAATAATTCCGGGAAGACTTCCGAAACGTAATAACTGCGAAGTATTCGCAGAATATTCCATTTCCCTGGCGGTTAGGGTATTCAGATATAAAGCGATGAGCCTACCGGGAAGTAAATTTGCCTGCCCACGTTTCAATTTTCTAGCGCTAGATCCCGTTAAAAAAAACCTGAGCCCTCTTTTTTTGTTATCTAAAAGAGTCTGAATTGTATTTAAAAGACTAGGAATACGCTGAACCTCATCAATAAAAACTGTTTTATTTTTTATCCCCTCCAATCGGTTAAGTATCTCATCGGGGTCTTTTGAAAAACGCAGAAACTCCCTCTCTTCAGCTAAATTAAAAGTGAAATCCGGTTTTAAGGATTGAATTAGGGTGGACTTTCCTGTTTGGCGGGGTCCTAATAATAAAATACTTTTTTGTGTCTTCTGAATAAGTTTCAGCACCGTTCTACTATATATCATGTGTGCATTTTACGCGGTATTTAGCACTAATGTCAATATATAGAGCCGATTGACTAGAGTTCTGCATTCACCCCATGCCTAGCTTGCCGACTAGGGATGGGAACTGAAATTTTCTTAGGGGGGGGGTTGCGGTTCGACTTAGGCTGTTTCTGAGTCTCCTCTCGTAAGAAAGAGGGAATATCCCTAGAAGGATTTTGAGTATAATCTAAAATTAAGGCCTGCCTCACTAAAGCCTTGTCGACCCCACGTTGAGCTCTTAGATACAACTCTAGAGACTCCACCTGGCTTAAAAGGGAAATTCCGTAACGCTGAGGATGTCGACGATTAAAAAACTCACTTAACTCCCAAAATTCCCAAAAGAGGGATGAAACCTCTCTTTGGGAGGCCAATTCCTTGATAAGTTTCATTGAATTTTTAAAATGGCCGCTATTGGCAATGAGGTCCCAAAACTTTGCCATTCGAGAAAGTTTCAAAACTGTCTCAAATGACATCTCTTTAGTTTTTAAAATCTGATAGGGAGGATTTTCCTGATAAACCATCTCACAAGCTTCATCATGTCTTATAATCGGAGTCCCTTTAAGTCGTTTCAAAATCCCCAACTGAATCTCATGCGGTTCAAGGCTAGCCAAGGCATCAAAGCCCACAGCAAAGCTTTCAAGTGTCTCTCCAGGCAAACCTGCAATTAAGTCGCTGTGAATATGAACGCCAGTCTCTTTGACTAGAAATTCAAAATTTTGAGCCACCTTTTCATAATCTTGTCGACGGCTCACAAGCCTTGCAACTTTAGAGGACCAAGTTTGAACCCCTATCTCAAACTGCAAACTCCCTTTAGGAAATTTCCTGATAATCTCTTTAAGCTCTTCTGGTAAGCGATCTGGAACCAGTTCAAAATGGAGAAATAGACCTAGATCAATTCGTTTAAGAAAAAATTCAAGGATCTTTCTGCTCTTTGAAATGCTTAAGTTAAATGTTCGATCTACAAACTTAAATTGTTTAACTCCCCTATCAAGCAAGATCTGCATCTCTGATAAGAAGATCTCTAAATCAAAAGATCTCACTGAAGTATCTAAAGAGGATAAACAAAATTCACACTTATAGGGGCAACCGCGAGAGGCCTCTACATAAATAACTCGGTTCTTAATATCTTCGTCCGTATAAAATGAATAGGGCAATTGAAGCTTGTTAATTTCAGGCAGCGGGCCTGTAATCTTTTTTACTGAAGGCTTTTTACCCTCTAGAATTTTTTGACAAAGATCAGGAAATAGAAACTCGGCCTCTCCACAAACCACATAATCTGCTTTTTGAAAAATAGCCTGTGTTTCAGTTTCGTAACTTACCTCAGGGCCGCCTAAAACAAGGATAAGTTCTGGAGCAATCCTTTTTAATAAAGATACAAGCTCGTAACTTTCCCTAATATTCCAGATATAGACTCCCAAGCCCAAGATTTTGGGTTTTCGAGATAAGATCTCTTCAGCAAGATCAAGTGACTTTTGGTGAGTCGTATATTCAATAAGCTCCGTTTGAGTCTTCAGATCCCCCATGTTGGCATATAAATATCTAAGTCCAAAGCTCGAATGAAAATAGGAGCTGTTGAGCGTAGATATCACAATGGTTTTCTGCATAGCTCGAGATATGCCCGGTTCTTGAGATTTTTGCAAAGAGCTTTTTTTTAAGCGATGATGGAACTATGAAATCACCTCAATGGATCGATGCCCACTGCCACTTGGCCTCAGAGAGGCTTAAAGACTCTCTAGCTCAAGTTATTGAAAGATCTCAACAAGTGGGGGTGACTGGCTGGATTCAGGGAGGAATAGATCCTCATGACTGGAATCGCCAGAAAGAACTTCAGACTCAGTATGGATCTAGATTTATAACAAGCTTCGGTCTTCATCCATGGTGGGTAGGGGCGGCCTCTTTCGAAGCCTTAGAATCGGGGTTGAAAGTATTAGAGCAATTCCTTCCTCAAGCCCATGCGGTAGGAGAATTGGGCTTGGATTTTGGAAAAACCCACGACCTAAATCGCTCTCAACAATTAAAAGCATTTAAAGAACAGGTGATTTTAGCAAAGAGATATCAAAAACCCATGGTTCTCCATGTGGTTAAGGCCCACACCGAGGCTTTAGAGATTTTAAAATCTTTGGCCCCCTTTCCCCAAGGGGGAATGGTTCACTCCTTCACAGCCTCCTATGAAATAGCTGAAATTTATTACAAACTTGGTTTTTTCATCTCCCTAGGAGGGGCCGTCACTCAAGAGGGGTATTTTGCATTAAAAAAAGCAATTCCTCTTCTGTTCCTCACCCAAATTGTGGTAGAAACCGACTCGCCCGACCAGGTCCCTAGGCTCGAGGGGGTGGCCCCTCAAACAGATAATGAACCCCGACACTTAATTGCAATAGCAAGAGCTATTGCTGAGGTTAAGGGAACAACGGTCGAGACGGTGCTCAATCAAAGCACACAGAATTTAGAAAAGTTATTTAGGATTACGTAGTCATGGAAAAAGAGCTGGAAATTACAAATCAAATTCAACCCATGACAGATGGGGAATTAGAAAACTATAAACTGCACCGCCGCTTCGACCGAATGGGCCGTCTTGTCGGCGATAATAAAATGAAACAGCTTATGAACTCCCATGTGATGGTGATTGGACTTGGAGGGGTGGGATCTTGGACTGCAGAATCTTTGGCTCGCTCAGGAATTGGTAAACTTACCGTGGTCGACTTCGATGAGATCTGTATCACCAATTTTAACCGTCAACTTCATGCTTTAAATGGTTTAGTAGGATCACAAAAGGCCGATGTCATGGCAGATCGTCTCCAGAAAATTAACCCTGGAGCCAAAATCACTTCAATAGCTAAATTCTATAATGCAGATCACTGTGAGGAAATTTTTAAGAATCGACCCGATTATGTGGTTGATGCTATCGATAACATCACGGCCAAATGTCACTTGATTGCGCATTGCAAGAGTCACCATATTCCCATTGCGGTCTCAACCGGTTCGGGGGGCAGATTAGATCCTGCTCAAGTCAAGGTAACGGATCTAGCTCAAACCACAGTGGATCCCTTGGCAAAAGCTGTTCGTAAAGTACTCAGAGATAAACATGGTTTTACTCCAGAGGAGAATTTACCCTGGGGAATTCCAGCTGTTTACTCCACCGAACCTTATCTAGAGCCCCAAGAACTGCATTACGATGGGGGTAAGGGATTTCGATGCGTCTGCCCACAAGGAGACAATCCCTATTTTCAATGTGACAATCGAAATCTTATTCTTGGCAATGCAAGCTTTGTTACCGGAACCTTTGGTTTGATGTTAGCATCCGTCATCGTAAGAGATCTTATAAAGTAATATTTTGTTACGGACCCAATCAAAATAGGCGAAGATATCCTTTCACACAGGTTCAAACCCATAACATTTTAATACCTATTGAGGTTCAGCATGAGACTATCCCTAGTTTTATCCAGTTGTGTCTTTGCCCATCTTTCCATTTCAATTTTTGCAGCCCCTACAGCTTTTGATCTCCGTTCAGTAGACGGAAAAAACTATGTCTCTAGCGTAAAAAAACAGAGCGGTGGAACCTGTTGGACTCACGGAACTATGGCCGCCATTGAAAGTAACCTTCTCATGACCCATCAATGGCTAAATAGTGGTGAAATCGGTGAGCCCAATTTAGCTGAATATCACTTAGATTGGTGGAATGGTTTTAATCAACACTTTAATCAAGATATCAATCCCACAAAAGCGGGTCTCACTGTTCATGAGGGAGGAGATTACCTTGTAGCTGCAGCCTATCTCTCTAGAGGAGGCGCTGTGAGAGATGTGGATGGTCAATCTTTCAGCTCAGCTCCTAAATTTCAGGCCGATACCTACCACACATACTATGTAAAAGACATCGAGTGGCTTAACTCGGGTTCTCAAAATGAAAACATCGAACAAATTAAAAATGCCCTCATGGAGGGTGGAGTCATGGGGACCGCTCTAGATTGGAATTCTAGTTACTACTCCTCATCTAAGAATAGTTTTTACCAACCCCCCTCAAGCGATGAAGAGCCCAACCATGCTGTAGCCATTATCGGATGGGATGATAATAAGGTGACTCAAGCTCCTCAAAAAGGGGCTTGGCTTGTAAAAAATAGCTGGGGAACAGGTTGGGGAGATGCGGGCTACTTCTGGATCTCTTATTATGATAAGACTTCCGCTCACCATCCCCAAATGGGTGCGGTCTCTTTTAAAAACGTTGAACGACTTCATTACAATAAAATCTACACTCTCGATTATCACGGCTGGAGAGATACAAAACTCGGAGTCACCGAAGCCTTTAATGCTTTCACTTCCGAGGGGAGTCCTAACGGAAAAGAGACTCTTAAATCGGTTAGCTTTTATACCGCTACAGAAAATGTAAGTTATTTAGTTTCTATTTATCGAACCTTTGAAAACGGTCAGTTAAAAGATTTAGTCGCTATGACCGATGGGGGCTATGTTCACTCAGGTTTCCACACTGTAGATCTAGACACCTCGGTAGAGCTCAATAATGGAGATCGATTTTACGTTCATGTAGTTCTTTCACACGGCGGACACGCTTTTGATAAAACATCAAATGTGCCAGTACTTCTAGGTGGAAAAACTCGAACTATCGTCGAGTCTCTAGCTAAAGCAGGAGAGAGTTTTTATCTGAATAATGGAACTTGGGTAGATCTCACAAAAGAGGAAAAATCTGCTAACTTCAGTATTAAAGCTCTAACGACTTACTAATGGATTTAAAACTCAGAGCTTTAGTCGGGCATACATCAATACAGCCACCACAACCAATACAAACCGTGTTGTGCAATCCAAAACTTCCCATCGTAGGTTTTTTATTAACATGGGCAAACGAAGCGACATCAATCCCCATAGGACATGCCTGTGTACATAATCCTATACCCGTGCATTTTTCATTAGCTGCAACCTGAAATTTAGATTTCGTATATCGGCCCGATAACTCCATAAATTTGGCTAATGGACAGCCGTAACGACACCAGATTCGGGTGCCCCAGAAAGGATAGGCTGCAACACCTATGACCGAACCGAACATAAAATCCACACATAAATCCTGAATCGCCTGAATTTTTAATATAATTCCAGTAACTGCAATCACCTTCATGGAGTCAAACAGAAGAACAAGTCCAAATAAGATCGCAAAACTCATCACGGTAAGTTGAATCCAATGATTTTTATTGGCTCTCTCCCCACGAGGAGTCCCTTCCTTAACCCATTTCTTTCCCCAGACAGTCACACCTACAGTTTCAGCTAAGTTCCCACAAGAACAGATCCATGAACAATAACGCTTTCCAAAAAACCAAACACCTAGGGGTATCACTACAAATAAATAGATTGCCATACCCCAGCTTTTAAAACCCGGATATAAATAAACATGGGCCCCCTTTGATGCATAAGCCAACTCATCGTGCCAAAAACTTTTACCCGCAAACAGTGGGGAAATTACATAAGGAATCAGAAAAAACCCAACCAGCTGCACCATAAAAATACTGGTGAACTTTTTCTTTTGATAGGGACTTAAAGGTTGCACTACATTTGCCTTAAAAGAATAACTATTTTTATTTCTAATTAAGACCTTAGCCGCAATCGTGCAAACTACAGCTGTATAAATAAAGGCATACCAAAAAGAGAGATTCTTTCCAAAAATACGGGTATCAACACCTAGTCCCAAAATAAGTTCTGGGTATTTATAAATCGCGTAAAAAGCGATGATGCCTGGCGTAAAAATAAAAATAAACAACCACTCTAATTTTGTTCGTTTCATCACAACTCCAAAATCTTTTAATAATTACAGTTTTACGCTACGTTACTTATCGGTTTTACCGATAAAATATAAAAACTAATTATGAATCAATACGAACGATCCGTCGAAATTAGCCTTACCCTATTAATGATTTGTTTTATTTGTGAGGACAGCTTGGGCTACATTAACCCAAGCTCGGGCTACATTCTGTGGCAAGTCCTCTTTGGGGCTCTTGTGGGAATACTTTTCTTTACAAAAAGAATCTATCTATTCCTACGGAGCCGACTTGTTAAAGAAAAGAGTCCTGATACCTCCCACTCATAGGTCATAATAGATCCATGGCCCCCAATATTTTCCCCTCAAATATTCGCCCTCTTTCTTTAAGAGATCCCAGCGGAACCTTATTTGAGGTGGACTCCCAACTTATTCGTCAAATCCATCCCCAAGGAAAAAGCAACTGGGAGTCGGTTAAAAATTCTCAAACTCTAAAAGAACTTATAGAAAAAGGGAGTCTTGTTAGAACTTGGGAAATTAACGATCCCGATCCCGAACTCGTGCGCGCACTGCCTAAACCTCAAGATACTTTAATGGCTCCGCAGCAAGACCTCTACTTAGGTCACGATAAAATATCTTTTGTAAGTTATCCCTATGAATGGCCTCCTGAGATGCTCAAAGAGGCAGGCCTTCTAACTTTAGATCTCGCAATAGAACTCTCAAAAGAAAATCTAGGCTTAAAAGATGCCACTCCATTTAATGTTCTATTTACGGGCTGTAATCCGATTTTTGTGGATCTCCTTTCAATTGAAAAACGAAATCCCAAAGACAGTCTATGGGTAGCCTACTCCCAGTTTTCTAAAACATTCATTAATCCCCTATTAGCCTACAAATATTGGGGACAATCACTTCAGAAAATATTTCTTATCTCTCGAGAAGGGCTTACGGCAACAGACCTCTATTCTCAAAGCTCCTTCTTTAAAAAACTAAGTCCTTCTCTATTCACCCAGATTACATTGCCAGCAATTTTAGAAAACTGGAGCGACAGAAAACTATCAAATCATCCTAAAAATCAGAAACTCATAGAAGAAAACAGGGCTAAGTTCACCTTCAACTTTTTCTTAAAATCGGTACGAAAATCTTTTGCTAAACTCAATATTGATTCCGATAACCAGAGAACCCAATTCAAGCATTACATGGGAACCGAAAGCCCCTATAGCGCTGAACAGTTCCTAGCAAAAGAACAATTCGTTAAAGGGTGGTTACAAAAATATTCAAAAAGCTCCGTCCTAGATCTCGGATGTAATGACGGCCATTTCTCACGAATCGCAGCATCCTTAGGAAGAAGAGTGGTAGCAGTTGACTCAGAAATCGAACTTGTTTCCAAAACATGGAAACTCTCTCGTCAATCTCATCCCAAAATCTTACCTTTAGTGATTAATATAGCCAACCCCTCCCCAGCTTCAGGTTGGAAGAGTAAAGAGTACAAATCTTTCCTCGAACGAGCGCATGGAGAGTTCGACTGTGTACTCATGCTAGCATTAGTCCATCATCTACTGACGACCGAGAGCATTTTATTGCCCCACATCTTAGAACTCGCCAAAGAGCTAACAGCTAACCACATCATTTTAGAGTGGGTAAGCACTTCGGATCCTATGTTTAACCATTTAAGCAAAGGGCGAGACTACAGCCACCTCACCCAAGAGACTTTCGAAAAAGAATGTTCCAAGCACTTTACTCTACTTGAAAAGCAGGAACTCCCTGGCAAGACTCGAACCCTCTACTGTCTGAAAAAGATTTAGCCTAAATGTTTCTTCACAAGAGAAGAGAACAGATCGATGTCTTCTTTTGTCGTATCAAAAGACATCATCCAACGCACCAAATCTCTATTCTCTCCCGTACGCCAAATATAAAATGGAAATTCTTTTTGAAGCTCTGGAATAACTTCTTTAGCAATCCAAGCAAACACCCCATTGGCCTCAACTGGATAAGCAATTTCCACCCCTGAAATACAGGATACTTTCGCTTCTAAATACTTTGCCATTTCATTGGCATGGCGAGCATTTTTCTCCCACAATTTTTGAGTTAAAAAGGGCTCAAATTGCGCCGATACGAATCTCATTTTGGAAGCCAGTTGCATCCCCTGTTTTCGACGAAAAATAAAATCACGAGCTAAATTAGGATTTAAAAATACGACAGCTTCAGCTCCCAATAATCCGCACTTTGTCCCTCCAAAAGAGAGAACATCGACCCCCACCTGGCTCGTAAATTCTCGAAAAGGGAGTCCCAAGGCCACCGCTGCATTAGAGATACGAGCTCCATCCATGTGAAAGTAGAGATTATAATCCTTAGCTACCTGAGAAAGAGCTTTAAGTTCCTCTTTTTGGTAAACGGTTCCCACTTCGGTTGTCTGTGAAATAGAGATGACTTTAGGCTGAACATGGTGAGGATTACCCATTCCTGTAATTTTTGGAATGAGTTTTTGAGGTGTAAGTTTTCCATTTTCATTCTCAATCGGAATAAGTTTACATCCGGTCATTCCTTCTGGAGCACCACACTCATCCTCATAAATATGGGCTATATCGGTACAGAACACGGCCTCAAAAGATCTCGCACAAGAGGCAAGGGAAAGCACATTGGCCGCAGTTCCATTGAAAACAAAATAAACTTCAACCCCTTCTCCGAAATAACGTTGAAACGCCTCCTGAGCTTTCTGGGTCCATGGATCATCACCATAAGCTAGTGTGTGATTTACATTAGCTTCGGCAATAGCACTTAAAATCTCAGGAAGAACACCTGAGTTATTATCACTTGTAAAACCTCGTCCTGTTCTTAATGACATGATTAACCTCTCAATTAAAAAGTTTTGCAATCAATTACAAAACGATATCTCACATCCCCTTTAAGAGTACGCTCATAGGCTGTGTTTATATCTTTAGCTGAAATCACTTCTACATCGGAACCGATATTTTTTTCAGCGCAAAAATCCAGCATCTCTTGAGTTTCTTTGATTCCTCCAATGAGGGAACCCGCCAAGTTTCGACGTTTCAAAATTAAAGAGAAGGCAGAAATTTGCGTTGATTCAGGAGGAGCGCCTAAAAGAACCATAGTTCCATCTTTTTTTACTGTTTTTAAATACCTATTTAAATCGTGGGGAGCCGATACCGTATCCAAAATAAGATCGAAATGATTAGAAAAAACATGACTAATCTCTATGTTTTCCGTCGAAATAAAGTGATTAGCTCCAAGCCTTCTGGCATCTTTTTCCTTCTGGGGAGAGTGACTTAGAACTGTGACTTCAGCTCCCATTGCTACAGCTAATTTCACAGCCATATGACCCAATCCCCCAAGCCCCAAAACACCCACTCTATCTCCCTTCCCCACTTTCCAATGGCGAAGCGGGGAGTAGGTAGTAATTCCAGCGCAAAGCAAGGGGGCAATTTTATCTAACGAAAGTTTAGATGAGATTTTAAGCGAATAATCTTCATCCACCACAATCTGATTTGAATAGCCACCGTAGGTAGGTGTTTTCCCATCCTTCTCAACACTATTGTAAGTCCCTACCCTATGACCTTCGCAATACTGCTCTTCGTTTTCTTTGCAATTGGGACAGGTTCGACAGGAGTCAACAAAGCACCCTACGCCAGCGACATCGCCCACTTTAAATTGAGAGACCTCAGCACCTACTTTAGTCACTCGCCCCACAATTTCATGTCCGGGAACCATTGGAAAAATGGACTCCCCCCAATCGTTTCGTGCTTGATGAATATCAGAATGGCAAATTCCACAATACTCAAGATCTATTAAAATATCTTTGGGCCCCACCTCTCTACGTTGAAAAGAAAAGGGGGTTAAAACTGAACTGACCGACTGAGCTGCATAGCCTTTAACCTGAATCATGGAAAAGCTCCTTGAATCGAAATCGTTAAGTGCCCCCAAGTTTAAAGAAGGGATAGAGGGTCGGCAACTTCCAAGTCCTGTTTTCAGCAATTCTAGGTGAGCCACAGCGCATGGTGAAAAGTGGAGTTATTCAAGAATTTGGATATGAAAGTGGGGCTACCAGCTCCAAGGAAAGTCGCTGTACGCCCCACTTTCATATCCAAACGCTTGAGTGAACCCTCATAAAATTAATACCTGGCCCTCTATACTGTGTTTTTTGAGAGTTTTTTTGGTTTAGTCTGCTCTACACAACATCTGAAATAGTAAGTATTTAATGAGCAGACTGAGCGGGCTAAAACTTCGATACAGTATGGGGATTTACTGTTTTGAGTTT
>SXPJ01000069.1 GCA_005776395.1 Bdellovibrionales bacterium | reverse complement strand
GTGATTGGTCAGGCCTGCGAGTTCGATTATTCAGGAACTCAAGCGTGCAAAGCTCTAAGAGAAGAGGGCTACGAAGTGGTCCTGGTTAATAGTAATCCTGCCACTATTATGACCGATCCTGAGTTTTCAGATCGCACCTATATTGAACCTCTTTCAGTCGATTATTTAGAAGAGATCATTCAAAAGGAAAGACCTCAGGCTATTTTACCAACGATGGGCGGACAGACAGCTCTTAATCTGGCGATGGCCTTGTCTGATAAAGGGGTCTTAAAAAAGTATAATGTGGAGCTTATTGGAGCTAAAGAACGGGCGATTAAACTAGCCGAGAGTCGAGAGAGTTTTAAAGAGATCCTTACCCAAGTAGGAGTTGATTTTCCAAAGAGTGGTTTAGCGCACACTTTAGATGAAGGAATTAAAATTGTTGAAAGAATCGGTTTCCCTATCATTATTCGAGCCTCCTTTACTCTTGGGGGGACTGGAGCTGCTTTTGCCTACAATATCGAAGAGTTTAGAATTGAATGTGCTAAGGGGCTAGAGGCCAGCCCTATAAGTGAAGTTTTGATTGAAGAATCGGTTTTGGGTTGGAAAGAGTATGAGCTAGAAGTTGTTAGAGATTCGAAAGACAACGTAGTTATCGTCTGTTCCATTGAGAACTTTGATCCTATGGGGGTTCATACGGGAGATAGTATTACGGTGGCTCCTCAACAAACGCTCACCGATCGTGAGTATCAAGAGATGCGCGATTCAGCTTTGAGAATTATTCGCGCTGTCGGCGTTGATACTGGGGGATCTAATATCCAATTTGCCGTCGATCCTAAAACAGGCCGACAAGTAGCCATTGAAATGAATCCCAGGGTTTCTAGAAGCTCAGCTCTTGCTTCTAAAGCGACTGGATTTCCTATTGCAAAAATTGCCACTAAATTGGCGATTGGTTTTACTCTTGATGAAATTCCTAATGATATTACCAAAAAGACTCCTTCTTGTTTTGAACCTAGTATCGATTATGTAGTGACGAAAATTCCTAGATTTACTTTTGAAAAGTTTCCCAATTCAGATTCTAGCCTTTCTCCTGCGATGAAATCGGTGGGAGAGGCTATGGCCATGGGGAGAACTTTTAAAGAGTCTCTACAAAAGGCGATGCGTTCCTTGGAAAATAAGTGGTGGGGATTTAATCCGATTTCTGAGAGAAGAAAGTTGCGTTCAGGAACGAGTTGGATTGAAGGGATTCGACAGTACATTCAAACTCCGAAGGCTGACCGTTTGATTTGGTTAGCTCAAGCCTTTCGTGAAGGGATCTCTCTTGAAGAGATTCATCTTCTCACTCAAATCGATCCGTGGTTTTTAAGAAATATCGAAGAGATTGTAAAAGAGGAGAAGAAGATTGCTCACTGGGCAGGAAGACTTAATGATGTTACTTTCGAGGAGCTTCGTTGTTGGAAACGGATGGGATTTTCAGATGATGGAATAGCTTACTTTCTTAAGTCCTCTGCAGAACAGGTTAGGGCTAAACGTGAGCAAATCCATTTAAAGCCTGTTTATAAAATGGTCGACACCTGCTCGGCTGAGTTTATTTCTACTACCCCTTACTATTACTCTTCTTATGAGAAAAAAGGGGACGATGTTGTTTCCTCCTCAAAAGCGAAGAAGGTGGTTATTCTTGGTGGGGGACCTAATCGAATTGGTCAGGGAATTGAATTTGATTATTGCTGTGTTCAGGCCTCTTTCGCTCTTCGAGAAGAGGGCTATGAAAGCATTATGGTTAATTGCAATCCCGAGACGGTAAGCACTGACTATGACATTAGTAATAAGCTTTATTTTGAGCCGCTATTTTTAGAAGATATTCTTCACATTATTGAAAAAGAAAAACCTGAAGGAATTGTTGTTCACTTTGGGGGGCAGACCCCTCTTAATTTAAGTCGTAAACTGGCCAAGTTAAATATTCCTATTATGGGAACTTCAGCTGAATCTATCGAGGTGGCTGAGGATCGAGATAAGTTTAGAGCTCTTTGTTACAAATTAGAGATCAATCAGCCCGAGAGTGTCACTGTTTCTGATCCCGATAGAGCCTTAGAGGCTGCTGAACAGTTAGGTTTTCCTTTGCTTGTTCGTCCCTCATTTGTCTTAGGTGGACGAGGGATGGAGATTATCTATAACAGTCGAGATTTTCAAAAGTGGCTTCTTAAGGGGGCTGAAATATCCGAAGAGTCTCCTCTTCTTATTGATCGGTTTTTAAATAACGCCACTGAAGTTGATGTGGATGCTATCTGTGACAGTGAAGAGGTTATGATTGTTGGAATGATGGAGCAGATTCAGGAGGCTGGAGTTCATTCGGGTGACTCAGCCTGCTCGTTACCTCCTATGACATTATCACAGGAGATTCAAAAAGAGTTAGAACGGCAGACAAGAGTCATCGCTTTGGAATTAAAAGTTAAAGGGCTTATCAATATTCAGTTTGCGATAGAGAATGGTGAGATTTACGTTCTTGAAGTTAATCCGAGGGCCTCTAGAACCGTACCATTCGCTAGTAAAGCTAAGGGAATTCCCTTTGCTAAAATTGCGATGAAGGTGATGATGGGTAAGAAGCTTAAAGATTTAAAAATTTCTGAAAAACAGATGAATTTGGTTTATGTGAAAGAATCTGTTTTTCCCTTCACTCGATTTACTGGAACGGATGTTATTTTAGGGCCTGAAATGAGATCAACCGGAGAGGTCATGGGGGTAGGAAAAACTTTTGGTGAGGCTTTTGGAAAGTCTACGATTGCAGCCGGATTTCCGCTGCCTAAAAGCGGAAAGGCTTTTTTGAGTGTTAAAGATGACGATAAGGAAAGCGTTAAAAATATTGCACTTCAACTTGTAGAGTTGGGGTTTGAACTATGCGCAACCCGTGGAACTGCGGAAGCTCTAAGTCGTCACAATATTAAGATCTCTACGGTAAATAAAGTCAACGAAGGACGCCCACATGTGGTAGACCATATTAAAAATGGTGAGATTCACCTGGTGGTTAATACTTCGGCATTGGGGGTTCATGAGGTCGGAGCGGCTTACGAACTAAGGCGAGCAACTTTAATGAGAAACCTTTGTTATTTTACAACGATTGCTTCAGCTAAAGCCGGAGTTCAGGCAATTTCCCAGATGAAAAAAATAAATTTAGAGACCCATTGCTTGCAAGAGCGGTAGCTTTTTAAGCGGTGAGGCTAAGAGGTGATAAAAAATGAGCCAAATTCCTATGACAGTTCGTGGTAAGTCGAAATTAGATGAAGAGTTAAAGCAGTTGAAAACTATTGAGCGCCCGAAGGTAATTGAAGAGATTGCAACAGCTCGAGCTCACGGAGATCTATCTGAGAACGCAGAGTATGATGCGGCTAAAGAAAAGCAGGCTTTTATTGAAGGGCGTCTCAAAGAGATTGAAGATAAATTGGCTAGAGCTCTGGTGGTGGATCCCAAAGAAATCCGTACCGATAAGATCGTGTTTGGAGCTACCATTCAGTTGAAAGATCTCGATTCTGAAGAGATTAAAAACTACTCTATTGTAGGAAGCGATGAATCTGATATTAAAGCCGGCATGATTTCGATTGAGTCTCCAGTGGCGAGACAACTCTTGAATAAAAAAGAGGGCGATTCGGTCACAGTTAAAGTCCCCAAAGGGGAGATTGATTACGAGATCTTAAGCGTTAAGTATGAATGATGTTCTTTCGACCGACATCCAATTTGTAAAAGGAGTAGGTCCTAAGTTTGCACAAGTTCTATCCAAAAAGGGCATTTCGACCATCGAAGATGCCCTTTATTTTATTCCAAGAACTTACGAAGACCGACGCCGAATTACTAAGTGTCGTGAGTTAGTTCCCAACCAAAATGCAACGCTGTTAGTGAAAGTCCTCTCTCAGCGAGAGATTCGACAGGCAAGAAAATCAAGGCTTGAGGTTGTAGTAGGGGATGAGACAGGTCGAATTCTCTTGTCATGGTTTCATGCTTTTCCGTCTCTCAAAGAAGACTTTAAAGAAGGAAACACTTTAGTATGTTTTGGGGAGGTGAAATTTTTTCGTGGGTTACTTCAAATCAGTCATCCCGAGTATGAAAAGATCACCGAATTTGAAGAGGGGAAACCTAAAGCCTCGCTTCACTTTGGAAGAGTGGTTCCTGTTTATAGTGAAACTGAAGGGCTTAAGCAGAAAACAATTCGTCGAATGATGGGCGAAGTGATTAAGCTCTCTCTTCAGTCTTTGGATGATTCTTTGCCGGAAATAATGAGAACACGATTAGATTTACCGACTTTACGGAGTAGTTTTCGAGCCGTTCATTTTCCCGAAGAATGTCCCAAAGAGAATGAAATAACTAAGTTTCTGCAAAGAATTATATTTGAAGAATTTTTCATTCTTCAGCTAGGGTTAGGTCTTAAGAAACAAAATCAACAGTGTCAAACAGCTCCTGTGCTTGAGAGTTCAAAGTCAAAAATGAAAGACTTTGTAAAATCTTTACCTTTCGAACTTACTCAAGATCAACAAAAAGCTCTAAGTGAAATTGAAAAGGATTTGAGCCGCTCTTTTGCCATGAGTCGTCTTGTTCAAGGAGATGTAGGCTCTGGAAAAACCGTTGTGGCATTGGCTTCGGCAGTGATTGCGGGAGGTAATGGTTATCAATCAGCCCTCATGGCCCCCACCGAACTTTTAGCTCAGCAGCATTTTCAAACGGCTGAGAAGCTTCTAATCTCCACGGGCCTTATCCCTTTGTTATTGACCCACTCCAACGCGGGTTCCAAAGAGATTCAAGAGGCTATTCGTTTAGGAACAGCCCACGTTATTATAGGAACTCATGCTCTTTTCCAAAAAGGGGTAAAATTTCATAAACTCGGGCTTGTTATTGTCGACGAACAGCATCGATTTGGTGTCGAGCAAAGAAATACTTTGATTCAAAAGGGTGAAGGGGCTCATCTGCTTATGATGACTGCGACCCCTATTCCTAGAACGTTAGCCTTCACTTTGTATGGGGATCTCGACTTAACTCTTATTAGGCAAAAACCGGCAAACCGAATTCCTATTAAGACCTCTATTTTAAGAGATAGGGAGCGGCCCAAACTTTACTCAAAAATTCGAGAGCGACTTCAAAGGGGAGAGCAAGTTTATATTATTTACCCGCTGATTGAGGCTTCCGAAAAATTGGACTTAAAATCGGCTACCGAAATGTATGAGACCCTTAAGAAGGAAGACTTTCCGAATAACCAGATAGCGTTGCTTCACGGAAAAATGAAGGCTGATCAAAAGGAAAAGATACTTTTAGATTTTAAGAATAAAAAGTACGACATTCTTGTCGCGACCACAGTAATCGAAGTGGGGATTGATGTTCCCAATTCAACTCTTATTGCAATTGAACACCCTGAACGTTTAGGGCTTTCGCAGCTTCATCAGCTTAGAGGACGGGTCGGACGAGGGGGGCTTCAGAGTGAATGCATTTTAGTTGCTGATCTTTATGTGACTGAACGGTTAAGAATCATGGAGCGATCGGAAGATGGTTTTGAGATCGCCGAAGAAGATTTAAGACTAAGAGGGCCAGGAGAGTTTTTGGGAACTAGACAGAGTGGGCTTCCCGGCTTCCGAGTTGGCCATATTCTTAGAGATGCAAAGCTATTAAGTTTGGCTAGAGATGAAGCTTTAGAACTTTTAGAACAAGATCCCAATTTAAATTTATCAGAGAATAAAAAAATTCGTCTACTTGTAGAGAATCGTTGGAAAGAAAAGTTGGAAAGGCTCAAGGGGGGCTAATGGATTTAGGTTTAAAGAATAAAACGGCATTTATTACTGGCGGATCAAGTGGCATTGGTTATGCGATA
Source organism: Bdellovibrionales bacterium (assembly GCA_005776395.1). Classification (GTDB taxonomy): domain Bacteria; phylum Bdellovibrionota; class FAC87; order UBA2466; family UBA2466; genus UBA2466. The sequence continues at coordinate 15,816 of SXPJ01000069.1, read as the reverse complement.
GCTGAAGCTTTCGTTGAAGAAGGGGCTAATGTCATTATTGCAAGCCGTGATTATTCAAAAGTTGAAGCGGCTGTAAAAAAACTTAAGCGAAAGAACCCCACGGTCAAAATTATCGGCAAGGAGTTGGACCTAACTGATGAAAAGAAAATTAGAAAGGTCGTAGCCGATATTCAGAAACTTGGAAGTATTGATATCCTTATTAATAATGTCGGAGGACCGGCTGCGGGTGCTGTTTTGGATATTACTCTTGAGGGCTGGGATAAGGGTTATTATTCATTACTTAGAAGTGTCATCCTGCTTGCTCAATTACTCTTGCCAGGAATGAAGAAGAAAAAGTGGGGACGAGTTCTTACTATTACTTCAACTTCTGCAGTGGAGCTTATTCCTAAACTTCCTGTAAGTGCTACATTCAGGGCCGGACTCACGGCCTATGCAAAGGGATTGGCTAAAGAGGTCGGTCGAATGGGAATATTGGTTAATAATTTACTTCCAGGTCCTACTGGAACCACGAGACTTGAAGAGCTTAAAAAGAAATCGCCCGCTTTTTTTGAATCCATGGCTCAAGAGACAGCTGTGGGCAGAATTGCTGAACCCGAAGAGATTGCACGTATTGCAGTTTTTTTATGCTCTAATGCCAACTCTTATGTGACTGGAACCGATATTTTAGCGGATGGGGGTTATACTAAGGCCCTCTAGGTTTTTAGCGGCTTTACGGTCAAAAGATAATCCCCTTGCAAACCTCTCTAAACACGGTAAAACTGGGGTTTTTCAAACAATCAGGTTGTGATCTATAAAGATGATAAATTCCATCGACAATCTAAAGGGTTGGCAGAAGACTTCCTTAGCAATTTTACATGATTACGTGGCCTCAGCGCTCTCTTTGTTTTGTGCATTCTGGTTAGCTTTTGGAGACTTTGATTTTATCTCATCCGAGGTATCAAAGTTTACGATGATCTTGGCCTTAGTAACCATAAGCCAACTTTTTATTTTCTATTTTTGTGGGCTCTATAAAGGGGTCTGGAAATTTTCAAGTGCGCCCGATTTGATTCGAGTGGTTCGGGGGGCTTTATTTGCGGTTATGGCCTCCTACCTTTTATTGTTCCTTTTTACCCGTTTGGAACACATTCCTAGATCCTCTCTAATTATTGACTGGTTACTGTTAGTGGTCCTTTTAGGGGGGGGGAGATTTTCTTACCGACTTTTTAGAGAATTGTTTGTGGTTAAAACCTCAGTCGGTGATTGTCTTAATGTTTTAGTCATAGGGGCCGGTAACTCCGGGGAACAGCTCGCGCGAAGCATTCAAAAAAATCCCGCTCTTAAAATGCGAGTAGTTGCTTTTGTTGATGATAATCGTTCCTATGTAAATAAATGGATCCATCGTATTCCAGTGGCCGGCATAGTGGAGCAGATTCCGTTGGTTTGCGAACAGTACAAAATTAATAAAATTATTATCGCCATTCCAAATGCATCACCTGAAAAACTGAGACGAATTATTAATTGCTGTAAGGGGCTCAATGTTTTAATTAAGAAACTTCCTAAGATTTCTGATTATCTTTTCGGAAATATTGATCTCACTCAATTACAGAACGTAAGTTTGGAAGATTTAATTGGTAGAAAGTCTGCTATTCTAGAGTTAACCCAAATCAGTTTGATGTTGAAAGATAAATCGGTTTTGGTGACAGGGGCTGGTGGGTCGATTGGTTCTGAGTTGAGTGTTCAAATCGCGAGATTTAAACCGAAAAAAATTATCGCAGTCGAAATTTCAGAATTTAATCTTTATCAGTTAGAGCAAAGCATTACTAAGATTCTGCCTGAGAGCCAGTTTGTCGGGGTTATTGCCGATATTCGTGATAAAGGTCAAATGGAGAAAATATTCTCTATTCACAAACCGCAAGTTCTTATCCATGCGGCTGCTTATAAGCATGTTCCGATTATGGAAAAAAATCCGGAACAGGCCATTAGGAATAATATTCATGGAACGAGAATTGTGGCTGAGTTGGCAATCAAGTATCAACTAGAAAAGTTTATTTTAGTTTCTACAGATAAAGCAGTTAATCCTACTAACATCATGGGAGCTACTAAACGTATCGCTGAAATGATTTGTCAGCACTATCAAGCACAAACTGAATTAACCAAGTTTATTATTGTGAGATTTGGAAACGTAATTGGAAGTTCTGGAAGTGTGATCCCTCTTTTTCTAAAACAGATTAAGGAGGGGGGGCCTGTAACGGTGACTCATCCGCAAGTGAATCGTTTTTTTATGTCGATTCCTGAAGCGGCTCAACTTATTCTTCAAGCTAGTGTTTTAGGAAAGGGCGGGGAGATTTTTATTCTAGACATGGGATCTCCAGTTAAAATCGTCGATTTAGCAAGACAGCTGATTACCCTTAATGGCCTTGAGGAGGGTAAGGATATTGAGATCGTATTTACTGGTTTAAGACCTGGTGAAAAGCTTTATGAAGAGGTTTTATTTGAAACTGAAGCTACTTTAGAAACCGGCCATCCTATGATTCGTGTTGCTAGAGCACGTGAGGTGAGTGATAAATTTGCTCATGATTTAGAATCTATTATTGGGAAACAGAATTTTTATTACTCCGCAGACTTGCAAGAAAAGGTTCAAACCTTAGTCCCTGAATACCATCCACAAATTAAACCTGAAGTTTTGGCTCCGAATCCTGTCACATTACATTAACAGGTCTTTAATTCTCGACTAGTGCTTAACTCCCTCTTTTGAAATTACTTTAAAAAAGGTCAGCCAGATAATTTTGAGATCAAACAAAAAGGATTGGTGGCTCATATAAAAATCCTCCAACTCGACTTTAGCTGGAATGGAAATGTCGTCTCGGCCATTAATCTGCGCCCATCCTGTGATTCCTGGTTTTAAATGGTGAATGTTTTTTTGGGTTCTTAATAAAATAAGATCCTCTTGATTAAATAGAGCAGGTCTAGGCCCCACGAAAGACATATCTCCTTTGAGGACTGACCAGAGTTGTGGAATTTCATCGAGACTAGATTTTCTTAGAAACTTACCGACATAAGTTAAATATAAATCGGGATCATTGAGAAGATGGGTTGCTACTTGTGGAGTGTTTAGCTTCATACTTCTAAACTTGGGCATTGAAAAAAGATGATTTAAGATGCCCATTCGTTGGGACCAGTAAAGAGAGGGGCCCCCATCCTCTAATTTGATCGCTATCCAAATTATTATAATGATGGGAGCTAAAAATAGGCTAAGAACCAGGGCGAGCACAAGGTCAAATAAGCATTTTATTTCAATCATTTATATCTGTTCCAGTATTTTTTTATTTTTGTGAAACTCGTAAGTAGGTCACAGGAGTCGGACGGGAAAGTCAACTCCAGGATACCGGAGGCGATTAACAATTTTAATGATTTTGCTTAACGCAACGCAATAAGCATGATAATTAATGGGTTCAATTAACTCTCTTTAGGGGGCCCATGAAATCAGTCTTCTTATTAGTTACATTGTTCCTATCTCACTTAACCCTTCCCTTTTCTGGATATGCTCTAGCTACAGGGTACCACGGAGAAATTCTCTGCGATTGCAATGACACTGAGTGTATTCAACAACGATCTGCCCATCACATTAAAGAAACAGGTTTGTGTCTAGCTGGACTTGCTATTGAGGCCTTTATTCCTGGTCATGGTGCAAGTGCTGCGGGGATTGCAAAATGCGCGTTAGATTCTGGAATTACAATCTATGAAGTTTACGAACGATTACACGCTTGTCAGAACTCTCAAAAATCGAATTCTAGAAGCTCTCAATTCACTATGAATGAAATCATTAACTGCATCGCAGGAAGCTCTGCGAGCTCGGCGCAGATGACAGCAACTATTCTAGGTTGTACCACAGGAATCAAAGCGGGCAGCGCTATCACAAGTTGCTCTTATAATATTGCCACAGGAATAGTTAAAATTGCAGATAATACCATTTGCTTAGGGGGGGATTTAAAGAGGCTTTATGACAGTCAGGCTGCCTTAAACCTTGCACTAGATAGAACTTTAAGAACTCCAGCCCCACGTCGGTCCAATGTTCCAAGTAGAAGTTGTAACGATGAAGAGAGCTCCTGTAACACCTTTGGAATGCAAAAATTCGGCATTTGGTTAGGTCAACAATCCTACTGGAGTTACGCAACTAGAAGTTATTTATGTGCTGACATGTGTTCAAATAAGGGTAGTGGCTCCGCTGAATGTAAAGCCAATGCTAGAGATATTTTTAGGGATGATTTAGCCTCCTGCTCTCCCGCCGTATGTGGGACTTCTCAATGTAACAATGCAATCGCTATGTGTGTCTCTTATTGCTGCGGTCAAGACAACAGTTGTGCTAGAACGGCACATGAAAAAATGGATTCTTACAGGCTGAATTAAAGTTACTATGGAAATTGCGTTGAGAAGATTTTCCAGTTAAAAAGGACAAAAAAAGCCCCTCAAATCATTAAGACTTGAGGGGCTTTTTAAACTATTCAGAACTTAGAAAGTACTGGGTAAAGGTAATACAATCAGATCTTTTTCAGAGACCCCTCTTGTGCTCCAACTACTTACAGATTCATCAGCTACAGCACGTCGAGATTGTTTAATTGCAGCCTCTAAAGACATTGTTCTCGAAAGTTCAGCGGCTCTAATCGCGCGAGCTTTATTAACAATACCAGAAGTGGTGACCTTCCCTTTCAAGAAGTCTTTTATGTCTACAGTTTCCATTAAGACCTTCTTAATGCCAGCGGGATTAAGACTGGGATTTCCATCCTTCACAAGTCCAGCGACATTGGTCACATAAGGAGCAGCCATACTAGTTCCACTCATTCTTAGGTGCTCATCGCCAGGGATAGTTGACATGATAGCGACACCAGGAGCCGCTACTTCCACCATTTTCTGACCATAGTTTGAGAATACTGCCAAGGAGGTCATTCCGTTGGTAGCAGCTACGGTAATGGTGTTGTCTGTCTTAACGTTAGCAGGTGAAGCTGGAATGCTATCGTTATTTGTACCGTCATTACCAGCTGCGAACACAAAGAGAGTGTTTGAGGCCGCACCTACGAAATCTTTTGAACCCTTAGTAATTTCGTTCACAAAGAATTTAGCATAGGCATCAGTCTCAGCATCTGTAGGATCGCTTCCAGTAATCTGTTTTACTAGCTGTTTCACAATAGGTTTAACGGCGGTCATGCTGATCCCAAAAGAGCCATTGGCAATTTCAGATTTTACAGCGCCAGTGTATTTTCCAACGGTTGTTAGCATGGTAACTTGGCGTTGAGCCATCATAGTTAAAAACATCATAACCATGGGGTTTTCATCGCGGACTTCAGAAGCTTCAGCTTTGTGTTCAGCTACAAATCGAGCCACTTCAGCGGCTCCAGGAGTTTCAGTAGGAATTAATTTAAGAGCAATGAGATTGGCTTTTTGAGCTTCAGCTGCTGAGATACCAGATACGTGAGTTCCATGAACAAAGTTTCCAAATTTTTGCAGTTCTTTTAAGAACTCAGCATCACTTTTCTTAGCTTTGTACCAGTCCTTTTCTTCCTGAGTAGCTGTACCTGCAAGAATTTTAGCTTGAACGTCAAAAATCTTGGTACAGTCAGAAGAGAAAGTTCCTAAATATTTATAGTCGATAACTTGGTTGTTGTTTTCAGCAAAATTCCAACCATGAATATCATCATCGTAAGTAGTGCCGTCAGCATCGACGGTTTTGGAATCTGGATTTTGCCAAATATTGTTTTTTAAGTCCTTATGTTTGTAATCAACACCGCTGTCGATAACAGCAATGTGAGCTGCAAACAGATTCAAAGATGTAATTAATAGACCAATCGCTAGACGCTTCATTCATTTCCCCCAATGTTTAGATTAACTTCTAACTGAACTGGAACTAACTTGCCGACGAGAACCGTGACTCAACTTAGTCTTGTCACGTTGCAATTAGATTTTCACTTATCTTTGAGGATTTTGTCACGTTTTTGTTAGCATTTGTTATTGACTATATGCGTTTCGCGCAATGAGTCTTTGGTTTGTTAACCGCTATATCAGATGCCCATCTCTTTTTGAATGAGAGACACCCAAGATTTCACCCGTTTGTCAGTGAGGTTATCCTGGTTTTCCACATCGATCACAAGACCTAGGAATTTACCATCACGGATAGCTTTAGATTTTTTAAATTCGTAACTATCCGTGGGCCATTGGCCACAAAGTTTGGCTCCGCCCTTTTCAAAAGGCTCAAGGAGTTCAGCCATTCCGTCAACGTAAGTATCTGCGTAACCTTTTCCGTCTCCCAGACCAAAGAGAGCCACTTTTTTACCTGTAAAACTTAGAGCTTTAACCTCTGGAAGCATGGCGGCCCAATCATCTTGAAGTTCCCCAATGTGCCATGTGGGAATTCCAATAATGATATTTTCAACCACAGTAAGATCGGCAGGATGGATATCGGTAATATTTTTCAAGTAATCGACAGAACCCAATTCCTTTTTAAGCATCTCCGCTACATTGGCTGTGTTTCCGGTTGAAGAGCCAAAGAAGATGGCCGTTTTGGCTGGAGAAAGAGTAGGTTTGGAACGATCTACGGGAACTCCACCCGCTGCAACTTGCGCTGCAGGTTTAGCGGCTTTAGCAGCAGCTTCGGCTTGAGCTTTTGCAAGAGCTGCTTTTTTCTCCTCTTCAATTCGTTTTCTTTCCTCTTCAGCTTTTCTAAGTTTCTCAGCAATTTCTGCTTTTACTTTTTCGCTGTAGGCTTTGAGTTCGGAATGAGCAAGGGAGGCTACGACTAATGTATCTTGGACTAGATATTCTTTAGAAGTTTTAGCATGGCTGGGGGCTTTTGAACCTTTACCTCTTAAGTATTTGATCACTTCGGGGAGAGTGTAGTTTAGCGTTTCAGTACGATTATTATCTAACCAAAACTCAAGGGTAACCTGTCCGGTTTGGGCTCGATCAGAACCTACTAAAAATTGTTTAAATTCTTGTGAGGTTTCAATCGACTGAATAAAGGATTGTTCCTTAGACGGAGCAAAAGTGTAGCTAGCTGTGGGAACAGTCATGGCTCGATCCTGACTGTGGGCCTTAACGACAACTCTAAAAACTTCTACTGAGGGCTCACTCCAGATACCCCATACACCTAAGTGGCCCGGTTCATCACCCTTTGAGACTCCAAATTTAGCAGGTCCTTGAACCGTTCCGCAAAGATTGAGTTTTTTCAGTAGCGACATGTGATCTATCTCTCCCCAATTAATAAAATTCGCTAAAAACCTTAAAGGCTTATCGGTCAAAATTCAACGATCATCTCAAGCTTGTAACACAGCAGTTCCCGGTGAGCCACAGCGCATGTTAAAAAGCAGAGTCATTCAAGAATTTGGATATTAAAATGGGGCTACCAGCTCCAAGGAAAGTCGCTGTACGCCCCATTTTAATATCCAAATTCTTGAATGAACCATCATAAAATTACCCCAATGGCACACCGAGACTTTGCGAAAAGGCTTTTCTAGTCCTCCTCAATTAGCCTCAAAATTTATTCACCGAGAACTGCTGCTTGTAACAAGTATACCCAAAGTCAGGGCTTTAGGGCTGAAACAAGATAAACACGGGTTAATGGAAAGTTTTCTTTCTCTCCAGCTTCAATGAAATGTAAAAAACGGTAACCCAGTCGAATCAACCGCCAAAGACAAAATCTAAATGTGGATCCTAAAGAATATCCCCAGAGAGAAGGACCTGTTTCTCTCCAATGACATTGATTAAAGCCTGCTATTTCAAGAAGTTTTCGAGTTAAAACAGGTGCAAGGGTAAATTCATGGGTTAAATCTCCCTGCTGAACCGAAAAGCCGAATGGGCTCAAGGGATTAGGCATCTGCAAAATAATTCTTCCCCCAGAGTTTAGTTTTTTGAAACACAGTTCCAAAAAAGTGGGGATACGGTTTTTTCCCAGGTGTTCCACCAGATCCAGCGCACAAATAAGATCAAAGGTCTTATTTGTGGTTGAAAGAAATTCGAACACATCCTGGCACTGTACGGAAACCCCCATAGATTTAGCAATATCGAGTTTTTGGGAATCCAGATCAACCCCATGAACATAAGAATATTTTTTGCCGAGATACCAGAGAATCTTCCCATCCCCACAACCCAAGTCCAAAATTCTGGAGTCGGTGGCTTTCGGGAGCCATCCCCTGAAACGAAACCGATAGGAACGTGTAGCCCTGTCGGCCTTTTGGGTTAACTCAAAAAGTAGGTTATGGATAGATTCTGAGCTCATGAGTTATAAAGTAGTTTTTGCTGAAAAAGTTATTTAATCAATTTAATCTAAAATTCAGGATTTGGCTCCGATTCCCTTCTCAGCCATGAGTTTAATCAATTTTAAATAGATTTGGGCCATATCCAGAGCATCACTTAAAGCCGTATGATTAGATTCAGTTCGAATATTAAAAAACTTCAAAAGCTGACTTGTAGAGCCATGCCCTGGAGGAAGAACTCCAGCATCGACTAAGAAACGTCCTACACAGGTAATATCTAAAGTGTGGTGATGAAAATGCTTATCCATAAAGACTTTACCCAGGTTTTTGGTTAAAAGTGGGATATCCAAAGCACTAAGTGATTTTCCCAAAAGTAAGGGACGTTCGCCGCCAAGAAAAGCCTTTACCTTCTCGGAGTTCAAGTATGTAAACATCCATTGAACAAAATCTTGTGGGGTTATTCCCTCAGCATGGGCCTTACGAATAAGACCTTCATTATGTTGGATAACCCATTCACTTAAAGTGGGTTTAAGTGTTTCAAAACTAGGGCATTGGATAAGAATCTCTTTTCCAAGATCTTCAGCCACTAGATTCTTCTCTCCATCTACAGGAACGACCGCCACTTGGATAAGTAAACAGTGATCTTCAAGTCCTGTAGCTTCAGTATCAATACTCAAATATTTGGCCATAAATCCTTCTTACTTTCTAATTTTTAATGCCCCTTGACTGGCCAACATCCAAGCGGAGAGCTTGTAGAGTAATCTCGCACCGACATTGGCATCCCAAGAGTCATCTTTATCCGAGGAAGGAGAAACCTCATTAAGATCAAAACCTATGATTTTTCTTCCTGAACGGACTAAAGAGGATATCACAAAAACAGCTTCATTAAAGTCTAAGCCTCCGGGAACAGGAGTTCCGGTGTGAGGGCAGAATCTGGGATCAAGACCATCGATATCAAATGAAATCCAGACCTCCTTAGGTAGAGGAGCCAAAATTTTCTGAACGGTATCACTCCAAGGAGTTCCTTCAAACCTGGCTCTACTTAAATCTTCATCGAAAAATACACTCACGCGGGATTTTTGTTCCTTACAGTACTGAAACTCCTGTTCACAAAAATCCCTAATTCCTACTTGAACCAGTTTTTTTACTTGGGGAATATTTTCTAACACATTGTACATGATGGAGGCATGAGACCAAGTAAACCCCTCAAAAGCGATACGAGTGTCTGAGTGGGCATCAAAGTGCAAAATGCCGAAAGAGGGGTGTTTCTCTGCGATGGCCTTTAGAGCACCCCATGGAACGGAGTGATCTCCTCCCACGATTCCTACATACTTTTTCTTTTTGAGAAGCTTCTGGGTCTCAGTGAAAACAAAATCATTTAGCTTCGCACCTAAATAATTCACTTTATCCAACGATTCTTTCAGCTTCTTGTTTTTACCAATCTCTCCGCCTCGTTCGATGATCTTTAGAGCCTCTTGCTTGGCTTTTTTATTCCAGTTCTTTACTGAAGAGGATTCTGGAAGAAGGTAAAATCCTGCTTCGTAGGGATTTAGGATCTCAAGATCAAAAAGATCGACCTGTCGACTCGCTTCAAGAATAGCTTTAGGTCCTTTAGAAGTCCCTCCCCCGTAAGAGGTTGTGGCCTCCCAGGGAACGGGTAAAAAAACCAACTTTGAATCCTCAAATGAACTGTTTAATCCGAAAATTCCAGAGTCTTCTAAAGCAGCGGCATTAGGATCAAATGACATAATCTCTCTTTCTTAAAAAACTGGAGTCACCTTATTCCAGCTTAGGGCTAAAGTAAAATTCAGGGCTCAAAGTTCAGCAGTTCTCGATGAGCCACAGCGCATGTTAAAAGAAGTCATTCAAGAATTTGGATGTGAAAGTGGGGCGTACAGCGACTTTCCTTGGAGCTGGTAGCCCCACTTTCACATCCAAATTCTTGAATGAACCCTCATAAAATTACCCCAACGGCACACCGAGACTTTGCGAAAAGGTTTTTCTAGTGCTCCTCAATTAGCCTTAAAATTTATTCACCGAGAACTGCTGCTCAAAGTTAAAGAAACCTAAACCGGAACTGCAAGGAGCTGATATGTCATTTTAAATTTCTCCTGGGGCAAAGTGATACCAGTGAAAAAAAGTGTCAAAGAGCCCCCTTTTTCAAGAGCTAAATAAGCCTAAAAACTTTCTCTAAGGATGGCACTCCATTTGCTCTAAATAAAGATCGAAAGAGATAGGGTTTAAAAACCCAAAAAAATCTCTAAATAATTTCTAATAAGGAGAACGTTTTTGAACGCAATTCACAGGTGCAAAAAAACCAACCCCAATACTGCAATTAAGCCCCACTAACTCCACCAGAGAGGCGGGATGCACCTCCCGCCTTCTCCCCCCCCTCCACAATTAATGCATCGCCCTATTAACCAAATACAAAATTTTCTACGCTATTCACAGCAGGGGTCACAATGTAGTTTTTCAATAACTTATTAGATTATAAATAGTAGTTTCGTTTGAAAGATCCTTAGGCTAAAACATACAGATGAAAACTCTTCTTTCTGGATTAGTTTTGTCGCTTTTGGTTTCAATATTGGGTTGCTCCAGTACTACGATCATTGAATCTCCAAGAACGACATCTGTATCCACTAGTGAACCTACAAAAACACCAGAAATTATTTGGACCAGCAAAACACTGAATGCCAAATTTGATTACCTGGGTGAAGTTAAAGTTAAAAGCTGGTCCTATAACGAAGCTTTAGAAAGACTTATTGAGGGCGGAAAAAGTTTAAAAGCTGATGCCCTCATCGATGTCCAATATCAACAAGTAGGTTTCTTGACCACATTCCAATCTTTCGCGATCAAATTTAAACCATGACAAAAAAACAACCGATTAAAAAAATCGCACTTCTCACCGGAGGGGGCGATTGCCCAGGCCTAAATTCCGCCATTAGAGCTGTAGTTCAAACCTGTATCTTGGAATACGGAATTCAAGTCGTAGGAATTCCCGACGGATTTAAAGGTCTTTTAGAAAATAAATTTACACCACTAGATCTTCTCAACACGACTGGAATTTTCTCTAAGGGCGGAACCCTATTGGGCTCTTCAAATGTTGATACTCCCTTTCGAGTTCCAGTGGTTAAAGAGGGGAAGAAAATTTATGAAGACAGATCAGATGAGGTAATCCAGCATTTAAAACAGGAACGTGTGGATGCCATGATTGTTGTCGGTGGAGATGGCACTCAAAGTATCTCCCACGGCATGTCTCAAAAGGGTATCAAGGTCGTTGGGATTCCTAAAACCATTGATAATGATCTGCATGGAACTGAATTCACGATTGGTTTTTACACGGCCGTAACTACCGCTGTTGAGGCTTTAGATAAGCTTCACACTACGGCAGAATCTCATCATCGAATCATGGTAGTAGAAGTGATGGGAAGAAATGCGGGATGGATTGCTCTCTTTGCAGGTCTTGGAGGTGATGCAGATGTGATCTTACTTCCAGAAATCCCCTTTAATCTAAATAAAGTGGGCACCTATCTAAATGATCTTTATCACTCCAGAAAAAAATACTCAATTGTTGTAGTCGCTGAAGGGGCAAAGCCGATCGGTGGAGAGGTTACCATCAGTAAAATCATCGAAGATTCTCCTGAGAAAATTCGTTTAGGTGGTATCGGCCATCGAGTTGCAGAGGAGCTGGAAAGAATCACGGGTAGAGAATCTAGAGCCATTGTATTAGGGCATCTGCTTCGCGGAGGAGCTCCAGAGGGTTTCGATAGAATCCTTGCTAGCCGATTTGGAGTGGCCGCTGTGAAAGCTGTAGTCGATGGCCAATTCGACACAATGGTAGCTTACCGAAATGATAATGTGGAATTGGTTCCTTTAGAGACAGGGGCAGGAAAAAATCGGTTTATCTCAGCCGATTCCCCCTTCCTTCAAACAGCCCGTCACCGAGGAATTTCTCTGGGTGACTAAGACCTCTTAGCCTCTTCTGCCCAGTAGGATTGTCCTTCTGTGGGCAATGTATCAATAGGATCAAAGTACTCATAAAGCTGGTTTAACGCTTCAGGTTTATCCCATTCAATACTGGTCAGATAGTTCTTCGTCCAGTAAGAGACCCCTTTTACTTTGTCGTAAGAATGGTTTTGATGGACCCATCTTTTACCCACAAAGGGCACATCACAAACAATTCTTGGAGTCGCAAATCCTGGAAGATATCCCATAATATCATGCTGCAAGCTTTGAGCTTTCGATAAAGAGACCCTCCAATGCTCAGCGTTTGGAATCATATCGCACATGTAAAAATAATAGGGAGTGATATGACCATGATCAGAAAGTTTGAAACAAAGATCCAAAAGTGCTTTTTGAGAGTCATTAACACCTCTTAAAAGCACCCCCTGATTTCTGACATCTCGAAATCCCATATCCAACATTTTTCTCGCCACCTTGGCCACGAGAGGGGTCAGGGATTGAGCATGATTAATGTGGGTATGAACTGCAACGCTCACCCCTCGCTGAACCGATTTTTTTCCAATTTTATCGAAAGCAGTCAAAACGTCATCCTGCAAAAAGTGCTGAGGAACTCCCATGAGCCCTTTACTGGCCAATCGAATATCGCGAATGTTTTCGATATCAAGAAGAGCAAGAACAAAAGATTCTAAAGTCTGAGCAGGCAAATTAGCGATATCCCCCCCCGAAACCACCACATCTCTAACCGAAGGAGTCTTTCTTAGATAATCCAAAATCTGCTCGTGACGATCTTTTTGGGGGGTATCAAACTTTCGTTTCGCCACTTGAGGCACACTCTGCCCCACTAGATCCATTCGAGTACAATGGCCACAATACTGAGGACAGGTTGATAAAAGCTCCGCCAAAACCTTGGTGGGATATCGATGAGTTAGCCCCTCTACTACCCACATTTCATGTTCGTGAAGGCTGTCTCGAGTGGACTTGGGATGGCTAGGCCATTTTAGATCTCGATCTGAAAAAAAAGGAATCATATAACGTCTGATAGGATCATTTTTTAAATCCTCCACCCTCATCGTGTTAATCATTTGAGGGGGAATCAACATCGACATAGTGGAGCGTTCGAGCTGATCTTTTAAGAGATCAAGGGCCATGGTTTCGGTTAAGAAATCTCCAAGAACCTGCTTAAGCTGAGGGACCGACTTGATAAAATTACGCTTCTGCCAAAGGGCACTGTTCCAGTCGGCTTCAGAAACTTCTTTATAACCAGGAATCCTTTTCCAGTCTGGCTCTACAAACTCAGAGGAGTATCGGTAAGGATAGGGTTGTTTCGTAGCTGTGGCCGCTTTTTTATCCTGAATCATAACTGACATAGCACTCCAAACGGTTTAAATCTTTTGCCGCAGACAATAGCTTGTCTTGAGACGATTGACAAATTTACGATCGATTGGGCAGTGATTTCCGGTGAGCCACGGCGCATAATAAAAAGTGGGGTTATTCAATAATTTGGATATGAAAGTCGGGCTACCAGTTCCAAGGATCGATTAGGGTGTTATTTCTTCTTTGGACTATTGATCTCAAGCTCAATGATTGGAGGGGGGCTTTGATCTGAGAGTAGGGCCTCTTGGATTTTTTGGGCTCTGGACTTAGAAAGGTCAGCTTTCTCTACATCAATTCCAGATACAATTCCCTCCAATCGGAGTTGGAAGTCCTGAATCTGGGTACAATTTTTGAGTGCCTCTTCCTTAGTGATAACCCCGTCTTTATAAAGACTCATTAAATTATCATCGAAAGTCTGCATTCCGATATTAGAACTCTCAACAATCGCTTTGCGGAGATCAACCGTTCTTTTGGGATCTAAAATCATATCTTTAACCCGCTGATTAGCTATTAAAACCTCTAGAGCAGGCACACGTCCGTTGCCATTGGCCCTATTTACCAATCTTTGTGAAATTACACCCTGAAGCACTGAAGCCAACTGAGACCTGACCTGAGTTTGATACCCCACAGAGACACTTCCTAAAATTCTACTCACTGTCTCTATGGCATCATTGGTATGCAGAGTGCTTAGAACCAAATGGCCAGTCTCAGCCGCTGAAAGAGCCATCAGAATCGTCTCTTCATCCCTCATTTCCCCGATCAAAATAACATCAGGATCTTGGCGAAGGGCATACTTTAAAGCTTGAACAAAGCTCTTTGTATCAATGCCCACCTCTCTCTGGGTCACAATGCTTTTGCGATCTTTAAAACTAAACTCAATGGGATCTTCAAGTGTCACAATATGGGATGAAGTATTTCGGGCAATATGATCTATCATGGCCGCAATAGTACTCGACTTACCACTTCCCGTGGCACCCGTAACTAAAACCAATCCTCGACCCGCCAAGGCTAAGTCTTCAACAACGGGTGGAAGAGCTAAATCGGAAAAATTCTTTATGTATTCAGGAATTAAACGACAAACAAATCTTGGGAAAGACCGTTGCTGACAAATATTAATGCGGAATCTTCCGATACCTAAAATTTCATAAGCTAAATCAATCTCCTCGCCACTCTCATAGCGAGCCTTTTGCCTTTCATTCATCAAATGCTGGCAAAAGTCGTTAAGTTCAAAATGAGAGAGGCGGGCAATAACTTCTCCCGCCTCGTCACTTAAGTAATAAAGACTCCCATGAACCCTAACAATAGGAGGAAGTCCTGCTTTTAAATGGATATCAGAAGCTTTTTTTTCACTCGCCCTTTTTAGGATTTGTTCGAGCTGAGATAGCGGATTTTCCAGCTTTTGTTGCTTCTTGGGTACCATCTTCAGAATCATCCTCTTCTCGGTCAGAAGCTTCAGGAGTCACTGATAAAACTGCGCCTCCATCTTTTTGAACTTTAGCTTCTACCTTTTTCTTGATCTTATCGGCATACTCGGGATGCTCTTTTAGAAACAATCTTGTATTATCTCGACCTTGACCTAACTTCTCGCCTTCAAAAGCAAACCAAGAACCATTCTTGTCAATTACGCCATACTGCAGAGCGATATCAATAATGTCCCCCTCTTTGGAAATTCCTTCTCCAAACAAAATGTCAAATTCGACCTGTTTGAAAGGGGGGGCCATTTTGTTTTTTACAACTTTGACGCGAGTGCGGCTACCAATCACATCATCACCCTCTTTAATGGCAGAAACTCTGCGGATATCTAAGCGAGCTGAAGCATAAAACTTTAGAGCGTTACCCCCTGTAGTTGTTTCTGGATTTCCAAACATCACTCCAAGCTTCATTCTCAACTGATTAATGAAAACAACGCAGGTTTTGGATTTGCTAATACACCCTGTAAGCTTACGAAGAGCTTGAGACATCAAACGGGCTTGAAGTCCCATATGAGAATCTCCCATATCACCTTCTAACTCAGCTCTAGGAACTAGCGCAGCTACGGAGTCAACGACAACGATATCAATTCCACCGCTACGAACCAAGATTTCAGCAATTTCTAAAGCCTGTTCTCCAGTATCAGGCTGAGAGATCAAAAGTTCTTCAGTGTTTACACCCAATTTTTTTGCATAAACCACATCAAGTGCATGTTCAGCATCAATGAAAGCAGCAACACCACCTTCCTTTTGAGCTTGGGCAATGGTTAAAAGAGCCATGGTAGTTT
>SXPJ01000068.1 GCA_005776395.1 Bdellovibrionales bacterium | reverse complement strand
TTTGATGAACCTCTTTCTAATCTTGATGCTCAATTAAGGGTTAAAATGAGGACTGAGATTAGCCATCTTCATAGAAGGCTAAAAGCCACTAGCCTCTATGTGACTCATGATCAAGTTGAAGCGATGACTTTAGCTGATCGCATTGCAGTGATGTATAAAGGACGATTAGAGCAAGTGGGAAGTCCACTTGAATTGTATCAAGATCCTAAAACTAAATTTGTGGCCTCTTTTATAGGGACCCCTTCGATGAATTTTATAGAGAGAGAGTTTCTTGCCTCTCTGAGAACGCCGACTGGGGCCATTTCGGCAGGCATAAGACCAGAGAATACTTTTCTTGGGCAGAGTAAAGACTCCTCAAATATTCTTTTAGGTAAAGCGACAGTGGTTTTAGTTGAACCCCTAGGTTCTATTGCCTATGTTCATGTTTCTCTCGGCGGACAGTATTTGGTAAGTGAGCTTAAATCAGAAACATTTCCTCAGCTGGGAGATGAAATATCGCTCTGGGTGGATGGAAGTAAAATCTTTTATTTTGATGAGCTAGGAATGCGAATATGAATCGAAGATCCTCTCCATTAGCCTGGGCCCTTCTCATTCCTACACTCACAGTGCTTTCGATTTTTGTGCTCTATCCAGCCCTTCAATCATTTTTATTAAGTTTTCAGGATGTGGAGCCCTTTTCTAAACGAAGTTTCTTTATTGGTTTTGAGAATTACAAAGTACTTCTTAACTCTCCCGATTATTGGCAGAACATTAAAGTGACGTTTTTCTTTCTTCTGATGACAGTGATTCCTGGTCTTGTCGTGAGTTTAACGGTAGCTGTATTGCTGGATGCAAATCCTTTTTTTCAGAATGCTTTTAGAACACTATTTCTTCTGCCTGTAGCGATCTCCTCCAGTATGGCAGCCATGCTTTGGATCTTTATCTATAACCCCACGGCCGGTTTTCTGAATTACACACTAGCCATTTTAGGGGTTCATGGCCCGAATTGGTTGGCCGATCCCAATTACGCTCTATGTGCAGTCGCAGTCGCTACGGTGTGGAAAGAGGTTGGATTTAATGTCATATTTTTTTTAGCCGGCCTGACTGCGATTCCCACGGAGCTTAAAGAGGCCGCGGAACTAGATGGGGCGAGTGGTTGGCAAACATTCAGGCATGTGACTCTTCCTTTGCTATCGCCTACATTATTTTTTGTGAGTGTTGTTTCGGTGATTAATTCACTTCAGAGTTTCGGTCAAATTCATATTCTTACGACGGGGGGGCCCATGGGGGAGACTACCACATTGGTTTATAGCCTCTATCGTGATGCCTTTGTAAAGTTTCGAACGGGACTTGCCTCAAGCGAAGCGGTGGTTCTTTTTCTTCTGATTATGATGGCGACCGTATTCCAATTTCGAATGGCTAAAAAGAGGATTCATTATGGTTAATCGTTTTCAAGATAGAAAATTTAGAAAACGATGGCTTGCAACCGCTGTGCTGGTATTGCCTGCATTGATTCAAGCCTTTCCATTAGTGTACCTGCTCTGTGTTTCTTGGAAAGAAGGAGCTGAGGTCATTCAGTATCCGCCTAAATTTTTTCCTAAAGCTTTAAATTGGGTGAATTACATTGAGGCTTTGGATTCAGCTCCATTGTTGAGATTTCTCTTCAATTCAGCCTTGGTGGCTACCTCCATTACGTTCTGTCAGCTCTTTACTTCAATCTTAGCGGCCTATGCGCTTTCAAGATTGAAGTTCCAAGGGCAGAGGTGGATTATGGGGCTTATTGTGGGGACAATGATGATTCCTGGCGAGGTCACAATCATTCCCAACTATTTTACCTTGGCCTCTTGGAATTGGCTTAATACCTATTTTGCATTGATTATTCCCTTTTCTGTGAGTGGTTTTGGGATTTTCTTTCTCTACCAGTTCTTTAAAACCATTCCAAAAGAGCTGGAAGAGGCGGCTTATCTTGAGGGCTGTTCTCGTTTGAGATTTCTTTTTCAATTTGTGGTTCCTCTCTCATGGCCTGCAATTACTGCCTTTGCGATCTACTCCTTTGTAGGGGCATGGAATCAGTATCTGTGGCCCTTGATCGTGACTCAAACAACCGAGATGCAAACAGCTCAAATAGGGATTGGAATGTTTAGATCTCAAAATGAATCGATGAGCTGGGGGGTCATTATGGCCGCGACAGCGATGCTTATCTCTCCGACAGTGCTTCTCTTTATCGCCACCCAAAAACAGTTTGTTCGTGGAATCACTATGAGTGGGATTAAGGGATAACTGATGCGAAAAATTTTATTTTTATCTTTATTTCTAAGCGCAATATCTTGGTCGGCACCTGTTAAACTTATTTTTTGGCATTCGATGACAGGTGAGAAGGGAAAGCTTCTTGGGCTTTTGACGGAGGAGTTTAATAAATCCCCTAAAATTTTAGGCCATTTTGAAGTGGTACCTCAGTTTGTGGGAACCTATGAAGAAGGATTGAATAAATTAAGAACTGCACTGTTAGCCAAACAGGGCCCCCATGTGGCCCAGATCACAGACATTGGAACTCAGGTGATGATCGATACCCGAGCTGTGGTCCCTCTACAGGAGTTTATCGACAAGGATCTAGAGTTCCCTATTAAAGAGTTGCTTTTACCTATTAGACGTTATTATGAGGTTCAAGGTAAAATTTATTCATTACCTTTTGCGACCTCTAATCCCATTCTTTATTACAATGTTGATGCCTTTGAAAAAGCAGGTCTTTCAAGGGCCCCCAAAACATTTTCAGAACTGAAGGAATGGGCAAGAAAACTGACCGATCCTGCTCAGAAAAAATCGGGAGTCACTTGGCCCTTGAGTAGCTGGTTTTTTGAACAGTTTATAGCTCGCCAAGGGCAGATTCTTATCAATCAGCAGAATGGTAGAGCGGGAAGGGCTAGCGAAGCGCTTTATCTGACTCCTGAAGCTATTCGCTTTGTGAATTTGTGGCGAGACATGGTTAAAGAGGGAACTTTTTCAAATCTGGGAAGAGGCTGGGATCCGGCAGAGGCCAGTTTTTTAGCTCAAAGAACTGCCATTATGCTTCATTCAACGAGTGATGTATTTGAAGTGGTTCGAAAAGCAACCTTCCGGGTTAGTACAGCTCCTATTCCAATGGCAGATGAAACTAAAGTTGGGGGAACTGTCGTAGGGGGGAATTCTCTGTGGTTACTCAAAGACAAACCTTCTGAAGAGATTTATGGCAGCTATCTTTTTATTAAACATATGGCGAGTAAAGAGGTGCAGAAAAGATGGCATATGGGCACAGGTTATTTTCCAATTCGCGAAGATCTCATCAAGGAACTAGAGAAAGAAGGTTTTTATCAGAGGTTTCCTGCAGCAAAAACGGCCATTGATCAGTTGAAAAGTTCAGCTATCATTCCTGCTACTCAAGGGGCTTTGATGGGAGTTTTTGCTGAGGCCAGGGATCAGGTGGAATCGGCTATTGAGCGAGTCCTTGCCGAGAGAATGACCGTAGAAGAAGCTCTCCAACGGGCAAAAATTCAAACGGATGATTCTCTTAGAAGGTACAATCGCTTTCTTGAAAAGTTGAAGTGAAGACAGTAATTTTAGGTGAATAATTTTTGAGGATAATTGAGGAGCACTAGAAAACCTTTTCATAAAGTTTCGGTGTCCCCTTATAGGAATTAAAGAAAAATCAAAGACGCGCGCTACTACTTACAAACTTAAATAAATTATGTTCTAACTTTAGGGGCATCTCTAACAGAAAGATGAGACGCCTAGTGAAGTAACTGGGATCTCTAACAGAAAAGTGAACCGCTTAGCACAATAAGTACCGTACTCCGCGCCGAACAAGTTTAGTAATCTTAGGATGATTTTGTAATGGCTTAGAAACCCTTTGCTTTACTATGTAAAGCTACATACCTGGCCCTCTATACTGTGTTTTTTGAGAGTTTTTTGGTCTTGTTTGCCTTACAGGCCATTTAAATTCTTGGGATATTTTGGCAAACAAAGCGTCACCTAAACTCAAAACAGTAAATCCCCATACTTTATCGAAGTTTTAGCCCGCTCAGCCTGCTCATTAAATACTTACT
>SXPJ01000067.1 GCA_005776395.1 Bdellovibrionales bacterium | reverse complement strand
CTACCCCATGTCAGAATAAAATCTGGATAGATCTTCACCACAGAAAAAGCATTGCGAATGGTGGAGAGCATAGCCTTAATAATATTATTACTCTGTGCCGACAGCATCACCGGTTCCTTCATCAAAGAATCTTCTAACGAATAGAGAACCCGATACAAAAATCATGACCAATTTGAAAAGAGGTACCGACTCTAAAAAAGAACAGGGCCCGTAGCTTTACATAGTAAAGCAAAGGGTTTCTAAGCCATTACAAAATCATCCTAAGATTACTAAACTTGTTCGGCGCGGAGTACGGTACTTATTGCGCTAAGCGGCTCACTTTTCTGTTAGAGATCCCAAAGGACCAGCTCTTTCTTTTATTTGTAGGTCCCAGCCTAGCTGATAGCTGATTTCGGCATTGTGGCAACGGGCCCATCGGGTCCGGCTAAGATACATAGGTAACAACTAAGTAAAGAGACATGGGTTACACATTAGGGCATGGGGGTAACACATGCCTTGGAAGGAAACCTGTGTCATGGATGAGAGAATAAGACTCATTATTCGGTTTAAAAACGAAGAGTCGATGAGCGACTTATGTCGGGAGTTTGGTATTTCTCGTAAGACTGGATACAAGATATCTCGGCGTTATGAGTTGGATGGGTTAAATGCAATAGGGAGTCGCCTCCTGCCCCCCTGATATGCCGGTAGTGACTCTGTAAGTGAAGTAGTTCTTTAAAACATTCCAACCATGTTCAAGATTTTTATGCGATTTCAAAAAAGAGTACTGAACTAGAAATGGCTGGGTGATTAGTCCTTGCGCTTATCACGGATCCTTTGTGTCTCAATAATTCTATCCCGCGCGGTTATGATCTCGGCTCGATGGTTAGGTACTATCCCCATCAAATAATTCGCCGATCTTTCAATGAAATTACTCCCCAAAGAATCGGTCGGAGACAAGAGCGGATTATAATCAGCAGAAGGGGTTGAAAAAGGGGGGAGATTCTGCCCTTGAGCCAAAGATAGATTGGCGCGTTGAAGCGGAGTCAATAAGTTGCTATCGCTAAAATTAACCCTCACATTTGTCCTGCTATATTCATTCACACCGGTTCGAGAAACACGCTCGATCGAGAAAAGTCCCTTCCCCATAAAATGAACTCGAAACAGTTCATTATTTCGTTGAACCACCAAGGTCTCTAAAATACCGGGAGTATTTTCTGTTTGAATTATTGTATATCCGCTGTTTTTGACAACTTCGGAGAACTGAATGTTTGGATTTGGATTTGGATTTGCATTAAGAGCTATTGAGATTCTATCATGCGCATCTTTTGCTGATCGGCTCTCTGGAGAGAGCAGCACATTATCTTTGACTATGTTAAAGATAGTAGGCCAATCAACCCTGCCCTGATCTGAAAGATTATTGATTCTTCTTTGCCCCTCGGTCGATAAGGGCCTTTCAAGGGTTCTGAGAATCTGCGGTAAAGCTGTAGAGGTTTCTCGGTAGTTTTGAATCAGGCGACGTCTGAGTTCATTAGTAGCCAATTCTCGCTGGGCATAGATTGGAGAATCGAGTGCTCTTACTATCTGTTCCAACGACCTTTCCGCCCAATTCACGTTGCTCGCGGTCGCACCTACAAAAGGATGGTTATTATTAGAAGAAGTTTCGGAGGGGGGCGTTTCATGTGTCCGATCTGCCACAGCGACTGCCACAACAAACATGAACGGTATTACAATATAAATTCCCTTATATATAATTTCACTTAGATATTTCATATAGTCTCACCTTAATTAAACCGGAATAATGGCTTAAAAAAACAAAGTTAATTACATCTTAATGATAGTTTAGTTTCATTGACATAATCCACAAAACAATTGTGCTGTTCGTAGAATCTTTATCTTATTTGTGCAGGCGGTTGATTATACTGACTCTAGGTGAGTTGACTGACCCTGGCTAGTATTGAATAGTGTAAGATGACATCATGAACACACTTCATATTTCAAAATTTCACACAGAAGATCTAACCCTAAGAGCTTGCGCAGTCATCACAACCGATCTTGTAAAACAGGTCCAACAGATTCATCAATCATTTCCTATTGCCACAATTGCAATGGGGCGCCTTTTAACTGGAGCGCTCCTTATGGCCAGTGGTTTAGCTGAGAAACAACAAATCTGTATTCGAGTTCAAGGAGATGGCCCTCTTGGAGAAATTTCTACCGATGCAACTTTTGAATCCGAGGCTCGTGTTTATTGTAATAATCCTCAGCTCGATCTTCCATTAACAAATGGAAAACTTCCTATTGGAAAGGCCATCGGAAAAGGAATGTTAACGATCACCCGTTTTCACGAATTCCACAAACATCCCCAAGTAAGTTTAGTTGAAATTCAAACCGGAGAAATCGCTGAAGATCTCAGTTACTATTATCAACAGTCGCAGCAAATCCCCTGCATAGTGGCACTTTCTGTGAGTGTAAACAATCAAGGAGAGGTTCAAGCTGCTGGAGGAGTTATATTAGAACTCATGCCGGGAGCCCCTTCCACTTTGATCAACACTCTCGAAACTAAAGCTCAAACAAGTAGACACCTCTCCGAACTCATTCTTAATGGAGCCACCCCCAGGGAGCTTGTGCAAGAGTATTCTAATACCACAAAGCTAAAAGAAAATTTGCATCCTCATGAGGTAAAATATCACTGCCCTTGCTCTATCAATCGAGTTGATCGCACATTAAAACTCTTGGGAAAAGCATCTCTAGCTGAAATGATTTTAAAAGGCGAGCTCTGTGAAATTAAATGCCACTTCTGTGGAAAGGCATACAGCGTTTCACCCGAATCTTTAAGAAAACTTCACGATGAGCTAATCACTTACTGAGTTAACATGCTGCTCCGCCCAAAAATATTAACAATTCTTTAAAAGACAGAATGACCCAAATCTGCCTATAGTTCGATTTATGAAAACCTTTATTCTAATTTTATCACTCTTTGTTTTTCACCCAATCCTTGCTTCAACAACCGGTTTTTTATTTTTTGGAGATGCCGGAACCGGGAAACCTGCTCAATACCGAGTAGCTAAATCAATGGTGAAATTCTGCGAAAATAATCCTTGCGATTTTGTATCTCTGTTAGGAGATAACTTTTATCCTTCAGGTGTGAGTGGGGTGAATGATCCCTTGTGGAAAAAAGCTTTTGAAACCCCCTATAAAGATTTAAAAATTCCCTTTTATGTCGCCTTGGGAAACCATGATTATAAGGGGGATGTAGATGCTCAAATCAAATATTCAAAAAAATCAAAAATCTGGAAAATGCCTTCCCAATACTACTCATTCACTCATGGAGAGATCGATTTTTTCGTATTAGATACCAATCACTTTAATAAAACTCAGCGAATATGGTTAGAAGATGCTATCAAGAAAAGTGAAAACACATGGAGGATAGTGGTGGGCCACCACCCCATTTACTCCTATGGCGGCCATGGAAATAGTGATGAATTGAAATCGGAACTTCTTCCAATCATTGAAGGTGAAGTTGATTTTTATCTTGCAGGTCATGATCACAGTAAGCAAGTTATTGAAAAGAAATCGAGCGATATTACCTATATTGTGAGCGGAGCTGCAGGGCAGACAGAATCCCTTCAAATGAATCGAGGAGCTATTTATACCTCCCCCTCATTAGGGTTTGCTCATCTCCTAATAACTAAAAATAAAGCAATTTTGAAAATTCTAGATGAAAAAGGTGATATAGATTATACCCAAACCCTGTTTCCTATTCAGCGATAAATTAACTGGTGAGTATCTATTAGACGGCTCGATATCAGTCCTATAGAATTTCTCTCACCCTATTTAAAAAAAATTGGGCTTTAAAAATCAAAGGTCCACACAAAGACCCCCGCCGAAACACTGCCCAGAGCATTGGCTAAAATATCCTTTGAATCTACCTTCTCATCTATCGCGGTTTCTTTCACTATACCGACTGCATTAACTATCAGTGTAGAAACCAACCAGGACTCTATTTTTCCTTTATTCATTTTTTTGCCGATAGCATATCCGGTTTCAGTTGCAATAAAAGAAAGTCCAAAATGAGCCGCTTTATCCACCGCAAAGAGAGAGCCCTCTGCACGACTAGTGCTGGGCACAATAGTTAAGAATGCAAGTAACAACCACAAATACTTCATAGACTCTCCTTAATTCTTTTAGTTGTCGCTAAAGAATGCAAGTGGACAGCCAAGGTATCTCGGCCTGAATGAAAATTGAATCTTTGTCTAAAAACTAGCCGATTATAGAGTTAAAAGATAACCAAAAACAGAAAAGTTCTAAGTTTTACAGCTGTTTGAGGTGCTCGATTCAATTTTTTACACCCCCTAAGACAATACATCTAGTAGTTTTACTCTCTTGCAACGAAACAACTCGACGCTTTCCTTGAAATAATGGAGAATATTATCTAAATAACATGACCTTCTCGACTCAAGCAAAATCAAATCGCCACGAACGAACCGTTCTTCTAGAAAAGCTATTATCTGAAAGGATTCTAGTCATTGATGGAGCTATGGGAACTGCCATTCAGACTCATAATCTTTCAGAGGCCGACTTTGGAGGCGCGACTTATGAAGGCTGTAATGAATATCTAGTTATAACTAAACCGGAAGTTATTAATTCTATCCATGAGGGTCATTTAAAAGCAGGTTGCGATATCTTATTAACCAACACTTTTGGTGGAACCCCTCTTGTTTTAGATGAATATCAACTTGGATCCAGAGCTCATGAGATCAATGTAGCGGCAGTTAAATTGGCCAAAACACTAGCTGATAAATACTCAACGCCTGAAAAGCCTAGGTTTGTAGCGGGCTCTATAGGGCCCACCACCCGAGCCATTTCGGTGACAGGAGGAATTACCTTTCAGGAGCTTATTGATAATTTTTATGCCCAGGCCAAAGCTTTATTTGAAGGCGGAGTAGACTATCTTCTTCTTGAAACCTGCCAAGACACACGAAACATTAAAGCCGGCCTATTAGCTATAGACCGTTTATTTGAAGAGACTCAAGATTGTGTTCCCATCGCAATTTCATCCACCATTGAATCCACAGGAACAATGTTAGCAGGACAGGCCGTAGATGCCTTACTCGCCTCGCTAAATCATAGAAAGCTTCTTTACTTAGGAATTAACTGTGCCACAGGCCCAGAACTAATGACAGACCACATCAGAACACTCTCTACCCTCTCCCCTTTTCGAGTGGCCTGTGTTCCCAATGCAGGACTCCCTGATGAATATGGCCATTATTTAGAAACGCCTCAAATGATGGGTTCGGTACTTAGCCATTTCATCGAAAAAAAATGGATCAACCTTGTAGGAGGTTGTTGCGGAACCACCTCCTGCCACATTGAAAATTTTGTCTCTTTAGTTAAGGGAAAAGATCCAAGAATTCCCCCCGCATTTAGTCCGTCCGTACTCTCAGGCATTGAATACCTAGAGATTAGTCCCGAACTTCGCCCCGTTCTTGTGGGAGAGCGAGCCAATGTAATCGGGAGTAGAAAGTTCAAGGAACTTATTTCAGAGGGCAAATTCGAAGAGGCCTCTGAAATAGCAAGGCTCCAAATTAAAAAGGGGGCCCACATAGTGGATGTTTGCTTAGCTAATCCCGATAGAAATGAAAAAGAGGACACTGAGAACTTTTTCAAGATCCTCATTAAGACAGTTAAAGCGCCTTTTATGATCGATTCTACCGATGCCTCTGTAATTGAGATGGCACTCACCTACTGCCAAGGCAAGGCCTTGATAAACTCTATTAATCTTGAAGATGGAGAAGAGCGATTTGAGGCGGTAGTTCCGCTAGCTAAAAAATATGGGGCCGCTTTAGTGGTGGGTTGTATCGATGATAACCCTGAACAGGGCATGGGAGTAACCCGAGAACGAAAACTGGAAATTGCAACTCGCTCCTACCTATTACTCACCCAAAAATTTGGAATTTGTCCCCAGGATATTTATTGGGATCCCTTGGTATTTCCCTGCGGAACAGGTGACTCACAATATCTAGGTTCAGCACTTGAAACCATAGAAGGGATTAAACTCATTAAGGCAAAGTTTCCCCTCACCAAAACTGTACTTGGGATTTCCAATGTCAGTTTTGGACTTCCAAATCATGGGAGAGAAGTTTTAAATGCAGTTTTTCTCTATCATTGTGTTTTAGCAGGTTTAGATTTAGCCATTGTAAACACCGAAAAGATCGAAAGGTATGCTCAGATTTCCGAAGAGGAGAAAAAACTATCTGAAGACCTACTCTTCAATCGAGATCCTGAAGCTATTAGTCGATTTGCTTCTCATTTTAGATCGGTTAAAAAAGCTAAAGTTAAAACGCCTTCCGAGTCTCTTCCCTTAGAAAAACGCCTAGCTAATTACATCATCGAAGGGTCTAAAGACGGACTCATTTCAGATCTTGAAGTAGCCCTAAAAGCCTCCTCCCCTTTACAAATTATCAACGGACCTTTGATGGCTGGGATGGATGAGGTTGGAAAACTATTCAATAGTAATAAATTAATTGTCGCCGAGGTACTTCAGTCAGCAGAGGTCATGAAAGCTGCCGTAAGTTTTTTAGAGCCTTTCATGGAGACTACCGAAAGTAGTTTAAGAGGCAAACTTCTCTTAGCGACAGTCAAAGGCGATGTTCACGACATCGGAAAAAATTTAGTCGATATTATTTTTTCAAATAATGGATTCAAGGTGATCAATCTAGGAATCAAAGTTCCTCCCGAACAGCTGATTCAGGCGGTTAAACAACATGAACCTGATCTCATAGGTCTCTCAGGACTCCTAGTTAAATCTGCCCATCAGATGGTGATAACTGCTGATGATTTTAGTAAAGCAAATATCAACACTCCAATTCTTGTAGGGGGTGCAGCACTCTCTTCAAACTTTGTAGACAAACAGATAGCTAAGGCCTACACAACCGGATTTGTAGCTTACGCCAAAGATGCAATGACCGGTTTGGAACTTGCAAAAAAAATAGTAAATCCTGACTCCTTTGCTCAGTTTCAAGAAGAGACTTTAAAAAGAAGACAAAGCTTGGAAGTCTTAAATAGAAAAACAATTCCAATAATAAACTCAATCACAAACCAAACTAGGAGTTCAAAGGTTAGAACTTTGGAACAGATTCCCCAACCTCCCGACTACATTCGTCATGTGGCGATCAACAATCAAAAAATAGATTCCATTTGGCAGTACATCAATCCCATGATGCTTTTAAATCGTCATTTAGGGGTCAAGGGGGCCACAGTAAAAAAGATTACTGAGATGAAAAACAGTGCCAGTATTCGTTCCGAGATTTTAGACAAGGATTCAAAAGGACTTGCCATCTGGGATGCTGTAGAAGAGGTAAAAAAATCCTACCGTAATAGTCCTCTCATGGAGCCTAGAGCTGTCTGGAGATTTTTCCAGAGTTTTTCCTTGGGAAACCAATTGCACCTTGGATTAAGATCAGAAAATGGTTCCCCTTTCTCAAAAGAGCTTGTTTTTAATTTTCCACGACAGGTTTCTGGAGATCATCTTTGTATTTCGGATTTTAGCGCCCCCTCTCAAGAAAAAAGAGATAATGTAGCGCTATTCTTGGTCACCGTAGGCCGTGGAATAAGAGAAGAGGCTGAAAAACTTAAAGAGTCAGGGCAATATCTGAAGAGCCATATTCTTCAAGCTCTCGCTCTAGAATCTGCTGAGGGCTATGCTGAACTCATTCACAGTCAAATTCGAAGAATGTGGGGTTTTCCGGATAGTCCAGACATGACCATGCTCCAACGATTTCAAGCTAAATACCCAGGGAAACGATATTCCTTTGGGTATCCGGCCTGTCCCGATCTTACAGATCAAAGAAAACTTTTTACCGCCTTAAATCCTGAAGAGATTGGTGTCTTACTAACCGAGGGAGATATGATGGATCCAGAGGCCACGGTAAGCGCAATTGTCTTTCACCATCCCGATGCAACCTATTTTTCCGTAGGGCTTGAAGAAGAGAACTCAGAAACCCCGGAACGATTTAGTGCTATATAATCAAACAGCACCTTTTTGTTTTAGAGCATTGTGCATTTGAACACAGTGAACAAGCGTCATTCCGGCCTCCATAGCAGCAGCCACATGAACTGCCTCGGTCATTTGCTCTGGATTGGCACCTGTTTCCAAACACTGCGTTGTATAAGCATCAATGCAATAAGGACATTGTTTAGCGTGAGCTACAGCTAAGGCAATCAAAGCCTTTTCTCTTTTTGTTAAAGCCCCCTCAGTGCCAGTAGCCTCGGTATAATAAGCAAAAAACTTCTCCATGAGTTTCGATGCAAACTTTCCTACTTCAGCAAATCGAGAAAGGTCTTTCGACTCGTAATAATTCATAAGATCTCCTAGAACAGTAGTTATTAGAGTTAGCCGTAAAATCAGGTATACTCATCCCATATCCCTTAAATAAGGATCCTAAATAATATGAATACAAATAATTCTACACACAAAGCTTTAAGTTTTGCTGAAAAAGTCAAAGAGGAACATCTAAATCTCTCCCCCATAGGAATTGACACACTCCAGGTCAATATTACAAAGCTTTGCAATCAGGCCTGTCACCATTGCCACGTAGATTCGTCACCCAAACGCACTGAGCAAATGACTAAACTTACGGTCGATCAGTGCTTAAAAGTCTTAGAAAAATATCCCTCAATAAAGAACTTAGATCTTACCGGTGGGGCTCCGGAACTTAGCCCCTACTTTGATTATATGGTAGAACAGGCTAGAGCGTTGGGTAAACATGTCATGGTTCGCCACAACATCACTGTCATTTTCGATGGCAATCCTCAAACCAAAGAAAAGAAAAATTATTTGCCCGAGTTTTTCGCAAAAAACCAGGTCGAAATTATCTCTTCCCTGCCTTACTACCAAGAATTTTTTACCGATAAACAACGTGGACGAGGAGTGTTCAATAAGAGTATCGAAGGACTTAAACAGCTCAATGCATTAGGTTACGGAAAAGAGGGAAGTGGCAAAATTTTAAACCTGGTCTATAATCCTGTGGGTCCTTTTTTACCCGCAAATCAAGCAGGCTTGGAGGCAGATTATAAAAAAGAGCTGTGGAATAAGTTCAATATCTGTTTCAACAATCTCTATGCCATCACCAATATGCCTATTCACCGTTTTAAAGAGGACTTAAAAAGAGCTGGGACGCTTGAAGAATATATGACCAAACTGATTAATGCTTTTAACTCCACCGCAGCTAATGGAGTCATGTGCCGTTCTCTTATCAGCGTTGCTTACGATGGAAAATTATTTGATTGTGACTTTAATCAGATGTTAGAACTTGGCTTCACAGGCAACACCCCAAAAACTATTTTTGATTTTGATTTAAATACATTAAAAAATAGGAATATTATTTTTGATAATCACTGTTTTGGGTGCACTGCTGGAGCCGGAAGCAGCTGCGGAGGAAATACAGCTTAATAATTCCATGAAAACAATATTCACTATTCTAATGTTTTTTTGGGCCAGTTTTTTCTCATTTCAAAGTATAGCAGCAAACTCTGGGTGCCAATGTCTCTGTAGCCTATTTTATACTCGAGGAGGAGAGATTAAGCTTTGCCATGAGGATTTCACAACTAAAACACAATGTAAAAACTGGTATTTTCAAATCACAAAAACTACCACTAAAAAAGATTGCTACTTATTAGGGGAGAATTTGAACGAGTGCAAAGGGTACGCTAAAGAAAAGACCTTTCAAGACAAGTGGAGTTTAACTGAAGGCGGACGGCTTCATAGTTGCAAACTATTTTAGTCGATAATCTTAATTATTTCTTTAAGTCGATGTAGGTAGGTGTGCTCTGCCAAAGCTCGCTTTACGCCAGCCTCTCTGATCTTTTTCATCTGAACAGGCTCTTTCTTAGCCCGTTCAATAAGCGAGCATAATTCCTCTTGAGTCTGAAAAGTTAAGACCTCTTTTCCAGGCTCAAAACATCTCTCTACAGCCTCCCTATATTCTATCAGTTGAAGCCCACCCGCCCCTGCAATTTCAAAAGCACGGCAGTTTAAGGAATTTCCCTCATAAAAACTAAAAGAATTAAGACAAGCAAGCCCCTCTCCAAAGATCTCACTCTTAATCTCTCGGGTAATATATCTTCGTTGATGGATTCTATGAATTATCGGCAAAGCCCAATAAGGAGGTTTCGATCCATAAAGTTCTACTTCATACCCTTTCTCGATTAAGAATTCAGTAATAGCCTGTCTGTAGTTGTAGTAATTTCCAGCTACCACAATGGACGAGTTTTTTTGTTGTGATAAAGGTTTGTGCCATGCAGGATTCATAGCCTCATTCAAGAAATAACAGGGCCGACCTACTATTTTAAATTTTTTAACAGAATCAAAGTCCTTAATAAAAATGGCTGTCCACTCTTTTGAAAGCAGTGTCATTCTTTTATCATTTGAAATGGGATCTCCCCACCACATGACACGTTTTGGAACAATAGTAGCTAGTT
Source organism: Bdellovibrionales bacterium (assembly GCA_005776395.1). Lineage (GTDB taxonomy): Bacteria > Bdellovibrionota > FAC87 > UBA2466 > UBA2466 > UBA2466. The sequence goes on along the minus strand of SXPJ01000067.1, from coordinate 8,753 downwards.
CAGCTAAAAATGCAGGAGAATAGTTCTGAGTTACAGACAAAAACAGTTCTGGTTTAAAAGCTCTAATCTCACTAAGTATTTTTTTCTCAAAATTCCAAAGGCCATTAAAATTAATTTTTCTTTCAATGTGACCTAATATGACTGAATTCAAAAAACTATTACCTTTTAAACTTTGCGAAGAAAAGACGTTATGGCCTAGGGATTTAAGAGCAAACGAAACATTATCTGCGAATGAGTCAGGAGAAATAATGCCCGATACAAATATTTTCATAATTATGCTCAGTATTTTATTTTCTTAGGAAACAACTCTCAAAGTAAACCGACAACCCCACTCACCTTGATTAGGGATGTTAAGAAATCTCTTATTTCCTGGAAAACGATAAATCGAAGGATTGTTATCTGCAGAAACTAAGATCTCTTTAATTCCATCTGGAATTAAAACTATTAGAGGTGCAGTAGATTTGCAGTTATCGATATTTTTCTGAAACTTAACAGCTTTCATATTCAAAGGTATCTCATTTAAGACAGCCAATTGGCTGTTATTAGAAAATTTAAACTCTCCCACCTCTTTTACCCGATAGGTTAAAAAACTAGAGGTTCCATCTATCCAAATCTTAGGCGAATCTTTTAACAGCTTAAACTCCGGAGAGGGAGAATCAAAATGAAACACTGTGGGGGAATATACTTCACCTTTTTGACTTTTTTTCCCGATGAGATGAGCCGTTTCAGAAAGCCCTACTTTACGCTGAGAATAGGTTGCAATTTCAAAGCGCCCTTGCTTAGCATCCCAATAAACAATATCTTTAGGATCTGTGTAAGCTCTCAACTTAAAGACCGAACCTATTTCACTACGGTAATCGTGAACTAATGGAGAATAATAAACCTTAAGTTGGTACGCTTTAAAAAGCATAAGAGAGACAATAATCAGGCAGGCCGATTTGTGAATAAGCTTAGTTCCGGAAGTTAAATAGTCCAACCCCAAGGCTGCCACCAAAAACAGATAGGGCATACAGGCAATAAGGTAGTAATCATGATAGGTCTGAACCTGAAAAAAGATTAGCGTATGGCCCATGAAAACACCAAAAACTATGAGAAAGATGAATTTGGCCTTTCTAAAAAGAACCCCCACTCCAACTAAGAATGGAATTGTAAGCCAGTCATAAAACATAGATCTCGCACCAAAAGACCACAAAATCTTTTTCCAGCGCCATAGCTCGAAGCGTTGGCTAAACTCTCCCACTAACCATGGAGTATCTGCGGGAGATCCTAAATGGGTCACACGATGATAATTCCACAAAAAAACTAAAGTTATTTGAAGAAAAAAAACTCCAAAAAGTCCCCAATACCATTTTTTAACTTTTTCTTTTTGAACTATCCCTTCAATCACTATTAAAGCCAAAATACTCGCCGTAATAAAAAACCAAATATTGATCTTAGCAAGTCCCGCAATGAGCCCCCCAAAGGCAAAAAGAGCCCAAAATATAAATCCTCTTTTTTCAGTTCTCAACTTTGTAAGACCGTAAATAGAGGCCAGAGTAGCTGCAAGAGCAAAAAAATCGATTAAACAAACACGAGAAAAAATAACCCCAAAGGGATTTATCAGATAAATTAGGAGAAACCAGTTTGCAATCTTAGAGCTGAAATACTCTCTAATAATAAAAAATGAAAAGAGAGCACTTAAGCCAAAAGAGGCCAGCGTAATTAATCGAGAAGCGACTTCAATTCCAAAACCTAGTTTCATTGTTTGGCTCACAACCCATTGATAAAGAGGAAACTCATAAACATTGTTCCAAAGCATTCCATTAAGAGGAGATCGGTAATCCCAAAGAGTGGCAGTTCCCTGAAATAGGTGAAGAATAGTTAATGCCGTCTGATTTTGTCTCCAGGGATGAGGCTCTAAAAGTGCATTGTCCATGAAATAAAATCGCGCCCAAATTGCAGCAGGAGCATAGATCAATAGGATGCTCCAAAAGAGCCATTGCTCCATCGTTAGATGGGATAAGCAAGATCTTAGAATGGCACTCCATTCACTTCGCTTTGAATTCATTGAAAATCTCTTTTTAGAGAATTGTTTAAGATAATTTAAGTTTCTATACAATAATATTAAGTCGTTATTATAGCACGGCTAGAGTGATTAAAGGATTCTTCACTCGAAATTCTTAGTGCAACGGGGGATCTCTTCAACCTGATGGAGTTTTAAAAAGTCTCCCCCTCAGTGAACAGGTGGGCGGCAAATGAAGTGCCATCTCTAACTAGAAAAAAAATCCAATAATCAGCTATTCAATTGCTAAAAACTTGGCTTTTATAACGAGAGAGTCCACAAGAATTTTTATTATGTTTCTAACGATTCTATTGAAAGTAAAGTCAAGGGAGTCATTTGCTTGCATTGGAAAACCTTTATTTCGCATTTGTGGGCAGATGAATTGGGGATTTAGGAAAGTTCAAAATGGAACGGTCGTTCCAATTATTCATGGACCATTTAGGGGAATGCGATAGATCTCAGGTTCCAGTGATCATGATATTCCTGTCAAGGAAAACTCTCTATGCAGATTGGGAGTCTAGAAGAGGCCTGGGATGTACCTGCGGAAGCAGATTTGAGACACTTTATTTAAATGACTATCTCAATGCTACTGGCGTTGATGTGACTAAATTCAAAAATGATTGTGAAAGAATTATTAAAATTAATGAACTAGAAGGAGATCCTTGCAAACGCTGCCAAACAGCGGGCGGCTCAACCACCTCCTGTGAGGAAAATCCAAGTAATGCAATTCAGGCATGCTTCTGTAATAAATCTGTCGGTGGTGAAGAGTATCTGTGCTTATTGGATAATGTAATCACCGGGCCCCTTCCATACACCTATACAAATTGTGCTGATGCCGATACGACATCAATAAAGTGCAGAAAACTTCCACCTACCCCCGAGGGATCTAACACAAATGAGAACGTTCCTAATACTTCTAATAAACCTGAGTCGACAATCTCTCCTACTCCAAATTGGATGGCTGACGAGTAATGAGACCCTTTATTAGCGAGCTTACTGAGAGATCCCTAACGGGTGCAAAAAGAGGCGTAACGGAACCAAATGCCTACGAAGTACTCGATAAATTTTTTCAGTTCAATTAATCCGATAGGTTTTTTGAAATAAAAATTCGCCCCAAGATCATAAGCTTCACAAATATCAGCCTCAAGATCGGCATTGGAAAAGATGCAAACTGGGACTCTTTTTAGGCGAGGGTCTTTCTTTAATTCTTTAAGCACTTCAAGTCCTGTTTTTCCAGCAAGCTTCAAATCAAGCAAAACAACTCTTGGCAAAATTTTAGTTTCATCTTGAAGTATTTTTAATGCCTCATCACCTGTCGAAGCAGATACTGTACGGATTTCTGGATCTATCGTTTTTAATAGCATTTGCATCAAATAGACCTGATCGGTGGCGTCATCAACAAGCATGAGATGAGGTTTCATGCACTTTTCCTTTCCAAATTAATAGCCTTCTTGGGATAGTTAAAAAAGATAGAGCTTCCCTTCCCTAAAACTGAAGTGACTCCAATTTTTCCACCCCACCCCTCGACAATATTTTTACAAAGAGCCAATCCAATGCCTGTGCCTGGATAGTCATCATCGGTATGAAGTCGTTCAAACATTTCAAAAATTCTATCTTTAAACTCAGGATCTATTCCAATTCCATTGTCCTTAACCGCAAACTCATAACCCTGTTCGGTCTCATTACAATCGATAGAGATCTCAACAGCTCTTGTTTTATCTCGATAGGTGAGTGCATTTCGCAACAAATTTCCAAACACAGACTCGAGTTGACACGGATTCCCCTCAATTGAAGGTAACTTCCCTATTTTAAGTTGAGCCTTGGTATTTTCCAGGTCCGGTTTTAATGTCCATAAAACCTGCTGAACCATCTTGTTAAGATCCACTGTTTCCACAATAATATCCGAATATTTTACTTTCGCTACCTCCAAAAGATCTTCGATTAAAGCTGCCGATTTAACTGCATTAAGCTTAAGGAATTGAATCGCATTTTCGAGTTCTGAGGGCAAGGGTTTAGGCATATATTGCTCTAACATATCTACCCAGAGCCCCATTGATCTAATGGGGGCTCTTAAGTCATGAGCCGCAATTGAAGCAAATCTTTCTAGCCCTTTGTTAGATTCCTCAAGTTTTGCCTTTTCCCTAGCAAGGCTTTCGAGTGCTTGCTGAATGAGCCCTTCCGCCCTTTTTCGGTCGGTAATATCTAAAATGACCCCCACACTTCTAACCGCTCTACGCTCTTTTCCTTCCCCTGCAAAATAGGCCTGGGCCTTCATACTCGCCCAATGAACTGTTCCATCAGAAAAAACAATTCTATGCTCCATGGAGTAGAAACCATTACCCTCAGGATCGAAACAGTCAAATATCGCCTTAGCGACCTTTTCTCTATCATCTTGATGAATTCTCTTTAAAAATTCAGGTAAAGAGAGGGGGGCTTTGGGAAGAAATCCACAAATAGTTTGCATCTCATCGGTCCAATAGATCTTATCGTTTACTATATCATGATCAAAGAGCCCAAGTTTAGCCGCTCTAACAGCAAGCTTTAAAAATCCCTCGCTCTTTAATAACTCCTGAGTTCTATTTTCAACCCTCTCTTCAAGTTCCCCTTTTAAGATATTTAATTCTAGATTGGCACGTTTCACCCGGTTCTCGGCAGATGTGCGTTCAGTGATGTCTTTGAGGCTGACTAGAATTCTGGGAAGCCCTGGAATCCCCGAGCTCATTCTTCGGGCGCTCACTAGCCAGGTTTTTTGACCCATTTGTGGAAAAATATTGGTAACTTCAAAATCTGACAGTTCATCTTTTTTTGAAAGAACCTCACCAAGAAGTTTACGAAATTCAGGAATATCCCATTCCCGTTCCCCTAACTCATAAATGAATTTTTTTTCGGTCTGATCCTGACTTAAATTGAAGGTTTCATAGAAAGACCTTCCTGCACTAATCACTGTTAAGTCTCCCTCCAAAATTAGCAAGGGATCACGAACAGTGTCCACAATATTTTGTAGAGAGTTAACAGCCCTAAGTTTTTTTTGATCCGCTAAACTTAGATTTTGAATCTGAGCTCTTAAACGCACATAAGAGTAAAAAAGAATCACAAATATTCCTACAATCCCGATTAAGATAAGAGCCAACAATTGCTCCATTTTCTTATCTCGTTCTATTCTCTCCTCTTCAAGTTTAGTTTCTTGTTCTTTAATAATGGATTGACTAATCTCTCTTATCTCTTCGTTTAGCTTGAGTCCTACTCGCTCCTTCATCCTCTTTAAAGCAGGAATCGGGCCCAATGTATTCGCAATCTCAAGAGTTCTCTCTGCAAATTTAAGCCTAGTTTCTACCTTAGCCCTCAATTGACCGACCTTTTCCCTGAGAGAGCTATCCTTGTCAACTAGCCGCTCTAAAGAGCTAAGGGAATTTGAAATCATTGTAAGCAGCTCAGGCGAGGTTAGAAAGGCCTTGTCCCCTGTAGCTATGTATCCCCAGTTCATAGACTCAAGATCTTTCATTTGGAATTCAACACGCTCGACCTGCTTAATAACATTCCCAGTATGGACAATAGAATTGGTGATGCTTTGAAGATTGTACCCCACATAAACCACCACACCACTTAAAGCAAAGATACAAACAAAGGTAAACAGGAACGAACCCAGCAGTCGACGCTCTGGCATTAAGCTATTAATGGCTCGAAAGATAGAAGATACAGATAAAATCACATCCCACCCTTTTTAAGGTTCTAGAGAAACTTGCCTTTGCAGAAAAGGCTACATTTCAAATAAAACCCCTTTGCTAAGAGCTTTTATACCACTCACACCGTAGCTGGGGTTGGAATACTTCCTGAAATAAAGGGCAGATTCATACTAGCTTTTTCTGATTAATTTTATGGCGGCCTCTTTTCTACGTTTGACTCGCCAATATTCATAGCCCGCCACAAGGGTCGCTAAGAAAAAGGGGCCAAACCAGGAGGGGAGTTCAGGAACTGCGGTAAGATCAAAACAACAACGTTGAGCCTCACCATCATCAATCTCACAAGTCGCAGGGGACACGCACTCATTACTGCAATTCGTATTCGTTATATCATAAAAAGGCGCTTGACAATTCACCGCCAACAAAGGGCTAGAGAAGAAAATAAAAAAGAGCACAAATATAATAACTTTAAGATGACGATTCCAGCCCATGCCATTCCCCCTTTTTAATTCACGCAGTTTTAGCGTCCACCCCAGTTGAAAATCCCTTTTCAACTCTTCGATAGACACGTACGAAAATAATAATCCCCAAAAGGTATAAAATCCAACCTAAATGATTATGAAATGAGGCCTCAATAATCCCTTTGACCTTCCTAAATTCAAAAATTTTCTCTAAATGTATTCCTAAAAGATAAAAAGTCGAAATCCGTACAGTATTTAGAAAAAAAAGAAAAACACTCCCGACACCATAAGCCCCCACCACTTTCCAATCAAAGTCCCTCTTCTCTAAACACTGGAGAAGTGAAAAGCCGAAAACAAAAAAGAAAACCCCTTCAAGTCCCGAGCAGCCCATGATGATCTTAATCGCAAACCCTCCCCCTGAGAGGTTAAAAGATACCGGGGTCAGCTGAAAATGAAGCGGAACACCAAAGAGGCGATAGACATAATAAACCGACTTCGCAGTTAAGTAAGAGGCCTCTCTCCAGAAGAAATTTAAAATAACCGGATAATTTAAAAGCGATCCCAGAGCCACTAGCGTATAAAGGGCTGCACTATTTCTCTTTCGAATATAGGCAAGAAGATCTGAAAACTTTAGAGTCGTTAAAAAAGATAAAACTAAAATAAAAAAACAGCTGCTCAGAAGAGTTCCTATCAGAGTCGAATGGGGAAATTTCAACATCATACCCAGATAATTTTTTAAAAGGGCTATCATCCCAACTAAAAGAACCATGGTCCCTATAAAATATAGGAGGCGAAATCTAAGAACCACTCCATTTCCAATCATGTGATAGAGACTAAAAATCGCCCCCAGCCCTAAGGGAATATAAATATCTCGAGAGTAAATGCCTAAAGTAAGATTATTGGCTCCAAATGTTTTAAAGAAATAATGATGAATAAGAGCTGTACAAACTATAGGCAATACAAGTGGAAGACTTGCAGAAAGTAGTTTTTTAGCCTGATGCATTTTAAAATCCTATCTCGTCTCTTGTGGATTGTTAACCTGAATTTGAAGATTTAGCCCCTCAATTATGTTGAAACCCACACAATCACTAGTTGGAATTATTATTTTATTTTAACAATTCACATTCACGTTGCTACGCACCGCAATGTGAGTCAAAATCAACTTAGGTAAAACAACTTTTTAACCGAGGTACGTATGTGGAAATGGTGTTTAACCTTAGTCATGATTCTTACTGTTGTCAGTTGTGGAAAACCCTCTTCGGATGTCGAGATCATAGGAATTGATCATCCGCCTACTGAAGAGTCACAAAACGACACTGCTAATATTTCAGATCCCAATCCAGACGCAGGTTCCATTTCCAATAGCTCTGAGGTCCCAAGTAACTACTTAAGGCCACAGAATATAGTTATTCCAATAGTAGCGATGCCTCGGATAACTGGAGATCAAGTTTCAACTCCAAATAATGTAAAGCCTGGATCGTAAGGTTTTGGAAGGTGATAGAAAGTGTTGAAAAGAGTTAAAAGTTTTAGAGGCTTCACAAGGTATCTAGTCATTACTTTGGCCCTTTTTATTGTAACCCGTTCTAACTTTAGAGCCGATGAGGGGCAATACGAAGTCTACAACGATACGAGTTCTCAAATAACTACGTTCGTAGTCACTAATGGAGAGTCTGAGAGTAGGGTTCTAATAGGGGGACGAGCCCACTTCTATCTCCTCTCATCACTGAACAGATATGTCGGGTGGATAAAACAGATGACTGAGGATCTCATAGGAGATTCAGACTTTCAAGCTGCCAATTCGAGTTCCAACAACCCCAATGTAGCTGTAAATATTCTCGGTGCGGGCTCTCTCTATTTTGACTTCTCTGGCGGCAATCAAAAGGAGAATTTAGCTACCACAGCAGTATGGGACACTAATCGCGATGTTTGGTGGGTGATGGCTAGAGTACTTTATAACTATTCTGGAACCTACAAATATAGGGTGCTCCTTCTTAAAGTCACACCTACTGGAGATGTAACCGAATTTGAAGCCGGCATTGGAGGGGGAACTGACGAATCTGGAAATTACCATGGACTCCTAGGAGGACCTAAGGGGGTCATTTTTATAAATGGTGGAGGCGGCTCTAACGATAAAATTCTTTTTACGGGATATCGGGGACAGATGACAAGTTTCACTCCTGCTATTCAAAATTTTCATCCTTATGTCGCAGAGGTTACAAATTTGGATTCAATTTCGAGTCCCATCTCCGGAGGTGATATCACTATAACAAATATAGATAATGTTGATACGGGGGCTAGTAATTGGAGAGGAATTGCCTTAGTTGCAAATCCAAACGTAACCCCAACTAACGTTCAGATAGTTTATACCCCCATTACTATTGATATTACTGATGAAATTCATCTGGCGAACTATAGTCTTTCTAGTAAAACCATTACCTCTTGGAATGCTGTTAACTTAGATGGCTATGATGACTTAACTCCAACCTCCATGGTTACCGATGGAACTAATCTTTATATTTCGGGAGCAGCCGTAGCTACGGCTAATAACCCAAACAACAAAAAATCTGCGGT
>SXPJ01000066.1 GCA_005776395.1 Bdellovibrionales bacterium | reverse complement strand
TATTAAATTTTTTATTTATCTGTTCCTTAAGCTCTTTAGGTTGGCTAGTTCTAATGCTGACTACATCTCCGCCTAAGCTGTGGCGAAGTTGAGAGGGTTTGCCCTCACAAACTACCCTACCCCGATCGATTAGCGCGATTTCGTCACAATCTTCGGCCTCCTCAAGAAGATGGGTTGTAACCAAAAGGGTCATCTTTTCGTTTTCACGCAAAAATTTAAGATAGTTCCAGACCTCTCTTCGAGCCAAAGGATCTAACCCCGTAGTCGGTTCATCTAAAATTAAAATTTCAGGCTTATGGATTAAGCTCTTTGTAATCTCAAGCCGTCGCTTTTGTCCCCCAGACAAGGTCTCAACCTTTTCATGCCGTTTTTCCCAAAGCCCTAATCGCTTCAATAAAAACTCAGTTTTTTCAGTAAGAGGGGCCCCTTTGATTCCGTAAAGATGCCCTTGATAAAATAAATTTTCTTCGACAGTTAACTTTTTATCGAGAGCAGGAGACTGAAAGATAACTCCCAAAAGTGATCTCATCTTTCCGGGAGACTTCAAAACATCAATCCCCCCCATTTCAACTGTCCCCTTATCAGGAGTTATCAAAGTAGATAATATTTTAAACGTTGTGCTTTTCCCGCCTCCATTGGGACCTAAGATTCCAAAAATGGTCTCTCTGTTTACAAATAAGGAAAGTCCATTAAGAGCTGGATTTTTTTGACCTGGATAGGAATAGACTAGATCTTTAATAGAAACGATAGGGCCATTCACGCTACGCGATCCCATACCATCAGAAATCCTAAAACAGGGAGATAAATAATAGACACCAAGAATAGAAGCCGTGCATAAGCTCGGGTTTGATAAACCGATAAAAGTACGCCACAAAGCAAATAAAGAAGCCCTAACACAAGAGCGCCCCATAAATAGGAAACCCCCGTGATTCCCCACACTGTCGGAACTAAAGTAAGTGGCAGTAAAACAATCGAATAAAGAATCACCTGTTTTGAAGTAGCACTTCCATTTTTATCAACGACAGAAAGAATGGGTAAAGAAGCTCTTGCATAGTCCTCTTTATAGAGCCATGCGATGGCTAAAAAATGGGGAATCTGCCAAAGAAATAAGATCATAAAAAGCACGAGACCTTGAATGGAAACCGAACCATAGCTTGCAGTCCAGCCCATTAGAGGTGGCATAGCACCAGGAATAGCTCCAATTAAGGTAGACATCGGTGTCGTTTTTTTTGAAGGGGTATAAACCCCGACATAGGTAAGTAGCGTGATAGCTCCTAGGATTGCCGTAACCGAATTTACCGCTATCAATAAAATAATCTCCCCAAGAACTCCCATGAGAGCGGCCAACTTGACAGCTTCAACAGAATTAATTCGCCCAGTAGGAATCGGTCGATTTTGAGTTCTCCACATTAAGCTATCGACCTCTTTTTCAACCACTTGATTAAAAATACAGGAAGAGGCCCCCACCAGTCCCGTACCCAAAAGAGTAAAGAAAAAGTGCCAACCCGAAAGGGTCGTATGGCTACCCATCATGTACCCTAAGGTGGCCATAAGAAGTGCCAATACACAAATCCTAGGTTTGGTCATCTGAACAAGATCAGCAAAATGGGAAGTTTCTTTTTTCACAGTCCATCCCAACTTGGTTTTATTGAGCTCTCGGATACAGTTGTGAAGTCTTTAATTTCAATAGCCTGCCTTTTCACCAATACCGCAAGAACCACCGAGGTGGCCAAACAACAAGCCCCCACAACCAAATGGGCGGTTGTTAAAGGCACTGGCTTTCTCAACCAAATAATCATGGCCCCCATCATAATCTGCAAAGCCACAAAAGCTGCCAAAAGCCCTCCTGTAGCCACTAATCCCAACTTAAGAGAATGTTTTTGATAAATTCTAGCCACCACTAAAGTGACTAAAACCACCATCGTCAGAGCTCCAATTCGATGGCAAAAGTGAATCAAAATGGGTTGAGTAAAACTAGAGGGAACCCAATGGCCAAAGCTACGAGGAAAATCGGGAATTGCGAGTCCCGCCCCCGTATGCCTCATAGTCGCCCCCAATAGAAGTTGAACAAAAAAGGCTATAGGAAGAAAAGTAACAGCCCACTGCAGTAAGGAGTCGTTTTTAACCTCTTTAGAGAGAGTAAAAGAGCTCCAGGATTGCGATGTCATGAGAGCTATTACACAAACCGTTGAAAAAAATATTTGAGCCAAACAAGCATGAGACACAGAAACTGAAGGGGGCAATCTTAACAGCACCGTTAGCCCCCCTAAAATTGCCTGACTTAAAACTACAGCTACTGAAAAAAATGCCAATCGCTTAACGGTAGTTCTGCTTTCAAATTTCCAGATTAAAAACGCCTGAATCACGGTGACCCACGCAACCGCACCCGCAATCAAACGATGACCGTGTTCATATAAAATACCCCCAATCATTGGAGGGAAAAATTGCCCATAGGAAAGGGGCCAATCAGGAACGGCTAAACCCGAGCCAGTACTCGTCACCAAAGCGCCCGCCGACAAAAGAATAAGGGTCAAAAAAACAGTCACCTTAGTGAGATGAGAGAGCCAAGAAATATTTTTATTTGGCACCATAACTACATCCTTACTACTGGAGTTACTTTTTTACTTTTTTGATCCTTAGGAAATTCTTCGCGAACCTTTTGAGTTTCAGGAGATAAATTTGGAGTTTGAGATTTTAATAATTCAACAGATTTTAATCTTGAAGGTGAAAAAAATTGAGTCTGAACACAGGTTAAAAAAAGAAGAACAAGCAACGGAATCAGAGACCAGGCCATTTCAAAGTGCTTTTTCTCAATCTCTTTGGAGCCTTTTCCTTTGATTTTTTGGAACCACCAGAAAACTTCCCCCCCCCAAAAACAGACCATAGACAAAAGAAGGACGGAGTAAAAAACAAAGTCCACCCTCTGACCTAAAAAACCGCTATCAGAGAGTGGACTAAACATTAAAAAACTCTTAACTATTTAAAGTTAACTCACAACTTCGGTTCAATTAGAACGCGAAGTCAACTTTAGCTACGCCACCTGCAACTTTACCAGTAGCAGTTTTAGAACCGTGCTTTTCGTGAACGGCTTCAAATGTGTAGTCACCATCTGGAAGGCCATCAATAGTAAAAGTTCCCTGTTCGTTAGTGAATGCGAAGTAAGGATGTTCCATTACAGAGATATAACTTGTCATCCAGCCGTGAACATCACATTTAACTTTCATCATAACTTCAGGCTTAGTGAGTTTTTTCTCAATAGATTGTCCTTTAGTAGCCATTCCCATGTTAAAAGAATTGCTTTTTTTGGACATGCTGTGAACATTATGCATCACTGCATCGCTGTTAATGATTTGAAAAGGTTGTCCAACACGTACAGCTAAAACGTGGGGAGTATATCTGCAACCACTTTGATCAAGCTTCACAGGAGTTGTAGGAGCTGGTGGAACGGATTCTTTTTTAACCCCTTCTTTAACGTATACAAATACATTCGCTAAAGTTTTATTGGCATTAACAACCACGTCCTCTTTCATAACAGGTTTTGCATTGGCTTTTGCGCAAACAGGATCAGCACTCATTTTAATGGCTTCAGCTTTAGGAGCTACGCCAGAAAAACTAACGGAACCAGAGACTGCAGCTAGGCTCATGGAGCTAAAAAAACTTGTTGCAACTAATAATGCAAGTGTACGTTTCATATTTGGATCCTTTCTAAGAAAAAAATTATGCCGAGAGACTATAAGACTACAGGCCCCTTCTTGCAAGCCTTTTGCATGCTCTATTGCGAAGGTTTTCGGCCTACCACAGGGATTCGACGCCCTATACCAAAAGCTTTAGAACTCACCCTTAAAGCTGGAGGTAACTGACGCCGTTTATACTCACTGATTGAGTTCAATTTTGAGACCTTCTCTAGAATCTCTCGCGATACCCAAGCCCCTTCTACGCCAGCTAAAGGCAGAGACCGTTCTAAATGGTCCACCACTATCCGATCCAAAATGTCGTAGGGAGGTAAGGTCTCTTGATCGGTTTGATTTTCTCTAAGTTCGGCTGAGGGGGGCCGGGTTATCACACGATTAGGAATCACTTCGGTTATAGAATTAAACTCTCGAGCCAGATCATAAACCTGGTGTTTAGTCAGATCCCCTAAGACCGCAATAGCTCCTGCAGTATCCCCATATTGAGTCGCGTAACCCGCAGTAATCTCGCTTTTGTTACTGGTATTTAGCACTAAATGCCCCTCTTCATTGGCTAGCGCCATAAGAAGAGTCATTCGAATACGTGGCTGAATATTCTCAAGCGTTAAAGTTTTAGGATTAGATCCCAATCCCAAGGTTAATTCGGTCCTTAAAAGCTCAAAAACTTTCTCAATTGAAAAGGTCTTACAAGAAATCCCTAAATTGGCCGCTAGTTTTTGTGCATCCTCTAAACTTTGAGAGGCATTAAACCTTGAAGGTAAAGCAAAACCAAAAACTCGTTCAGGCCCTAACGCCTTAACCGCAAGAGCCGCCACAACACTACTATCAATCCCACCACTTAAGCCAAGGCAAACCGTTTTAGCAGGGGTCTTCTCGAGATAGTCTCTAATACCTAATACTAAAGCTTCCATAAGCCATTGAGATTCGCTCTTTGAAGATTCCAAAAGAACTTTCGAACAGGCTTCAAGGCTCCAGGTTAAAAGTTCGGGCTCAAAAGCTTTGGCTTGAGTCTGTTTTCCCATTTCATTCATCACGAAGCTTAAGCCATCAAAAATAAGTTCGTCATTAGCACCCACTTGATTGCAATAAACGATAGGGGCCTTTAGCTTCTTTGAGACCAGTTGAAATAACTTTTCTCGAATCTCTTTTTTCCCCAACTGAAAAGGAGATGCTGAAAGATTAAGAACCAAATCTAGTTTTTCACCACTTAAAGCATCGACCGGCCTCTTTTCATATCTTCGTGGCAAAAACCCAGGTTCATTCCACAAATCTTCGCAAAGAGTCAAAGCGATCTTTTTATTTTTAATCTGAAATACTGCGACCTCAGAACCTGACTCAAAATAACGTTCCTCTTCAAAAATATCGTAATAAGGAAGTAGCCACTTTCGATAATTTTTAATGCATTTACCTTCTTGAAAAACAGCCGCAGAATTAAAAAAAGGTTTTCCTATTAAAGCTGGATTTCTCTCCACATAACCGACAACGACTGTAATGCCACTAGACTCATTCTTAATTTTTTCCAAGGCAGCTAAATTTTCGTCCACAATATGGGAGTACTCTATAAGATCTCTAGGTGGATAGCCCAAAACTGAAAGTTCGGGAAATAAAACTAAATCACATTTGGCTGTTTTAGCTTTTTGGATTTGGCCCAAAATCACTTTTAAATTCCAAGCTACATCCCCGACTCTTGGATTGATTTGGCTAATGGCAATTTTCACGAGCTAAACTCCTGTTTCATTGCGACTGCTCTAATAATGCTTTGTATTGCGCTAAAAAGGGATCAATGTAAACCTTAACAATCCAAATTAGAAGTACCGTCAATAGGACTACAACAACAGATCCCAAAATTTTCGTAGTTTTTTTATATCTTGGATTTCTCCACAATAAAGGCAGTGCGAAGGGGCCAAAAACAGCTGTAGAGAATAAGAAAGCCCAAAAACTGTCTATTATTTTAACTTTTGGTTTTAGATTCTCTCTAGTTACCATGCGCCATGGTAACCCTAAGTAGTTTTTTCTACAATGGATTAACTTGACTCAATCAGGAAGTTCATTGATAAGGTTTTTCTTTTGGAAAGATTTCTCAAATTCCTCAGGAGACAATCCCCCCTCTTCCCAAACGCTCCCAGCACGAAGTTCTCTCGAATTGAGCCAACCTGCCTGTTCCTCAATAAGTTCAACCGCACCATTGGACATCGGAAAATATCTAACAAACTGTTTCTCATCTGATTGAGATTGCAACCAAGAGAGCCATGGAAAAACCTTCAAGGAAACAACCAGAATAAATATTACTGCCAATACTGGAATAGCATATCTCAGAATAGCTCTAGAAAATTTCATTGGGCGTGAGGCCACGTTTTTTCCAGCTTCTGAAGCCTCTACAATCCTAACAGAAATTTCGGGTGCATTAGAGGGGGCAGGAAGTTCTCTCAAAATCGCTATAGAGGAGTTCAATTCTCTAAGAGTTTGTTCACATTGCAGACATTGAATAAGATGCTTTTTAATTTCTTCATGTCTCGATGCCGGCAAAATCCCTTCAATATAATCTGAAAGTAAATTCTGACAAAAAAAACAGGTAATCACCATAAAGTGTGCTCTTTAATTAAAAACCAGATTGATCAAACATCCCGGTTTTGCTTTCCTTTCAAACTCTCTCGAAATGCTAACCTACCTCGATGCAGTCGATGACGATAAACCCCCCAACGAATTCCTAAGATCCTAATCACCTCTTCATCATCAAAGCATAAAACATCCCGTAAAACCATAGGCGCTCTAAAATCGATATCCACCCTAGCAAGTCGAGGCATGAAAAGCTCAGGATCTAACCTTTTAAGTCGATAAGAATGATTCTCCGATAGAAGATCATTATCAAGTTGTTTTAAAGGTCTCGTATCTCGTCCAAAAGACCAAGTGTACTCGACTTGATTCTGAGCTTTAATTACAGCTTTCCATGCCAAGGAAAAAAGCTGAATTCTCAATCCCACCTTTTCCCAATCACTATTCTTTTTAATGATCTGTTTTTGAAATGCTTTTCCAAAACTACGAAAAACTTCAAGAGTCACTTCTTCAAGGCCAGAAAATCCGAATAGCATAAAGTGCAAGAATTGACAGACTTTCAGTTCGTTCTCTTTCACAAACTCTCTCAAACTAACTTGAGATTCAGGATTTAGTTGCATTTCCGTCATATCACAGTCCCATTTAACATCTTATTTATTCTCTCTTGATTGGGGGAATTAATCACCCCCCTTTCACAAATAATAGCGGAAATTAGAGATTGAGGTGTGACATCAAAAGAGGGATTCCATACTGGGATCTCATAAGAGGGGCGATTTCCCCCTAAAACAGATAGAATCTCTTCATGAGATCTCTCTTCAATGGGAATCAACTCACCCGATAGCAATGAAAGATCAAAAGTTGATGTAGGAGCTGCTATATAGAACGCAATACCATGAGCTTTTGCCAAAACAGCCAAGGCATAGGTTCCAATTTTGTTCGCTACATCCCCGTTCGCAGCAATTCTATCAGCCCCAGTAATAACAGCGGAAATATTCTCTTTTTTCATCACCGCAGCTGCCATATTGTCACAAATAATGGTGTAAGGAATTTTATACCTATTTAATTCCCAAGAGGTAAGCCGAATTCCCTGCAAAACAGGACGGGTCTCACACGCAAAAACCCTGGAGATCTTTCCAAGCTTAAAACCTTGAGTTAAAATTCCAAAAGCAGTTCCTATGCCTCCTGTGGCAAGATCTCCGGTGTTGCAAATCGTTAAAACTGGACCTTGCGTTAGTAGTTCTGCTCCAAGTTTCGCCATCGAATGATTGAACTCAAAATCTTCTTGATGAATACGTTTTGCCTCTTCAAGTAATCGATCTACAAACCTAGAATTCAAAGGTTCATCCCACACTTCGATAATACGTCTTATCTTTTGTATGGCCCAACTCAAGTTAACAGCGGTGGGGCGAGCCATTTCAATCGCCTTTAACTTAGAAGCCATTGCATCGGGTCGCTTTGACAGTTCCAAACTCTGAACCTCTAAAGCCGCAAGAACTCCCGCATAGGCCCCTGTAATTCCAATGGCTGGAGCTCCACGAACCACCAATTTTTTAATGGCTTCAACAACACGGTCAGTCGAATCACATTCAAGATAGACCTCTTCTTTGGGTAAAGCGGTCTGATCTAAAAGAACTACTTTACCTGCTCTCCAAGCAACGGCCTGAACCACATCTGAGTTATTAATGGGACTAAAAAAATGGGATGCCATTTCGACAAATTACTTAAATTACCGTTTTTTGACAAGAAACCTTAGGAACTAATACAATATTCCATTACATAGGACTCCATTTTTCATGTCGATTCATGTTTATTTCGTTCTTATTCCCCTGCTCCTACTAATCGCTGCTATATTTGCGGCGAGCGAGGCCTCTCTATTTTCGTTGAGTCGCACCCAACTTGAAGCCATTAAGAAATCAAAACCCAATCTTTACCGCTACATTCGTAACCTAATTCAAAAACCAGAGGGGCTTCTTTCAACTCTTATTATTGGAAATGAATGTGTCAATATTCTCATAGGAACTTTTGTAGCAACTCTAATGCAAAACAACTTCTCCACAATGAATTCCAGAGTGGTTGCGTTATGTTCCATTTTAATTTCCACCTTCTTGCTGCTAATTTTTTCAGAGATCTTGCCAAAAGTTTTAGGGTTCCGCTTACCTGTCTTAACCGCCTCAATATTGGTCTATCCCGCCAGTTGGGGCCACTTTCTATTGACCCCTTTTCGTAAGGTTTTTGTTTCAGTGAGTGGTGAGATTCTTAAAGTTTTCAACGTAAGACCCATTTCAAACACAGCTCTCAATGAAAAAGATCTACTCAACTTGATCGAGGTAGGAGAAGAAAGTGGAAGTCTGGATCAAGATGAAAAACAGATGATTTACAATGTTTTTAAATTCAGTGATCGCTCGGTCCAATCGGTCATTACCCCATGGGACAAGGTTTTCACACTATTTGATAATTGCTCTATTAGCGAAGCTTTGAGTCAAGTACGTCAAAACACATTTTCTCGAGTTCCAGTTCTTTCAAGGGACAATAATTCAGTCGTTGGAATCCTTTACACTAAAGAACTTTTAAAACTTCTTTTAGAATCGGATGTCTCGGTAAATACCGAAGCCCTTAAAAAAGCAACCTTTTCTCCCTATATCGTATCGTCTCACAAGAAGATCTCTCGTCTATTTCGAGAGTTTAAGCAGAAAAAAATTCACATCGCGCTTGTGGTTAATGAGTATGGAAATTATTTGGGTGTTGTCACTTTAGAAGATCTTCTTAATGCACTATTTCAAACTCAGAACAAAGGGGAAACCTCTATTCCATGATTACACTTCTCGGAATTTTGCTCTGTTTGATAGCCCCCTTCTTATTAGCTGAGGCTTTTTTCTCCAGCAGCGAAATTGCTTTTCTTTCAACAAATCGTCCAAAACTTTTACGTAAAGCCAAGGAAAATATTCCCGGTGCTCTTTTGGCAAAATCTCTTCTCTCAAAGCCAGAAAAACTATTTTCAACTACAGTGCTTGGAACCACGTTAGCTATCAGTTGCACGACTACCATTTCCACCCTATTTATAAAAAATCAGCTCCATTATGATCCTGAGTGGATAAATCTTTTTTTTCTAACTCCCTTTATTTTGATTTTTGGCGAGTTCATTCCCAAAATGATAGCCCGTACTCACTCTGACAAGTTAGTGTTAACTATGGCTCGCCCGTTGAATTTTGCGAGCCTAATACTCTCTCCCCTTACTAAAGCTCTAGTTATTTACGCTAAGGTCCTAAAGAAAATTGTAGGAGAAAGCACCGAAAAGGGTTTTTTCCTATCTCGAGAGGAGATTAAAGCCGCTCTACCCGCAAGTCGTGGTTCAGATGTGACCCCTTCAGAAAGAATACTTATTGAGAGAATTTTAGAGTTTGGAAAAATTACAGTTAAAGAGATGCTGCGCCCACTGATTGATGTGGTAGCGATTGAAGAAAATGCCCCCCTCGAAGAAGCGGTTAAAATATTCACTGAATCTGGGCACTCAAGACTTCCTGTTTATCGTGAAAGAATCGATTGTATCGTAGGCATTATTCAGGGATTTGATTGTTTAAAATCCGAGACACTCCAAGCTCCAGTATATTCAGCTATGCAACCTGCCCTTTTTGTTCCTGAAAGTAAGCCCTTAGATGAACTTCTTTCCGAATTAAAATCTCGTCCTATGGCAATTGTCGTAGATGAATACGGGGGCTGCTCAGGATTTATTACGATGGAAGATGTGATGGAGGAGGTAGTTGGAGAAATTGAAGATGAGTATGATGAAGTGCCAAAGCTTTTTAGGCAGATCAGCGAAAACTCATTCATCGTCAGCGCACGAATTGAAATATTCGATTTAAAGGAAATTTTGGGTATTCCTTTGCCTGAAGATGACGACTATCAAACACTAGCCGGCTTCTTATTAAAGAGAATGCAAAAAATCCCCAAAAAATGGGATTCAACTGTGATTAACCAAGTGGAATACGTAATCCAATCGGCCACAGACCGCTCCATCGAAGAGGTCTATGTGATTATTCACAATAAGAAACCCTGAGCTAATTACCAGTCGAAGTTTAATTCTTCATCAAAGTCTTCGAAACGGTCTGAACCGAAACCAGCTTCCTCTTTTCGTTCAGAAACTCGAATTCCGGTATCGTATTCGATATTTTCCCGTTCCGATTCTACGACATAAGAATCTTCTTCTCGGTTTTCAGGTTGATAATCCACTAAGTTTTTTGGACGTCTGCCACGTCGACCCGGCGGCTTAACAAAGAATTTGGATCCTTGATGTTGCCCGCTGCTCGACTCTTTGGCTTGTTTCCGTCTCTCAATGGTATCCACCAACCTTTGAGAAAGCTCTTTCTTCTCAGTTTTACCAGGTGGTTTAACTAAAGCAGGAGACTTTGCAGCTCCTTGTGCAGGAATTTTTCCCTGTTCCTTAGCTTTAACAACTTTTGAAGTTGTTATATTTCTACCTGTTACCGATAGAGCTTTCTTTTGAGTTTTAGTGACATTTTTTTGACTTTTAGGCGCACACTTCGAACTTTTGTACTTCACCGCTTTGGCCATAAGCCCCCCATGACCTCTTACCAACCGGTTAGTGTTATACTACTTGGCCCGAACTACTTTTCTTAATATAAATCTTAACTGCGATTAAGATATTCTCAATGAATAAATTGTTTTTTTTATTCTGGCAACGAGAAACTGCCTAACATTCTATTTCTCAATCCTTTTTTGAGTTTTTTCTGATAAAAAATAAGGGGTAGATACGATTTATTTTGCGTATTGAACAAAAATAATTTTAAATATAGGACAAAATTTTAAGGAGGATTTCCATGGCTAAAAAAACTAAAACAGCTCGTAAACCTAAGGCCCGCAAGGCAACACAACCCAAACGTAAAGAAACAAAAAAAAGACCTGCTAAAAAGGCTGCGAAAAAAAAACCAGCAAAAAAAGCAGCTAAGAAAAAGCCCGCTAAAAAAACCACATCGCGTCACAAACCTCAGCGAAAACCAGCCCCTAAAAAAGCAACTTCCTCCAGAACTGCAAAAGCAGTTGCTGCTGGATTGGCTGGAGTTGCCGTTGGAACTGCTTTCGGTAGCATGGGCAGAGGCAATAAGAACGCTGACAACGAAGAGTAATAGAACTTAGTAAGGGTATGACAGCTCTCGAGTTCGAAGTTTCGTATAAAAATAGATGGGTCTAAAAACAGGCTTTGTTAAGAGGATTTTAGAGATAAAATCTTTTTTCAGGGCGGTTTTTAGGCCATCTCTTGAGGCTTTATTTCCATTAAGATAGCCCCTGTTTCTACCGCCTGCCCTTCTGCCACCATAATGCTTAGAACTGTTCCGCTCATGCTTGCTCGAAGTTCGTTTTCCATTTTCATGGCTTCCATAACCATTACAGTTTCCCCTTTTTCAACAGACTCTCCCACTTTCTTAATCACTTTAACGATCTTGCCAGGCATCTTAGCGTAAACAATGTTTTCTTGCTCGAGTTCAGTTCCTCTTAAAAGCCCTACGATTCTTCTGTATTCGCTCTCAACGGAAAAGCTTAAATTTCCTTGGGGTCTTGAGACAACGTAATCGGTTTTATTCCCAACGACATTCGCACTAAAAATAGATTCAGAACTTACAAAAGTACAATCATTACCGTAGAACGAAAGATCCACAGCCTCTTCAGGCTCGTCGCCATAGGTGACCATTAACTGCTGATTTTTTGATTCAACTCGAACGCGATATTCTTTGTCTCGATAGCGGATATAAAATAACATTAGCGCATCCCCTCCCCTCGTCCAAAGGCTTTCCATCGAGAATTTTCATCTCCCTCTTTCGCCCCTTTATACTCTTTGGAATAGGCTGAAACAGCTGCTGCCATCAGAGCCATTCTCAACTCAGATTCCGAGGGAATCTGCTCTTGATAATTAAAATCTTCCCCAATGAGTCGAGTGGTATAGTTTCCGCTTAAAAACTTTGGATTATCTAAAATCTGTAAATGTAATGGAATATTCGTTTTAATTCCATTAAGAGTCGTATCTTTCAATGCTGCCTTTGCTCGCAATATGGCTTCATTTCGATCTCGTCCCCAAACGGAAATTTTCGCAATCATAGAGTCATAAAAAACAGGAATATCGTAGCCTCTGTAAATATGAGAATCCACTCTTACGCCAATTCCCATAGGGAATTGAGCCCCTGTGACTCTTCCCGCCTGGGGTAAAAACTTTTCAGGATCCTCAGCATTAATACGAAATTCGATACTATGCCCACGGCGTTGAACCTCTTCTTGGGAGAATGAAAGTTTTTCTCCGAAAGCAACTCTCAGTTGCTCTTTCACAAGATCAATTCCGGTCACCCACTCTGTCACAGGATGCTCCACCTGCAAGCGAGTATTCATCTCCATGAAATAAAAATTTTCCTGATCATCCATCAGAAACTCAATGGTGCCTGCATTCAAATAGCCGATTTCTCGTGTAGCTTTGACAGCAGCCTCACATAACTTAATCCGTGTGGATTCACTTAGGAATGGGCTTGTACACTCCTCAATAACTTTTTGGTGTCGTCGCTGTACCGAACACTCCCTCTCAAAAAGATGACAGACATTACCATGAGTATCCGCAATCACCTGAACTTCTATATGGTGGGGCGAAGAGACATATCTTTCTAGATATAATCTTCCATCCCCAAAAGCTTTGGAAGCTTCGGAGTTGGCGCGCTGAAATAAATTAAGAAACTCCTCCTCTTTCATCACAAGGCGCATGCCTCGCCCCCCGCCGCCCGCGAGAGCTTTAATCATCAGGGGAAACCCAATTTCTTTAGCTTTTGTAAAGGCTTCATTAGCATCAGTGAACCCCTCTTTAGTTCCAGGAACCAGTGGCAAACCACCAATGTGGGCCATAGTCTTTCTAGCCTCAACTTTGTCCCCCATGGTTTTAATGGCTTTTGCAGAAGGGCCGATGAAAACTAGGCCGGCATCTTGAACGGCTTGAGCAAAAACCTCTTTTTCTGACAAAAAACCATACCCAGGATGAATCGCATCTGCTTTTAAAGTCTTTGCAGCCTTCATGACCGACTCAATATTCAAGTAGCTCTGAATAGAGGGGCCCTCACCTACACAGTAGGCAGCCTCCGAACGAGAAACATGAGAAGAGGTACGATCAGCGGTCGAATAAATAGCAAGCGGAATATTTCCAGACTCTCTAATAGCTCGCATGACTCGAATTGCGATTTCGCCACGATTGGCAACTAAGATCCTTTTGGGTTGTGCTGTTTTAATTGTCACAGTGGAATATTCCCGTGTTTTTTGGGAGGCATTTTGTCCCGTTTATTTTTTAACATCTCCAAAGCTTGAATCAATTTAGGGCGGGTGGTTTCTGGGAAAATAATCTCATCCACAAATCCTAACTCAGCAGCTTTGTACGGTGTTGCAAAGGTGTCTTCATAATCCTGAACCAATTTTTTTCTTTCCGCTTCAGGATCCTGCCCCTTTTGTAGTTCCCCTCTAAATACAATGGCAACGGCTCCTTCAGGGCCCATTACAGCAATTTCTGCTGAGGGATAGGCAAAGTTGATATCTGAACGCAGATGTTTAGAGGCCATCACGCAGTAAGCCCCACCATAGGCTTTTCGAGTGATCACTGTGATCTTTGGCACCGTAGCTTCTGCATAAGCATAGAGAAGTTTAGCTCCATGTTTAATGATTCCTCCAAACTCCTGCTCAGTTCCCGGTAAAAATCCAGGGACATCGACAAACGTAATGATAGGAATATTAAAAGCATCACAGAAGCGAACAAATCTAGCTGCTTTTAAAGAGGCATTGTTGTCCAAACAGCCAGCTAACGTTTTAGGTTGATTAGCTACAATTCCAACACTTCTGCCTTTAAGACTTGCGAAACCGATTACAATATTTTGGGCAAAATCTTTTTGAACCTCAAAGAAATAGTTATCGTCGACAATAGCTTCAATAACTTCTTTGATGTCATAAGCCTGCTTTGAGTTTTCGGGAATAATAGTTCTTAGTTTGGATTCTTTTCTCTCAGCAGGATCACTTGTCTTAATCAAAGGAACATCATCTAGATTATTAGACGGGAGATAACTGAGAAGTTCTCTAATCAACAACAGACAGCTTTTCTCATCTTCACTGGCGAAATGACACACTCCGCTTCGGGTGCTGTGAGTTACAGCCCCCCCCAACTCTTCCATCGTTACTTCTTCATGGGTCACTGTTTTAATAACATCAGGCCCAGTCAAAAACATGTAACTCGATTTTTTAACCATGAAGATAAAATCGGTAATTCCAGGACTATAAACAGCCCCTCCTGCACAGGGTCCCATGATACAGGAGATTTGTGGAACGACCCCAGAGGCCATGGTATTTCTATAAAAAATATCCGCATACCCCCCCAAAGACTCAACCCCCTCCTGAATACGAGCCCCTCCTGAGTCATTTAGACCAATAACTGGCTTTCCATTCTTAATAGCCATATCTAAAAGTTTGCAAATCTTTTTAGATTGAGTGCCTGATAAGGATCCCCCAAAAACTGTAAAATCTTGGGCATAAACATAAACATGGCGACCTGAAATGGTCCCATAACCCGTGATAACGCCATCACCAAGAATTTTCTTATTTTCCATCCCAAAATCGGTACATCGATGGGTCACAAACTTATCTAATTCAACGAAACTCCCCTCATCTAATAGGAACAAAACACGCTCTCGGGCTGTCATTTTACCGCGATCGTGTTGTTGCTGAACTCTCTCAGCTCCCCCAGCAAGTTCAGCTTCGGTATTTTTTCTCTGCAAAAGTTGATATTTTTCATCGAGTTTCATAGGGGGAGAATCGAACCATTGTGACGCAATGAAGTCAAGAATGTTGCAAGGTTATCATACCTCTAAAAAGAATATTGCCGCATTGCATCCAGGCACCTCTGTAGAAGTCATAATCGCTCCCACTTGACAGACTCTCGATAGTTAAAAGCATCAAGTCTTTTGACCCAAATCAAATACGATTTTAATGCTTCTGATGAAGAGGAGAAACTTCGATAGAAAAGAGCTCGGACTTCATCTTGTGACAGATGCATATCCACAATCCCTTGGTAAAGGGCGTGGCCCAAGAGATGGCCTAAAATTTTGGCTACTTTATAATAGAGGAGGTTTTTCTTAGCTGAATTGGGCAAAAAGAAAATGGAAGAGTTCTCTAGTAACCCTTGCCTTTTTTCCCACTCCAAATGCCATAAAGCTAAACGAGCACTTTGAACGTTTTCATCTGGTTTATCTGTTTTGATAACTGCCAAGTGTTTCCTTAAATCAATCCGACCATTGCACTTTCTTTTGGGGTTAATAATCTTAGCACCTAAGAAACCCAAAGCCTCAACCCAAACAAATCGATAAAAATCCTTTTTAGGGTTTTCAAAAACATCCATAAATCCACTTAACTCAGAGTGAAGGTACACACTCGACTGAGCCGCCACATGATTTAAGCTTAATGAATTTAAAAAAATAATGTTTTTTTGTGGAATAAAATAACTTTTGAATACTTTGGCGTATTTGAAGTTTAAAGCATGAACTAGAGTTTTCTTCGAAGCTTCCTTGCTCGGTTCTCTTTTAAGTAGTTCCAAATCTAATGGACCATAAATTTGAAAGTTATCCAACCTGGGAAGATCCATTCCTAGAAAGTTTCCAATCACCTGAATAAGATCTTGAACCTCATGAGAGTAATCCATCTCTTGGAAAGCTTGAGCTGCAGTTTCCAGAGGTGGAATACTCCCTGTTTCTGCAATTAACTCCGTCCAATTGAGATGACTTTTTAATTTAACCCAAGGAGGGGTGTTCATAACACAAAAATTGTTTTTCTTGATACGAACCACATCCACAAAGTTTTCAAGCCCCTGATCCACCAACTGCCAGTAAAGTTGTTCTAAATTCTGATGAATAATTACAGTTCTGCGCTTTTGTTTTTTTATTTTTAAAATTTGACTCAATTCAAAGGGAAGATGTTTTTCCGCTAAATGAAGATCTCCAATTAAAATAAAAATAATAGCTCTAGGATCTTCAGCGGTAATCTCAGAAATAATTTTGGCGGCAAATTGGTCTCTTAATTTTAAGGACGCACGATTCGGAGAACTGGGATGGTTAATACCTCTGATTTCCACTTTGTGTTCTTTAGCGAACTCAAATAATGCTTTGTAATTCTCCCAAGGAAACCCCCAGTTTTCCTCGAAACCAATCCGTTTTAAAAAGTCTTTCTCGGATAACTTACCTTGTAAAAATTTTCGGACCCAAGCGTCATGTTCTGGAGTTAACATCTCTAAGGCTAAAATTACCTTCCTTTTATTCCTCTTTAAAACTCTAATTGAATCCCTCATAATTCTAATCACGGTGCGCTGTGCTTGAGATAAAGTATGGTAATCACCAAAGAAAATAACCTGCCCTTTTAAAACCTCTAAAAGCAGCTCCCGTTTAGTGCTAAGGCCTGAATATTTTTGAAATTCTTTTTGGTACTGGCGAAAATAGTGTTTCAGCTCCGAAGGGAGTCCTCCGAACATGGAACTAGCATGTTCTTTCAACTTGTCGTACATACTGCGTTGAATCTTTATGAGAGCTGTTCGAGGCAACATATTTGAAGAATCCCTTACCTTTAAGAAAATTACTTCACTTACTATTATGATATCTCAAGCCGCCGCTCTATTTATCTTAATTTTTGCTACTCAAAGCCTCATAGCCGCTGAGCCAGAACCCTCAAGCGTTGAGCCCAATCTAGAGACTATTTTGAAATCCACAATTAAGCAAAATGGCATGATTCGAGAATCCGAACAGGATATTGAAATCGCTAGATCTCAAATTGAACTTGCGCGCTCAGCCCTATTTCCAAAAGCAAGTGCGACTATTCTTGCAGCCCCTATGTTTGAGGTCAGAGGAGATCCCCATAATTCTCGAACCAATACAGGTAAATGGGGCCCCTTCCTTCAAGGGAGCCTACAAGTTGTCGAACCCCTCTACTCTTTTGGGATGATTTCTAGTTATCAAAAGGCAGCTGAAGGGCAAGTAGAGGCAAAAACCGAATTGGCCCAGGCCAAAAGAAACGATGTCACTCTAATGGCCAAAGAGTTCTACTACGGTTATTTAATGGCAAGAGATCTTGAAGCCCTAGTCGATGAGCTAATCTCATTTTTGGAAGAGGCTACCAAATCTGTTGATAAGGCCGTAGGAGAAAAAAAATCCAAAACCCCGGTAAAACCCCACGACCTCTACAAATTAAAAACGACACTTGCCGATCTGAAACAGAAAAAGCTATATGCACAGACTGCAAAGAAAACAGCGGAAAAGGCTCTTAATTGGGTGTCCGCCAGCTCTTTTGAAACCTTTGATTCCTTAAACTCAACCGTAGAAACCTATGATAAAAAATCCCTTGAACAATACATTGAACTTGCGAAAAAATATCGACCTGAATTTAAGGCCCTATCGGCAGGTATCAAAGCTAGAACAGCTCTCAAAGACGCTAAAGAGGCTCAAAGCTATCCCTTAGTGTTTCTTGGAGGAATGATTACAAAAGCATGGTCTCCCGTTGCTGATAAACAGATGTCAATCTTTGCTAATGATCCCTTCAATGGAATTCAAGGGGGGCTAGGGGTAGGTTTAAGATTCGATTTGGAGTTTTCACGTCAATCCGCTGAGGTTCATGAGCAAGAGGCCGAGATTATGAAACTGAAGGCTAGCGAAAGTTATGCCATTCCCGGAATTGAACTCCAGGTTAAAAAGGCCTTCTTGGAGTTAGACCAAGCGGCTCAAGGACTTGAGATCGCAAGCAATCGAAAAAAGCTAGGCAAAAAATGGTTTATCTCTAATGCCATGGGATTTTCAATAGGGATTACTCCCACCAAAGATTTAATGGAATCTCTTGAGGGAAATGGTAACGCCCGAAAAAATTATATTGAGACTGTTTATAGCCTCAATATGGCATTAGCAAAACTTAGCCAAGCCGTTGGAACCGAAATTACTCAGCTCAAATACCAGAAGTACTGACATCAAACGAATTACATACTCTTTATAAACAATATAGGAGCTTTGATAAGGTCGCAGAAGTTGTAGGTGCTTCTGAGGCTTTTGTTCGGTCACGAATTACCCTAAACCTATCCCTTGATTATTAATTAATAATAATTAATAATAATTATTATGCGCAACACTTTTAAAATAGTAAGTTTTTCTGCTCCTTCTGAACTAATCAAAGAAATGCAAGAAGTAGCCAAAAGAGAACATAGAACCATTAGCGAGCTTCTCAGAGAATGCTTTCGCCAGTATTCCTCGATACAAACTCTAAAGGAGTTGGGGTCTAAGGGAAAAAAAGCTGCGAAAGCCCGCAAAGTAAATCCAAAGGATGTAGGCTACGAAGTTGAATAAAAAGCTGACTGTTTGTCTGGACTCCAATATTTTGGTGTCCGCTTTAGGATTTGGTGGAAAGCCATTTACGATTGTTGAGCTGGCGTTTCAAAAAGAATTTCTTCTGGTTTTAAGCAATCCAATTCTTGAGGAGGTTCATCGCAATCTCGTTAATAAAATCGGGCTTAAAAGTGCCGAGGTTGACCGTTTCATCGATACAGTTACGGAAGCCGCCACACTATTTTCCCCAAAAGGCCTGACTAAGATTCTAAATGATGAGAAGGATGATCTTGTAATAGAGACCGCTCTCATGGGGTTTGCAAACGTTTTAGTAACCGGCGACAAAGCAATAGTTGAATTGAAATCAGTTAGCGATTTGAAAATCGAAACTACTTCGGTATTTCTAAGACGATTTCAAAAGAAGAGCTGAGCTGATGTAGTACGGATAAGTGGGACAAAGGGCCATTTCCTAACAAGCCGTTATCAGGTTTCTCATCATCATGTTTTTCGATAATGGGTCTATGTAAATTTTTCAACTTTTATATTTTATTTTTTATCTTCGGAGACACTCTGACACCAGAAAAAAATAACTCATGCTGTTGTTTCAGCCTAAAAAGTGAAAATGTTATTTGGCATTAGTCGTGCAATTTATTTCATTATTAATGAAACTTAACAATAGGGGAGGAAAAAATATGAGACTCAATTTTGCGATAGTTCTAGGAATTTTTCTTTTAACATTTCAAGGAAAGATGATGGCAAACTTACCTATTCCAATTGAGGAGAGACCCATTATTTATCTTGCGCCAGATCTTGTTGTAATGAATATTTTAGAGCCAGAATATATTAGTAGCACAGGGCAATCCCGGATTCGGGCTGTGGTAAAAAATATTGGAACGGCAACTTCTAATCGTTGCTATGGGAATATTAAGGATGATGGACGCATCGTTTATGTCACGATTCCTGTATTAGCTCCAGGGGCTAGTTCGGTAATGATATTTTATTTGCCTTATTGGGTATATAATCCTGATGCTAATTTTACTGTCTATGTTGATTCCACAAAAATTATTCCTGAACTTAGAGAAGGAAATAATTCTAAAACATTCTTTAATCTTGGATAAAGGCTCTATCTGTACACTAAAAAAATGAGCATTTTAATCAATGAGTGCAGAATAGAATAATAGTTCTCATTCTGCACTCTGCATTTAATGAAGAATTTTATTGAGCTTAGGATCCCCAGTCGGTTTATTAACGATGGGGGAGTTTCCCCCTGTAGTATTACGGATAAGTGGGACAAATCCAATCGGGTTCTGTCTATTGGAACTGCTGTGATAGAGTCAGTCCCAAACTTCCTTGGTCTGGCCGAGGCCATTCAGGAATAGGACATACTCTTTCTCACTATGGTATTGAAACTTTTTTAAGATTGAAAGCTTGGCATCTAAAAAAATAGACGCCCACTCTTTTTTTTAAAATATTACTTTCATATTGCCTCTAGAATATTCTTCCTGACTTCAACACTAAAAAAACATACTTAAAGAGACTTGCTATATAGTATTACCCAGTTTCTATAACGCAAACTATGAACTATCGAAGTCAGGAGAATATTCTTTGAACAAAGACTGATTAATCCCTCCCCTCAAACTTAAAATTTGAAAGAAGTTGGATAAAAAAGAGGTGAGGATACTTTTTGATAACTAGAAGCTAGCCCCACTACAATTAGTCATATTATTATTATTGAAATTATATTTACTGTCACAAGCCAACATTGCAGCTTGAAGATTCGCATTTCCAGAAAATTCGGAACCACTCATATTGATGGTTATTACAGTTTGTCCAGTTGTATCACAGTCCCAAACTTCTGCCCCAGAAAATGTAGGGGCGGTGATAGTATCGGAATTAGGAAGCGTTCCAAGAGACACTGCTGCATGATAAACACCATCTGATGCGGTAGCCATTGGTGTTTGATCATCTCCTGTCCAACTTTTTGTGTCTGTTAAGGGTCCCACCACCCCAGGGAAAGTAAATGAGAACTTGGCAGAGCCATCACCTAGGGCCGCAGTAGCTAAATTGGAAAGGTTGAGCCCTTGAATTTTTGCATACATTCGCCCTTCTTGAGAGTTTCCTGATCCCCCGTAATACCCATTAAAATAACCATTCAACGAGAAATTATCCGAAGCTTGAGTAAGACTCATGTATTGCTTATTTTGAAATGCAGTAACATCAGAACCGCCAGAGAAACTACCCGTATTGGTAATAGTTTTTGAGGTCCAGACTCCAGAAGAATTAAAACTTCCGGTTGCTACAGTTCTTTGAGAAGCGCTAAAACCACTTCCAGAATGCACCCCCACAGAGGTCACAGTGGCTGTTCCATTTGAAAGAGAAGTTGCAACATATTCTGATTGAGTTATGGCACGATCTCCTCTTGTGGTCTCACACATCCACATCTTGAAGTCTGAGATAGCATTGCCAGTTTTTGCAATATTAAACTTAATCGTCATATCTCCAGCGGGACGACCAGTATGTTTTTTATTAAACCCTGAGGGCGGGTTCAAAACATAATACTTATTATTACCATCGTAAGATGCAGAAAATACTCCATGAGTCTCCATCGCGCCCACATAACACAGAATTTTATCTGGTTGAGCGGCATCCGATAGTAATCGCATGATCATCTCTCCAGTCTGGCACATAGGCCCACTCTTACTAGTCCAAGTAGCTCCTCCATTATTGTGCCAAGCACTCAATAATCTACCCGTTGAAGCGGGTCGTATTTCCTGAATTCTCGAGCTTGTTACAGGTCCCGTTGCGGCCGGTAAAGTTGCGAGAGAAGTCACACTTGGCGTTGAACTACTATTATTCGAACTACATGCCGTAAACAAAGCTCCAGCTGCTGAAACAACAGCCAAAGCAAATAGAGAATAATGCTTCATTTTGCCTCCATAAAATTGATTGTAAATGAAAACTAAAACTGAACTGAACTGAACTAATACTTAAAAATATTTTACACCCAAACTCCCCCAGTATCACTACATTAATTTTAAAGTTCTGTCTTAGCAAGAAATCATGAATAATCTATTGCTGCATTAGACCGTTTTTTTCCATTCATAAAAAGTCCGTATATAGACCAGCCCCTAGTCTGTGCACGGGATCAAAGACTCTGATGCAGTGATTCATTAGTGATAAATCTAAAAATCACCAAGAAACCTGATAATGGCTTGTTAGGAAATGGCCCTTTGTCCCACTTATCCGTACTACATCAGCTCAGCTCTTCTTTTGAAATCGTCTTAGAAATACCGAAGTAGTTTCGATTTTCAAATCGCCAACTGATTTCAATTCAACTATTGCTTTGTCGCCGGTTACTAAAACGTCTGCAAACCTTTCAATTACCCACAAGTTTTGCTCCGATCATGAATCCCATTTCGATATCAGTTAATCGAGTCATTCCTCGCCACATGACTTTGTTACCTGGGGGGATCAGAAGCTCTTGCCAGATAGCCGCCAAGCATTGCAATTTCCAGAGTGTAATTTGATAAAGTTTTTGTGATTGGGCCTTTGTCGGGCTTAAGGTGGTCAAGTATTTGTATTTCAATATCGGAGAGAGCAAATTGCGGCGACAACATTTGCGACTCTCGGTTTAACATCGTCATCCAGAACACGCGCCAGGCAAGAACGCTGTAGATGGAGATTAACTTACACAGGGCCTCAGCGGTTCGAAGCTTTAATTCTTCGACTTTGCAACGAAAATCAAATTAGGAGTCTATGCCCAAGCCGTCCCGGCTGCGCGTGTGGGTTCGTGTACTGTATCAAGATCTGCCGCAGGAGGG